>CAYGPK010000001.1:0-176701 GCA_964351975.1 uncultured Methanosarcinales archaeon
AGTAAAATGTGATGTTGTAGTTCTACTGGACGCCAACTATCCTCTACTAAATCTGCTTCAAGCCATTTTGCAAGTTCATCTGAATTTCCAATAGTTGCGCTTAAACCTATTATTCTTATACTTTTGAATTTTGATTTGAAAATAGATAAAAGTATTTCAAGAGTAGGACCTCTTTTTTCATCGTTTATTAAATGAATTTCATCACAAACAACAAGTCCTAAATTTTCTAATATTCTTCTATCATGCCTTATCAAGGAGTCTAATTTTTCAGCAGTTAAAATTAATAAATCATAATCATAGTTATATCTTTCATTTTGAATTTCACCAATTGAAATTCTAATTCTAATAAGATTTTCATAATTATCTCTAAATTCTTTATATTTCTCAGATGCTAATGCTTTTAGTGGAACAATGTAAATTACTCTTTTATTTTTGTTTAAGATTGTATCAAGCATTGCAAGTTCTGCTACAAGAGTTTTTCCACTTCCAGTCGGTGTACAAACTATTTGATTGTTATTATTTGTAAAAAGCCCTTTTTCTATCGCTTTGATTTGTGAGGGTCTTAATTCTGTTAACTTTTGTTCTTTTAAAATCTCAGTTATGTTCTCTGGAATTTGTTTGAATATATCTTTAGTCATATTAAATAAGAATATTAATAATTATTTAATTGTTTTGGTAATATTAAAAATTAAAATTAAATAATTCATTAATTAAATTCAATCCTGGATTTATCTTCCAATACTCTACTTTTAAAAGTTTGTAGGTTTCAATATCGCAAACTCCTGTAATTTTTAATTTGTGAAAAGTTTGAAATTCTTTTAAACTAATTTGTGTTTTTGGACCAAAATCTCCATCAATCTTACTTGGGTAAAAAATTACTTCTCCATTATTTAGAATTGAAAGGTAGGTTTGTATCAAAATTACTTCTTTTCCTTTACTTCCTTTTGAAAAATTAATAGGAATTTTAAATGAATTGTTAAAATCAGAAATTAATTTGTGAATGGTCTTATAATTATTAATATAAATTGCTGGATTGAAATTTTTATAGCTATACTCTGTGGTTGTAGAAAAAGTAGAGATTACTTTACCTGTCTCTAAATCTATAGTAGGAGATCCTGATTCTCCAAGTGAGAGTCTATGATGTGAATTCTTCATATCAGAAGTAAAAAAGCTTTTCCCTAAACTTGATTTTTTTAATCTTAATAAGTTTGTAAAATTATCTTGAGAATTTTCAGGGATAAATATTAAATTTTTTATTGAAACTCTTAAAATAAGATTTCCCTCTTTATTTTCATCATAAGAAATTTGTTGAACAATATTTCCATTAAAGAAATCTAAAGGAATATTTTCATCAGCTAATTCAAAATAGTCCACTTTTTTTTCTCTATTAAAAATTAAAGGGTGAGACTCGATAGAAATATCTTTAGTTTTACTATATGCATCACAGAAATTTTCTACAACATGGTAATTAGAAATTAAGAATTCGGATTTATCTTTTATTATTAAAAAACTATTCCCAAATTCTGCCTTTCTAGTTTCAAAATTCTCTAATCCAAAAGCTTTAATATTATTTATATTACTATCTTTTAGATTTATTGGTCTAATATAATAAGATCTCTTATTTCTTTCAATAATACTAATATCTACAAAAATAGGATATTTAGTTTTAATAGGAATATTATTTAGCGGTATTTCGTAAGATATTTCTTCAGGAATTTGACTAATTATTGAATTCCATTCTTCTTTTGAAATTTTATGATTATTTTTAAAATATCTCTTTAAATCACCAGATTTAATTCTTTCTTTAAAAATTAAATGTCTACTTAAATCTAAACCTTTTGGAACTTCACAAGCACCTAAACTTGCAGCCATCATTCCTGCAGAAATAAACTTTAAAAAATCTCTTCTTGAGAACATATAAAAAAATAAAATCTAAGCTTTAAATAATTTTACATAAACTTCTTTAAAATTTCACTAATTATCTTTCCATCAACACTTCCATTAAACTCTTTCATACATAATCCCATCAAGGCTCCAAATGGTGCTCCTTTATTTTTTTCAACTATTTGTTTAATTTTTTGTTCAATTTCTTTTGAATCTATTTTTTCCCCTATTAATTTTTTATCTTCTATATACTTTTTTAAATTTGAAACTTCATCTAATTTATCTTTGTATAAACTCATAAAAATATCTCTAATGGTTTGGGAGTTTAAATTATCCTCTTTTGAAATTTTTAATAATGATTCAAATAAAGAATATTTTAAATCAATTGGTTCAACATTGTCTCTTTTTTTAATATCCTTTGGAATATCAAAGATTATATTGTATAATGTGTTTGCATTTTTTCCTGAAATTTCAATTAAGCTTTTAATTTCATCTTCACTAAATTTTTCTAAAATTGTTTCAACTTTTGAATTTTCAATAGTTAAATCTTTTGATAATCTTTCTAATCTATCATTATATAGTTCCGGAAGATTTTTTCTAATTTTATCTAAATAGCTTTTATCTAATTTAATCTCAATAGCATCAGTTTCAGGATACATTCTTGCACTCCCTGGCATAGGTCTTAAGAATTTAGTTAAAGTTCCTTTAGGATCGACTTGTCTTACTTCACTTGGAACTTCTAAAATTAATGAATCAATTATTTGTAGAACATTTTTTAAAGATTTTATTGCTAACTCTTTTTCGTTTGCAATTAATATGAATGAATCAATTTCTTTTAATTTTAGCTGTTTTCTTATTTCATCAACTTCGTTTTGTGTTATACCATATTTTGGTAATTCATCTGAGTGAAATAATCCTTTAATTTGAGGATAGTGAGATTTATTTTTATCTGAGACTTCAGTTGCAAATCTATGGTTTTCTTGTATTTCATGTCCTAAAATATTTTTAAAATTGAAAAGTTTAACACCAACAACTTTTGAACCTTTTAATTTTAAATTTTCTTTTACAACTTGTGATTCTGAATTTTTGAAAATATTAGTTAAATCATAAATTTCCCAATCTGTAAAATTATCAGGATTTATTTTTCTATCACTTAATTCTTCTTGTATTGACTTTGAGATTATTTGTCTTCTAATTTCACAGTCAATTATTTCTGGAATTAATTTTAAATTCTGTGCTCCTTTAATTTCTATTCTTGCTCCACCAGTTATTGATACATTTAAATCTTGTCTTATTGTTCCAAGTCCTCTTTTTGTTTCTTTAAAACTTCTTAAGATATTTCCTAGTTGAAGTGCTAATTCTTGCGCCTGCATCGGAGTTTTAATATCTGGTCCAGTTGTTATTTCAATTAAAGGAATCCCTTGTCTATCAAGCGAAAAAATTGTTGTATCATCTTTTTTTTCTATAGTTCTTGCTGAGTCTTCTTCAATATTTACTCCATCAATTGATACATTTCCAAAGCTAGTTTTAATATTTCCAAAAGAACCTATCATTGCTGTTCTTTGAAAACCACCTGTAACACTTCCATTAATTATTAATTTTCTCATAAACTGGATTTTATCAAAAAAAGTCAAATTAAGCATTTGTCCAATCGAAACTGCAGTATTTATTGCTAATTGATTAGGCCTATTAGGTGGTTCTTCATCTAAATCTACAAGACAAGTAATTTTGTCATTGTATTTATATGTAAAATTTTTAGCTTTTTTAAATTCGTGAAGAGCGGCTGTATCAACCTCTCCTGTTTCACTTAGTGAGAATCTTAGTTTTCTGTTAATTTCTTTGTTTAAAGTATCATTTGACACAATTTCACAAGGACATGAACAGAATAATTTTCCAGTGTTTAATTGTTGATGAATTTCAAGTCCACATTTTAATCCTAATTCTTTATAATCTAAATCTTTTAGAGAATCAAGTGATATTAACTTTGTCATAGTATAAGTTAGTTCTTATTATTTATAAAATTTGAGTTATGTTAATAAAAATCTATCTCAAATCTTTTGATCTTTCTAATTTTTGTTTAGCAAGACGAATAACTAGATCTTGAGTTGTTTGATATCCGAAATAAGAGCGTAAAGAACGTTTCCTATTACTTAAACAAAAAAGATAAATTCTATTATCTTCATCTTTTACTTCTTTAATTGCCGGTACAGCCCTATCAAAAAAAGATTTATCATAATAATCAGTGGAGAGATTCACAATTGGAAATAAACGAAGTTGAGAAGTTTTGTCTGAGATAGTAGAAAAAAGACCTAATGCTAATCCTCTTTTAGCTAAATTAGATTGATATAAACCTATAGAAATTCCATTGTCAACTTCACTTAATAAACCTAAACTAATACCATTAAAAACTCTACTACATAAACCTATAGAAATTCCATTGTCAACTTTACTAAGTAAACCTCCAAAACTAATACCCTCTCTAACTTTACTAAATAAACCAATAGAAATTCCATTGTCGACTTCACTAAATAAACCAAAACTAATACCATCTCTAACTTTACTAAATAAACCAATACTCAAGCCTCTTTTATCTCTGGATATTGAATAAAAATCATTCTGTGCGTATATGTTATCCCACCTATTTCTCATATATATTAAAAATTAAATTATTTTATAAACTTTGTCTTTTTGCTACTTTAAAGGAGTTAAATTTTGATTTTGAAATGTCTAGTGATTTTAATCTACCAACTAATTTTATCTTTTGTAAAATAAAAACTAATGGCACCAAATAAATAAACTATAGCACAGGCCAAAAATCCATACTTAAATGTTAGTAATTCATTAATCAAAGACCCAACTAAAATTCCAATTACAATTACAAAACTCCACGTAATTTCTGCAACAGCAATTACTCTGCCCATATATTTTTTATCTGTATTCATATGAATTAGATATGTAAATCTTATATATTGAAGTCCTGCTAAGATTCCTAAAAAGAAAAAAAGTCCCAATACTACATAAAAAAAATCTTTAGTTGTTGTTGTTATTACAAAGAGCATAAATAAAATAAAAGAACCAGATAAAAATACTCTTTGAGATAAAACTGATTCTTTCATATCCTTTAATAAGCTCTTTACCAGAGGACTCAGAAGTGCTCCTATTGCAACAAATAAAAAGGATAGTCCAACTTTACTACCAACATCAGTATATGAAGTTGCAAATCTTGTTCCAAAATCTGTTGCAGTTGTAAAAAATATTGAGGCTCCTAAAAAATGAAAAAATATTATATTAATTATAACATATTTTACATTATCGTGAGTTTTTAAATAAAGCCAACCTTGTTTTAATTCATTAAAACTTTTTTTAAATGAACTTTCAGTTTTATTACCTTTATCATCAAGTTTAATTTTTTCGCTGTTATCTACGTAACTTATAAATAATAATAACAGCATTGAGAAAATATACGTTGACGCGTCAAAAATAATTGCTTGTTCAAGAGAAAAATATTTAAGCGCAAATGCACCAACTCCAAGTCCAATCATCATTGCAAGTATTTCCATAGTAGCATAAATTTTATTGTAGAATACTAAATTTTTTCGTGGAACTATAAATGGCAGTATTGACTTTCTAGCAGGCTCGAACATACTACTTAAAAGTCCAATTGAAAATACAACACAATACAATACAAGTAAAGAATCATGAAAAAAGAATAAAAAAATAAGTATAAGGGCTCTACCTAAATCTGCAAATATTAATATTGACCTTTTCTCAACTTTATCTGCTAAATATCCAAAGAAGTATCCAAAAAGAAAAAATGGAACTATTTGAAAAGCAACCAAAAGAGAAGATCTAAAACTAGTTTCTGTACTTCCAACTATGAATGCTGCAATTGATATGAATACCGCAGTACTTATCCTATCACCAATAACTGAAACGAATTGTCCAAGGGATAATAATGTGAAATTTCGTTTACTAGTTGAGAACATAGTATTAAATTCTAGTTAGTACTTAAAAACCTTTTTAATTTTGTATAAGAGTTATAGAGAGTAGTGTTTGTATTTAAATAAAAGTTAAAAATTTTTTGAGAACACAAATAAACAAAGTTTATTTATACTCAACAAGAATCAAAGATTCTTGAGAATACAAACCTTATTTATACTTTCCTACGATGTCAATTGAATCAACGTGTGACATTATAGCTGATCTACAACAGAATCTCTTTAATTTCAAAGAATCTAAAGCTTCTTTTGGACTTTTTCCTTCTTCAAGAAGTTTCTGGTATTTCTCCCATAGGGAACCTACCACTTTTCCACATGAAAAACATCTTACTGGAACTATCATAGTTAAAAAGAATTAAATTTTGTTTATAAACATTACTCTATTAATTTTTGATTTTATGAATGTGATCCATTACCATCTCAACATAAAATAAAGGATGTCCTTTATTCATTAAGGCAGATTTAATATCTTCAGTTTTAATTCCTCTATCTTTTAGCGATTTAATTAAAGTTACAAGTCCAGATTCATATTCAGACATCATTTGAATTAAAGAGTTCATAGACTCAAGCTGAGGTGCTCCCACATCTACTTTTACTCTAATGTCACTAACTTCATCTCTTACTTCTTTAATGTCTTCTGAAATTAAATTGTGTAGCTCTGTGTATTCTTGTGTTTTCTTATTTAAATTTGAACTCTCAAAATTCATTTTTGTAATACTTCTATCAACTAACTCTAATTTTTGTGAAACTACACTATTAACTTCACGAATTAAATCTTCAACTTCATCAATTACAATTGATTTGAAATTTCCAAAATCATTTTCTACATCTAAAAACCTTTTATTTAATGATTTTTCTTCACTTGTAATTCTTTGCTCTAGCTTCTCGTGCATTTTCTCAAGTTCAGCATCTATATTCGCAATGAAACTTTCTTCTTTTTCTTCAAGAGTTTCGACTCTTTTTAATGTCTCATCAGCTTTTGCATAAATTGAAGATTCGAGTATTTTTAGTTCTGACATCCCTTCGTCAATTCTATTTTGAACATATTTAAGATTCTTATCAACAAATTTTTTTTCAATTTGTTCTAATCTCTTTTTTGAAAATTCAGTTAAATTTTGAATTCTCTCATTGAAAACTTCTCTAAATGTTTCTTCATGTCTATTAAAGGTTTGTTTCTCATCTTCAAGAACTTTAGAAATACTTGATTTCATTTCAACTGCGAAGTCTTCTAATTCTAATTTTCTAACTTGTGTTACTTGTGATAATTCATTTGTGAAATCCTCTTTTTGTTTAGTAAAATTAGTTTCCTCAATTTTTATTTTTTGGAATTCTTCATCAAGTTTCGAGATATAATCTTTTGTTAATTTTGCAATATCTGCTTTAAAATCTGAGAGTTCCTTAATCATATGATTTTTTTCATCATCAACCACTAATAATTTATTTAAAAAATTACTTTCCTTTAATTTTAATTCTTCTTCAAATCGTTTTATATTTTCATTGAAAGTTGCTTCATATTGAGAGTTAGATTTTACAAGTTTGTTTTCAATATCCTCTCTTAAATTTCTCTTTTCTTCTTTAAGTTCAGTTAAAGCTTGAGTTTTAAAATCATTTACTTTCAATAATTCTTTTGCAATATCTTCTTTCACATTGATTAAACCTTTATCAAATTCTTTACTTTGGTTTTTAATTGAATTCAAAGTTTCATCTCTAAATTTAATTAGTGAATTGTCAGTGTTTGTTTCTTTTTCCTTAATTTTTTGAAATATTTTATCTAAATCTTTTGCTTGGATTTCTCTTAATCCACTAACTTCTTTATTTATAGATTCAAGGAACTCTTTTTTTAAATCTTTGAAATGTGCTTCAGTTTGTTTTTTAATCTCTTTTAAAGATTTAACATCTAAAGTTTTTAACTCTTCTTCAAAAGAATTAACATTATCAATTATTTCATTAACTTTGTTAACTAAAAATTCAGTTTGTCCTCTTTTCGCATTTTGAATTTCAGATAAGGTTTGAGATGCTTCTTTAACATTTGAATTAACTTTATCTTCAATAGATTTTACATCAACTTTTTCTATACTAATAATTTCTTTTTTGTATGATTCTATTGTATCTTTAAACTTTTGATTTTCTTTCTCTATAATTGATAATTTTCTTTCTAATTCTTTTTTAGTCTCTAAAAGTTCTTTGTGAGAATTAGATAATAGTTCTTTATTTTTCTCTCTCTCTTTTGACATTGATTGTTTAATCTTCTCATCTAGTTCTTTAATCTCTGATTGTTTTCTTTCATATAAATTATCTTCATATTTTTCAACAAGTTTTTTTAGTGAGGTATTTTGTTTTTGTAAATTATTTAATTTAGATTCTATTGCTGAGAAGTCAACACTTTTATCAGCTTTAGCATCAGTTACTGATTTTTGAAGTTTACTAATTTGTAATTTTAAATTTTCAATTTCTTTTTCAGTTATAGTTATTAGATTTTTAGTTTTATTTGCTGAAGAGTTTATTTGTGAGTTTAACTTTTTTTCGATTTCTTTCATTAACTCATCGGAGTTTGGAGAGTTTGATAATTCTTTTTGAATTTTATCATTTGTTCTAATTGCATCAAGAACTTTAGTTTCAATTTCTTGAAATTTATTATTTAATTCTCTTTTTGTACTATTAGATTTTGATTTGATTTCTGATCTTACTTTTTCAATTTCGATTTCTAAAAGTTCAGTTAAATTATTTGAAACTTTAGTTGTTTCTTTTTTTACTTCTTGTTTGGGTTTAGAATTAATTTTAGTATTTAAGTTTGAAACATCTTTTTCTAATTTAGACTTTGCTTTTTGAACTGAGTCAATTTCACTATTTAGTTTTTGAATTATATCCAAACTATCGTTAAGTAATTGGGTATCTTTTTTAGAAAGTGAGTTGTTGGATTTTTTTTTAACAGGTTTAGCTTTTGAAACTACCTTTTTTTGAGGTGTTTTTTTCTTTGTAGTCATAGAATTTTAGGAATTATTTTAGTTATATATATTATTAATTATTAATAAATGGTTAAATATAGTTGAATGTGTGTTAAAATATGTGGGAGGAGGGATTTGCTCTCTAAAATTTCTTCGAATTAAGTTTATAGAAATTTTTGGAAGCCAAAGGAACTATATACTAGACACTCAACTTTGTTTCGTTCTTGTATCTCTTCGTTTCACTCTGAGAGTTCAAATCCCTAGATTAGAATTTATTTAAATTTGTAAAGATGTGGGGGGAGGGATTTGAACCCTCGAACCTTACGGACTGGAGCCTAAATCCAGCACCTTTGACCTGACTGGGCGACCCTCACAATATAGAATTTATCCCAGATAGTAAAAAATAACCTTATTTGATTTAAAAAGATTCTGATAGAGAGTTACTTTTTATTTTGTATATGAATTTTTATAAATGATTAAATTATAGTTATAATATGAGTGAATTAAAATTAGTTTCTTGGAATGTTAATGGAATAAGAGCAGTTATGAATAAAGGTTTTATTGAATCTATAAAAGAATTAGATGCAGATATTTTTTGTCTACAAGAAACAAAGGCACATCCTAGTCAGGTTGAACATGAAATTGAAAAATTAGGTTATAAGTACGAGTTTTGGAATTCTGCAGAGAAAAAAGGTTATTCTGGGACTGCAATTTTTTCTAAAATTGAACCTATTAAAGTTTCTTATGGTATGGGTATTGAAAAACACGATAATGAGGGAAGAGTTATAACAGCAGAATTTGATAAGTATTTTTTAGTTACAGTTTATACTCCTAATTCTAAAAGAGCTCTTGAAAGATTAGATTACAGATACGAAGAATGGGATAGAGATTTTTTATCCTATGTTAAAAAATTAGAAGAGAAAAAACCTGTTGTTTTTTGTGGAGATTTAAATGTTGCGCACAAGGAAATTGATTTGAAAAATGATGTATCAAATAAGACTACTGATACTAAACCTGGAAATGCGGGTTTTACTGATAAAGAAAGAGAAGGTTTTGATAATATTTTGAATTCTGGCTTTATTGATACATTTAGAGAATTAAATCCCACAGAAGAAAAATATAGTTGGTGGAGCTATATGTTTAATTCAAGAACGAATAATACAGGTTGGCGAATTGATTATTTTTGCGTTTCGAAATCACTTCGAGATAACATTATAAAAGCTGATATTCATAATGAAATATTTGGTTCTGATCATTGTCCAGTTAGTTTAGTTCTTAAATTTTAATTTTTTTAGCAAAAAAGTTATAAACTTTAAAGTTTTTTAAGAATTAAGTTTATTTCTTTTTCTAATTTGTCTAATTCTTCTTCAATAATGTTCCATTCAATTTCTAAATCTACACCCCAATATTTGTGAACAATTTTATCTCTAAATCCTTTAATTTCTTTCCAGGAAATTGTATTATGTTTTTCCCTTATTGATTTGGGAATTTGAGCTGTTGCTTCTCCAATTATTTCTAAAGCTCTTGTTACAGAATATATTGTCTTTAAATCTTTTTTGAAATCGTCAAAATCCATTCCTTCTGTAAAAGTTTTAATTATTTTGATATTATTTACAATGTCTTCAAGAAATAATTTATACTCTCGCATTTAGTTTTTCACCTTCAAGTATGTATTTTTTTAATTCATCTCTAACTAAATGTGGTTTAACTAAGTCTACTTTTTTATTAAATAAATCTTCTAAAAAAACTGATAATCCCATATAATCTTTAAATAAACCTCTACCTTTCTCAAATTCAACTAAAAAATCAATATCAGAAGAAACTTTTTGAGTATCTGTAACATAAGAACCAAACAAAGTTAATTTTGTAACGCCATATTTCCTAATTAAGATTCTATTCTCATATAATTTCTCTAAAATAATTTCTTTATTTAGTTTAGTCATATTTAATATAGGTTTTCATTATTTATAAAACTAACTTTAGCAAAAAAGTTATAAACTTTAAAGATTAGAATTTAATAAATAAAATGCTAGAAGCAATTTTAACAGGTGATCAAATGGGAATTTTTAGATTTGGGAAAAAAAGAGAAGAAACTACAAAAGCAGATGAAAGTAGAAGAGAATTTTTGAAAAAAGCTGCAAATACTGGTATTGGTGCGGCAGGACTTTATGTTGCAGGAAAAACTTTAGGACTTGGACAAGAAGCGAAAGCAGATATCTCAAGAAAAGATTGGGTGAATTTTTCTTTTCCACCTGGAATTGCGATTGCACCTGATATTGTTAAAAGAGGATACTATTTATGTGAAGCAAATAATACATCTGGAATTGCATCAAATGAATTAAGTGGGAGGAACATATATGGAGGCGAATTTGCAACTTTTGTGGAAAGAATTTCTGAACCTGCTATTTATTTTATTGAAGCAAAGTATGATATTCCATTATCAAATAATTCGAATTCTCTGCATACAAGACGGCCATTTGATATAGAAATGCAAGAGAATAATAGAGCACTTTGGGAATTTAGGAAAGGAATAAATGAATTTTTCATACAATTAAGAAGAAATATTCCACATTATGAACAAGCTGAAAAACATTTTATTAATTCAATATTTTTAGCATCTTATCAATCAGTTGAAAAAGCATATAATTTAGCTAACAAATTTGAATCAGTTACATTCGAGGAGAAGAAAAAAATGGCTGAAGAAATTGTTAGTGAATTAGAAAAAATGGGAAGTGGAAAGAAAATTGAAAGCCCAACTAAATTTGAAAATAATCCCTATTATAGAAGATTAACTGCAAGCTGGAGTTCTATGTGGCTTACTAATACTTATTGGTTACAAGTAAAAAAAAGAGATGATGAAAAAGATGATAATATGCATTTAATTAATGATAAAGTTGAAAAACCTTTAAGAAAATTTATAGGTAAAACCAGAGGACCACCTTTTTACTTAAATAAATTATTTTAATTAACTTGCTCCCACACTAGGAGAAGTTAAATCGTTCTGTATTTTAGGACATTCATCTCTAAGGTTTATTGTGAATTTAACTTCTCCTTTTTCAATTTGTTTATCTCCATCTTTAAGATTGTAACTTAGAATAAATTCTTGAGTTGGTTTTATTCCAAAAAAGTGAGCCCAAGTTTTATCTTTTAAATTATCATCAATAATATTATCTAATGAATCTTTTAAGGAATTAGATAATGGGAATGCTATTGTTTCATCATTAATCCCTAAAACTTTAGCTTTTCCATTCTGAGTATTTGATTTTAATGTTCCAAAACTTGTAGAAGTTACCCTATAATCTACTACTAATTCTTTATTTTTATTTCTTGTATTTTGAATAATATATTTAATTGGGATTTCAATTTCTTGTGTGTTTTTATTTATACAAATATTTTGATTGTTGTACGGCTCAGTTAAATCAAAATAAGTTGTTCCTTCATCTTCTGAATTTTCAGATAGCTTACCTAAATTAAAAGTTGTTTGAAATATTTTACCATTTGTCTTTAATTTGTCATCTACAACAATATTTTCATCTACAATTGAACTATAAGTTTTAAAGTTTTCTTTTGTTAATTCATTTGCTTGAGATGTTGGAAGAACTCTCATATACAAATTACAAGTTCCAGTTTTTAATTCATTAGAACTAAATTCATTAAACAAAATTTGAGTCGAAGGATTCTTTGGATCTACTAAATAAAATTTAACATTCTCAGGCCTAGAGTTAAAATTTATTTTTATAACTTCATCTTTAAAAGCTAAACTATTCACTAATATTTCTTCTTCAGATTCAAAAGTATTTGCTTTATTAGTCAATAAAGGTGATGTTCCATTAAAATATCTTATCTCCTTTATATCGTAGGTCCCTTTAATCTCTGAATTTGTAGTAATTGCTTTTATTTGCCATTGTATGTTAGCATTTGGTTTTGCTTGGTAAACAACTTCTGAATTTGAACTCTCACCAATACTAGGTAGATTAGAAAATAATCTTTCAGTTATTCTTCCATCATATACAGGAGTGCCACTAATAGTAGTTTCTTTTAAAGATTTACTAGGAGTTGTATCTCCAATCTCATTTATATAATATTGACTATCAGTACCTTCATTACACACGGCCATATATGCTAGAGATATATCTTGATCAAAAGTATCAACATTCTTAACACTATATATTAAATTACTAAAAATTCCATTTCCCTCAAAATAAGTTTTTTGTTTTGATGGTAATAATTTAGTTTTATCATCTATTTCAAAAACTGATATAAGGGCATCTTTTTCAAACAAACTATCACAAGTAAAACCTTCTGGAATTCCATCACCCATAACTCCTGTTCCAAAATTACATTGAGCAATTAATGTTTCTTGTTTATGAATTATTGGAAACTCCCTAACATCTATTTTTGTTTCACCTTTTACTTGATAAGTATGAGTGAATTTTATTACATTATACCAAAACCTAGCTCCAGTATCTGTAACAACTATTGAATCTTGTTTTGAACCTCCCTTAGAAACATACAAAGTCATAGGTCTTATTTTATTTCCTGGAACTATTGAAGCCTCAGTTCTACCGGTAGGACAATATTCACTATTTGGTTGAGATTCATCACAAATGAATTCAACTTTAGTATCAATTCTTTGACCACCCGATAAAACTCCATAAGTAAATAAATATCTAATAGATAAATCTCCAGTTAAAGGATTATAACCTTGCATTCTACTTTCTGCAAATGGAGGACCAAACACAGGTTCAACTTCATTTTGATCTATAGCTCCTAAAATATTTTCTGTTAAAATTGTCCAATCACCAGTTATTGCTGCAAGACAAGCTTTATTTATTATTTGGTCTGTTCCAAGTCCAGCTTTATCAAATAAAGAGCCTTTATATCTAGAATCGAAAGCTTTCTCATTTGCTTTCATCTGTCCTAAAAATGAAGAAAAAGGATTCCTTTCAACTTGTTCTTGAGAAGCACCAGTTCTAGGGTTTACATTTTGTTGAAATTCAGGCAAAATAACATTAGTTGCTATATCACAAACAGCTTGTCCTAATAATCTCTCACAATAAGAACCTTTAACAGTTCCAATCTTGGCTTGTTCAAGGCATTGATAAATACTTTGTTGAATCTTTAATAAGTTTTTAGCGTGTGAATAAGTATCAGTTATTGCTCCACATCTTATTGATGATATTATACTAGTTGAAGGATCAACTCCTGCTACTCCACTACCACCATCATCTCCAAAAATCCCTGTATCAAAAAAATTACATCTAGTATCATCAAAATCAGGTGCTTTAGGATTATAACACATATTTCCATTCATTTTTCCAATATTCACCATGCCAGTTTTTTCGTCAACAGGATAACACTCTTTAGGATAATAAATATCACTAGTTACTTTTCTCGCAGTATTATAGGAAGTCTCTTCAGAAAATTCTTTTCCTTCACCAGTCACATAATATCCTTTATGAGTAGAATTATACTGGCAAGACTCTCTTGCTTGAGCCTTAATAGTACCAATTATTTTACCATCTCTCATAAACTCAGTAGGTTCTGCATTTTTTTTATTAGGATCAATAAAGTTTTTGCTATTAAATTCATCTGTATTTTGTCCATCACATAAATAAGGAGAAGCACTTGATGCAACTCTATCACAAATTAAATATAATCTTCTATCAATCTTTTCTTTTTCTTTTTCTCTTTCAACTGGATCAGTAATTGATGCTAGTTGAGTATACTCGTAAGCTTGCCAAAATTTAGCACCAGTACAGGCAAGTACTCCACCAATAGATGCGTATCCTAGATATTCAACAGCTGTTTCTGTATAAGTTATGGTTGTGTTTAGAAATCCTTGGATACTCTCAATAGTTGCAGGAGTTAACCATTTAGAATGATCAAGAGGTCTTTCTATATTCATACTTGTTTGAAAATAAATAGGGTTTGCTTCATCAATTGGAATTGTATTATCATCTAAAACGTAATTCAATCTATTTATTTGAAATGCAAAGTCTAATTTATCAGGATACTCAAGTGGCTTTAAATTTAATTTTTTAACTTTAACAGGAAAATACACAATTAAATCTCCTGTATCTTTATCAAGCATCCAATTAAATCTTGTAGTATCAATACTTCCATATTTAGAATCAACAGAACCTTTTGTATCCATTGCAACGCCTAGTCCACTAAATCTGGTTACTTTTCCTGGACCAATGTATTGAAATCTTGCAATTACTCCAAATTCAACATTTCCATTACCTGAACGAACATCACCAGTTTGTTCAATTTCTGCAGCGTACATTGTATTTGGAATTGTAGTTATCTCTCCTGCTCTCCACATTGTATTTCCCGCATCAAGCGTTACAACTTCATCATATACATTTACGTTTCCATACTTATCAGCCATAATAATACAAATAGTATTTTTTGAATCTACACCTTCAACTTTAGGAGGAGTTTTAGGATTTTGTGCATCATTATAATCACTTCTATCAAAACTTCTTTCTTGTAGTGTAATTATAGCATCAAAATTTCCTTCACTATCAGATGTTAAAGTTGTTTTTTTACTAATTAAACTCAATAGACTCAATTGGGATTCATTCATATTTAATTCAGGTCCATCAACTCTATCATTATCTAATTGCCCAAGATTTCTATAAAAAAATGTTTTATACATTTCACAACTAACTCTATTCCCATCTCTGTCATCTGTATTTTCAGGAAAAGAAAAAATAGTCATTTCAATATTTGGTTTATTTGTTCTACCATCTATTTTTTGAAAAAAGAAATGAGCTGTTTTTGAACCAAAAAATAATTCTTCAGGATGTAAATTATCTTTTAATGGTTTCCTAATATCTGGATTAGTTCTATCAAGCTCAATTTGATGTGCTTCTTTGTATATATTACCTGCTAAATCTACTGCAATTAATGTTAAATCATTTTGTCCATCTTTTAAATTTAAACTAATTTTGATATTTTCATTTTCTACTTCTTCACTAAAATTTTTTTCATTAAAAGTATAATTTAATAAAACTGCATCTGTTGAAATATTTAATTCTAATCTTGCTTCATTTGTGAATCTTCGTAGAGTATTTACAAATTCAATACTTGGAGGAATCGTATCTGAAATTATTTTTACCTTTGTTTCTCCATTAAAGATATTTGAATTAGTAGGGTTAGTTGTAATTAATCTTAGAGTATTCTCACCTTCTCTTAATAATGGAATTGTGAAATTAAAGCTATTTCCATTTAAAGGAATTGATTTTAAAACCCCTGTATTTGTAATATCTCCTTCTATGTTTAATAAATAATAAAGAGGTGAATTAGAATCACTAACAACACCTTCTATTTTCATCTCTCTGTACTTTGTAATATTTGTAAAATTAGTTAGAGTTATATCATTTGGATATTTATCATAAGTTACAGTATATTCAAATTCTTTAACATCAGCTTTTGTATTTAATGGGTATGCAATAACAAATCTTAAACTATTTTCTCCATCTACTAAATAATTATGAATACCACTAAAAGAAAAATTTGTTAACTCATCGGCAATTGTTATTGTTTTTGAAATCCCTTCTTCTTCGTCTCTATACAAAACATCTCCTTCAACGTAAGAGCTAAAAGTTAAACTTTGAGCATAATTTAGAGTTTTAAAAGTTGTGCTAGAGATATTTATTTTGTAAACTTTCGCAGGATTGTTATTTCTAAAAATTAAAGATGCTCCAATTGGAATTATTTCATTTTTTATTGAATCATTTAATTGGATAGTTTTAGAATTTGCAAGAACACTAGTTTTTCCAACAAAATTATCATTAACATATAAATTAACTTCTACTCCCGAAGATGCTTGTCCACTTACTATTACTTCTCCGGGTTCATATGAATTTTCATTAAATTCAAATAAAGGAAATTCTGCATAACTTAAAGAAATAAAACTAGTTAATAATAATAGAAATACAAGTATCTTGTTGAATTTTGAAAAAACCACTTACTATAATCTCAAAAATCCAATTTATTATAGTTTTGGTTTACTTAAAAGAGGTAAATCCTTAATAATTTAAATTCAATAAAGACATTTATAAATTACAAGGTCTTAGTAATAGTATAAAATTAGTTTAATTCTTTTTAAAAATTTAAATTTATTAATCGAATTAAACACAAATATGAAATAAAAAAATGAATACAAATAAAAAAAAAATAAAAAAAAATAACATAAGAGGGGTTCTATAATGGTAATCTCAATAGTGAACACAACAAAAATTAAACAGGAATTTTTGAGCATTTACATGGAGGTGTCACAATGGTAGTTTCCATGGTGAACACAACAAAAATCAAAGATTTTTGGAGTATTTTCATAAATGTGGGTGAAATCTAATGGTCACATTTATGTTAAATATTCCGCGTAGAAAAATCTATGAAACTATGCTTGTTTTTGAAGATGGAATGATTGAAATGAATATTCTATTATACAATAAAAATAACTTTGAAAAATTTTTGAAAACTTTTAACGCCGAGGGTTATAAAAATATTAGAAAAGGTTACTTTGAAACTAAAGCACTTTTAGTTATGTTTTTAGAAAATAGAAAGTACAACAATGAAAATGAATTTCACGATGATTTACTTAAATTAGTTAGAGATCAAAAAATGAATAATGCTCATTTGATGAAGAATAAAAATTTAACGATGGGATTTAAATGGACTATTAAAAAAATAGATTTTGAATTTAGTAAAGTTAGAAGAATTAAAACAATGTTTGTTGCAAAAAGATTGTATAAAGATTTTGATAAATTCAACGATTATGTTCCTAAAATTTTAGAAATCAGACGTGATTTTATGAAGAAATAAAATTTGAATTAGAATTAAAAACTTATTCAAATAAAACTTCAGATTTTTCTCCTAAATTAATCTTATTTGATTTGCCAATTAAAATTACTTCTTTTCCAATTAAAGAATCCTTTAATAAAAAACTTTTAATTAAAGTTTGCGAATTAACTATTGAATTTCTAATTATTGAGTTTTCAATTTCGGCATCATCTCCAATTGAAGCATATGGTCCTATAATACTATTTTTAATTTTTGCAGATTTAGAAACATAACTAGGAGGAATTATAATATAATCCTCTTTACTAATTATTTTTCCACTTGATTTTTTTTGTAAAAAATATCTATTAGCTTCAAGTAAAACTTCAACTCTACCACAATCAAACCATTTTGTTACAGAAGAAGGTTTTACTAATTTATTTTTATTTTCTATATATTTTCTTATTACTTGAATTATTCTATATTCACCTTTTTCAGTTTCTTTATTTATGTAAATTTCATCTAAAATACTTTTAACTTCTAAAATAGATTTAAAATAATAAGCACCTATAATTGCTAGATTAGATTTTGGTTTTTCTGGCTTTTCTTCAACTTCATAAATTTTATTTTCTGAGTTAATATTCATAACTCCATATTTCTCAGGAGTTAAAACTTCCATTCCAAATATTACTGCATCTGAACCTTTCTCTTTAATCAAAGATTTTTTTAAATCAAAGTCAATTAATGTGTCTCCAAATACAATATATAATTCTTCTTCTTCATTAATTTCTAAAAGGCCAAGTCTTATTGCTGAACCATCTCCATCGCGAACAACTTGCTCTACAAATTTACAGTTAATTTTAGGATAATTATTTTTTATATGAGAGATTATTGGATCTTTTTTATAACCTACTACAAAAATAATTTGCGAAGGTTCTAATTTTAAAGTCTCATCAATAACGTAGTTAAGCATTGGTTTTCCAGCAACTTCCATTAGTGGTTTTGGAGTTGTATTTGTATGTGGTTTTAACCTCGAACCTACACCTGCAACTGGAATTATTACTTTCATAATACAATAGAGAAATAGGAGTTTATAATATTTATGGATTGATTAATGTATAGTTAAAGAGTCAAAAGTATGAATTTGTGGCCTTTGTTCAAAATAAGTAGGTATAGAATCAGTTTCTAATTTAGGACTTGAACATAATATTTCAACATTTGTGCCTTTTTTATTCATTAAAATACAACTAAGAACATATAATCTGGTAAAACTATTTGCAGAAGAGACTTTATCTATAATTTCAAAATCTTCATCATCTAATTCATATTCTTTCTCTAAAACTCTTCTAGAAAAAGTATCTTTTGTAGATTGATGTATTGAGATTATAGAATCTAAAGTAGTTCTTAATCCTTTATACCCTGCAGGTCCATGAATTTTATCTAACTCACTAATCTTTCTAGTTAAAACTCTAATTGCCGAGTCGTATAATTCTAAAGTAGTCTTACTTAAAAAAGTATTATAGAAATTTAAAGATAAAAACCTCATAATTCTGGCTCTTTGTTGTATATCTAAAATCTCTCCTCCCCATTTTTCATAATTTCCTTTTGATTCTTCTGAAAATATTGAGGTGTCTATAATATTACCTAAAATAAAACTAGTATCAAAGGTTATAATTTGATCGGAAATTGGAGAGCTTTTGGATATAACTTGTTGTAAATTTTCTGGAACTTGAACATAATTTGGATTGAAGAAATTCATATTACTATCAATTAACTTCTAGATTTATAAATCTTTCTTCATTAATAGTTATATGGATATTTTTGTAGAAAAAGAAAATAAAACTATTACTGTAAAATTAGAAACATCTAAAACGTTAATTGAAATTTTAAAAGATTTAGATATTTCTACTTCTTCTGTTATTTTAGTTAAGAATAATGAAGTATGTCTTGAAGATGAACTTGTTTGTGATTCTGATAAAATAAAACTATTATCAGTTGTTTCTGGCGGTTAAAAGTTTATTAATTTCTCCATTTAAAAGTTAATAATATCTTATATAAATTTAAAATACAAACTTTTATTATGGATTTTCATCTTTTTGCAAAAAAAAAAGATAGTGAAGAGATTAAGCAAGCTCAAGACGTTAAGTCTGCAACTCAAGAAAATAGTAATACTGCTCCTCCTGCTTTTCAAAACGAATTTAATAATATAGATACGAACAATATGGATGAGACTCAAGATACTTTTAATAACCCTTTCTCAAATAACCAAAGTGAAAATCAAGATCTGAATTCACAGAACAATAATAATAGTAATAATACATCTACACAGAAAAACCCTTTTGAAAATACAATGCCTATGGAAAATAATAATAATAATTCAATCCCTAACACTCCTAATATGAATCAAAATACTCAGATGCAACAACCTCAGGTTAATGAAAATCAAGATTTTGAAAATTTAGAGAATAACAATAGAACTTCTTATTCAAAAGAAGAAGTTCAAGAAATTATTGATGAAACTGTTGAAAAAGTTATTGAAGAGAGATGGGGACAAATAGTTGCTAAAGTTGATAAAGTTGTTAGTTGGAAAGATAAACAAGAATCTCAAATTAATTTAATCAAAGAAGATGTTCTTACAATGAAAGAAGGTGTTGAAAAACTTGAAAAAAGATTAATTGGGAAAATTGAATCTTACGATAAAAATATTTTAGATGTTAACTCTGAAATTAAAGCACTTGAAAAAGTGTTTCAAAAAATTACACCTACACTTGTTAACAATGTTAATGAACTTTCTAAAATTACTAGAGGATTAAAAGAATCTAAAAATAATCCTTATGATGACAAAAGAAATCAAGATAAAGATATTGAGTAAATAATATTTTAACTATTATCTAAATAAAGAAAAACTTCTTGCTTTTGTTTCAACAAGTCCTTGTTTTTTAATTTCAAATGTTTTTGAAACTCCTTCTTTTTTGTGTTTGTGTTTTTTTAATGTAACGGTTCTTATATCTTGATCTTTATCAAATTCAACTATAGTTTTTGACCAATACTCTATTACATTTCCACCTACCATCTTTTTCTCTTTAGTATCAAAAGTTGTATACATTTGATTTACTGCAATTACAGGAATATGAAAGGTTCTTGAAATCTCAGTTAATAAACGTAGTTGTTCTCCTAATTCAGAATTTATTTTTTGTGGTGAATCTCCAAGCTTTAACCTGTAAAGCATAACGAGCGAATCGATTATTACAAGTCCAACTTGGTTAGAATTTTTTATTTGTTTGTTTAAACTAAAAATTGTTTTTTGTTGCTCTTCAAAACTTTTTGGAGAAAAAACTAATATGTCACTTAAATTAATTTCTGGGTTTATCTGCTTTAATCTCTCAGGTGAAAATCCACCTTCAGTATCAATGTAGATTACTTTTTTTCCTTTTTCTACAGCTTTGATTATATATTCAAAACATATAGTTGTTTTTCCAGAACCAGGAGGCCCATAGATTGTTGTTATGGTATCACTTTTTAATTCACCTATTATCTCATCAAAAAATGTGTTCAGTTTCAACATTTGAAACCTCCAATTTTTTGTGGTATTTGTTTTTCAAAAAATACATCGAAGAATGAATTTAATTTTAGCATGTTATTATTAAAGTATTCTTATTTATAAAAAATTGCTATTTAAAAAATTAAAAACTGTTTAGGTGTTGGATAAATTAAATTTGATTAGGATAAAATTTTATTGAATTATTTTTAATTAAATTAAATCTTAGTTATATATGGAATTTGTATTTTTAATTTTTGTTGTAATACTTGGAATAATTTTTGGAATAATTAGTGGCTTAATACCTGGTATTCATATTAATATGGTTTCAACTTTCTTAGTTTCTAATGTTTTGTTTCTTTCAAATTTTTTTACAATAGAGCAAATAATTATTTTTATTATTTCAATGAGCGTTACTCATACTTTTTTTGATTTTATTCCTTCTATATTAATTGGAGTTCCTGACTCTGATACTTGCTTATCAATTTTGCCTGGACAAGCTTTAGTTTTAGAAGGGGAGGCTTACAAGGCTATCTTTTTAAGTGCACTTGGAAGTCTATTAGGTTGTATGATCTCATTTGGCGCAGCATTTATCTTTTACTATAGTTTAGACTCACTATACAGCGCTTTTAAGGTTTATGTACCATATATTTTGATTATAAGTATATTTGTTTTATTAGGTATGGAGAAGAACAATAACAGTAGATTTTGGAGTTTGATAGTTATTTTATTTTCAGGTGGGTATGGAATTTTAATTTTAAATTCAAAGTTGATTTCTGAACCATTATTAATACTCTTTAGTGGAATTTTTGGTGTATCTTCAATTGTTTTCTCTTTTATGAACAAAGAATCATCATTTCCAGAACAAAACTTCAATATTGATTTTAAATTTGATATTAAAGTTATAAAAGGACTTTTTGTGGGACTATTTAGCTCTTCTATATGCTCTATTACACCAGGGATTGGAAATTCTCAAGCTGCAATACTATCTTCTGTATTTTTTAAGAACATAACATCAGAAATTTTCATAATTGTACTTGGAAGTATTAATACAATTGGATTTATTCTTAGTATAATTACTTTTTATTTAATTGAGAGGGCAAGAAATGGAAGTATTGTTGCAATTTCACAAATAGTAACTGAATTTACAATACAAAATGTTTTCTTATACTTTTCAATTGTATTTTTTGTCTCAATAATCTCATTTGTACTTATGATTAAAGTAGGAAAAATAATGATAAAATCAGTTTCAAAAGTTAATATTAAATATGTAAATCTTTTTGTTTTATCTTTAATATTTTTAATTGTATTTATCTTTGATTCCTTTTATGGTATCTTTGTTTTAATTGGGTGTGCTTTTTTAGGATTATTTTGTTTATCACTTGATGTTAAAAGAGTTCATTTAATGAGCGTACTTTTAATTCCAGTTATATTGAATTTGATTTAATATATGAAAACTAAACTATCTCCATAAAACTTCATTAAACGATTCAAGATTTAATCTTCCATTATTCCCAGTAGTAGGATCTCCTTTATATATTGTTAAACTACAATTTTTTGGATGATTTGTTTTATTTTCTGATAAAAAATTATCTGGACTCCATCTTTCAAGTCTACTTCTCATTGCCATTATTAAAAGATGGTGAGTTACCAATAAAACATTATATCCTTGATAATCTCTAGTTAATTTTCCTAAAAAATCTCCAGTTCTATCTTTAACATCCATCATACTCTCTCCACCTAGGTATCTGTGAGTATACCTATTTTCTGTTTCTGCTTGAAGTCCTTCAATAGGATGAAATAAATTTGCTAATGCTTGATCATTAAAATAAGTTCTAAGTCCATGTTCTTGTTCTCTAATTCTATCCTCAGTAATTATTTCAATATCTTTTAATTCCGGATTTCCTTGTATAACAAAATCTAAAGTTTGTCTAGTTCGTAAATAAGGAGAAACTAAGATAACATGAGGTTTATCAATCTTATCTAATAAAGCCTTGCCAGTTTCAAAAGCTTGTCTTTCACCTTCTTTAGTTAATGGAGTATCAAAGTCTGTTACATCTAATCTTATTTTTTTAATTACTTTTGAAGCAAGGTCAAAAAGTTCTTCACTAGGAAACCCCCTACCTGGTAAAGCCAACATAGGATTTTTTCTTAATTTCTCCCATTCTGAATTATACATAGAAATAAATTCTTGATAATCAGGATCATCTTTTCTTTTTTTAGACAAAATATTATATGCAGACTCTCCATGTCTTAACATAGAAAGTTGATTAGGCCATTTCATAATAATTTGAAAAATTAAAAGTATATAAATTTATCTCTAAATAGTAATAAATTGTAAAAATTATTTTTAAGCATACGTAATTTATTTACGCATACAACAAAAATTAGAAATTTTTGGAACAGCGAAAGTTTTACTTTCGCATGAATCTTCTTAGTACTGAGAAGTCTTCCATTGACTCTCTTGCCAGACTTTGATAAAATTGATATATAATCATAATCATAAGTAAAATACCAGTTCCACTTGTTAGAGCATTTAAAATGTCTGCTGTTGATGCTAATATACCAATACCGATACCACCCATTAAAGTTAATGGAACAATATATCTATCAAGTATTTTTTCAATGATTCTAACATCTTTTCTAAATCCTGGAATTTGTAGACCTGAATTAATTATTTGATTAGCTTGTGAACGTGAATCCATTCCTGCTGTTTGAACCCAAAAATATGCAAATACAGTTGCACCAATTACTAGATAAATTGTATATGATATCATATGTGGCCAAACTGATAATGAGAAAAAATTATAGAAATTATCCCATAAACCAACAGGATAAATCCAATTCACAACTCCTGAAATTGGTGATTGTCCTGAAAATTGTCCTAGTATATTTTCAGAAATAAATCTTACAAAAGCACTTGAATCTGCTTTCTCTGCAAATGATTGAAAAAGTCTTGCCCAAAGCTGCAAATTAGCTCCTAATGCTGAAATTAAAATAACAGGAATTACTCCTGAATAAAAGAAATTCAAAGGCCATCTCATAGTTTGACCCCTGACTCTTCCAAATGAAAGAGGTATTTCTACATTGACCGATTGGAAAAATACTATTAAGAAAAATAAGGCAACTGTAATACTAACTGGTCCTAAAACTGCTAGAAATAAATTATTAAAATCTGCTGCTTGTAAATATAAAACCATTTGAAAAAACTTACCAACTGGTAAATTATTTACATCTGTAATTGAAAAATCTCCTGTTTGTGTAAATGGTGAGAATAACTGCAAGAATACTGCTTGACCAATTCCTGCTGCAATAAATAGGGAAACCCCTGATCCGAATCCCCATTTTTTAACAACTTCATCCATATAAAACACTATAAACCCACCGAGGCCTAATTGGAGGGCTACTATCCAAAAATAAGAAGAAGAGGTTGGCGACACCGCCCCGAAAGCTACGTATACAATGGATTCTAAAATAATAAAAACAAAAGTTACTAATTTATGAGTTCCTGACCACATAAATTTACCATCTTCTGTGTTTAGATCAATTTTAATAATTCCTGCTCCTTTTAACAACTGTAAAACAATTGATGCTGTTACAATAGGACCAATTCCAAGAGTTAATAATTTTCCAATTTTTGCTCCTAGTAGTAATTCTAGAGTTTTAAAATAACTTGCTTGTGTTGCATCTACTCCAAATAATGGTATTGATGCTAAAAATAAAAAAAGAACAAGAATTCCAAAAGTCCAAATTAATCTTTTTTTTAAACTCTGCTTGGATTCTGGAGTTGCAACCTCAGGCAGGCTCATTAATAAATTTTTATACATTGACATACTTTTTGTAAACTAGATTAGTTTAAAAATATTACCTTTAGAATTTAGAAGTTAATAAGGAAATAAAAAGAAAAAAGTTGATAAAATTAAAAATTTATTCTTGAGAAGATTCTTCTTCTTTAATTTTTTTAACTTTTAGAACTTTAACAGTTCCACCAGCCGCTTCTACTTGTGCTTTTGCAGATTCTGAAATTTCATGACAAATAATTGATAGTTTCTTTGAAATTTTAGTTCTTCCTAATACTTTATCATATCCAAATTTAGTTGTATCAAAAGTATCTTTTACAATTTTTTTATCTTCAACTAATTTTTCATAGTTATTTTCAATAAATGATAAAGATAAAACATTTGAATTCTTTTTATGAATTGAAGTAAATCCTCTTTTACCAAAATATTTACTTCCAATTCTCTTAATTGAGGATAATTTAACTCCTCTTTGAGCAGCGATTTTTTGTAAAATCTCTTTTCCACCAGCTAAAACTCCTGGTTTTTGAGCATCTCCTCTAGCACCAGTACCAGATAAACCTTTACCTCCTCTATGTCCTGCTCCTCTATGTTTTTTCTTGTGTCCCCAACCGTGAGAACTAGTCCCTCTCATCTTTTTTACTTTTGATTTTTTTTTAGCAAACATTTTTTATTTCCTGATTTTTGTTAATCTTAATAGAAAGTAATGAAAAATGGTTTATAAGCGTTTTCATAAACAATATACAAGAATATAATAAAACAAAGTGTTATGTTTAAAGTTAGCTATTAAAACCACTTTATAATTAATATAGAATTATTTATTCAATTATCTCTAAATTACAGTATGAATAATTCACTTGAAACACTTTTTTACCCAAAATCTATCGCAGTAATTGGTGCTAGTAATGATAAAAACAAGATTGGAGGTTTTATTACTTCACAAATTTTAAACAAATCAGAAATTAAAACTTATCCTATTAATATTAAAGAAAATACTATTCAAAATATTAAGGCATACAAATTCATCTCTGATGTTAAAAAAAGTATTGATTTAGTAATTATTGCTATACCCTCTAAATTTGTTTTAAATGCTGTTTTAGATTGTGTTAAAGCTAAAGTTAAAAATATTGTAATTATTTCTGCAGGATTTAAAGAATCTGGGGAAGAGGGAATTCATCGTGAGAATCAATTAAAAGAAATCATAAACAATAATAAATTAAATGTTATTGGTCCAAACTGTCTTGGATTTTTGAACTGTGAAACTAAATTAAATTGTTCTTTTGCAAAAGATATTCCAACATTTGGAGGAACTGCTTTGATTTCACAAAGTGGAGCCGTTATTGATGGAATTATTGATTGGAGTTTTAAGCATAATATTGGATTTTCAAAAGTTGTAAGTATAGGGAATATGGCTGGAGTTAATACACTTGATATTCTTAATTATCTAAAAGATGATAAAAAAACTAAATCTATTGTTTTTTATATGGAAACTCTTGAGAAAGGAAAAGAATTTGCAGAAGTTCTAAGGGAAGTCTCAAAGAAAAAACCGGTTATTATAATCAAACCTGGAACATCAGATAATGCTAAATCAGCAATAGGATCACATACAGGAAGTCTTGCGCAAGATAATGTTCTTGTTGAAACCCTTATTAAAGATAATAATGGAATTTTAGTTAAATCCCTTAATGAATTATTCAATGTTTTAATTGCACTTAAATCCGGGAAATATCCAAAAGATAACAAATTAGTTATTTTAACAAATGCAGGAGGACCAGGAGTTATTGCAACAGATGCGTGCTCTGAAAATAATTTTGAAATTTATAGATTTAGTGATTCACAGAAAAAGAAATTTAATTTGCCAAGCGAGGCTTCAATTAATAATCCAGTAGATATGCTTGGTGATGCGAAATCAGATAGATACAAAGATACACTTGATGCTGTTTCTAATATGAAAGAATTTTCTAATATTTTAGTTCTTTTAACACCGCAGATTATGACTGATTCATTTGAAATTGCAAAATCTCTTTCTGAGGTCTCAAAAAAAAGTGATAAAAATATTTTCTCAAGTTTTATAGGTGATAAAGAAATTAAAGATGCAATTACTTATTTAGATGAGTACAATTTTTCTAATTTTCAAACGCCAAGTGAAGCAATTAATACTATGAAATTACTCTACGATTATAATTTGTTTGATTATAAGGATGAGACTAAAAAGTTTAAAGTTACAAGTAATTTTGATTCTTTGACTAAGAAATTAAAAAATGAAAAAGGACTTTTGGATTATAATTTGACTAAAGAAATATTAAATTTTATGGGAATTGAAATGCCAGAGAAAATTGTTCTTAATAATGTTAAAGATATTTTTAAAATTAAATTAGCCCACGATAAAAAATATGTTCTTAAAGCAGATGGAAAAAAATTTATTCATAAAAAAGATATAGGTGGAGTAATTACTGGCGTTACTGATTCAGACTTTGAGGATAGAGTGATTGCGATGTTTAAAAAATTACCAAAGGAAGCATCTATTACAGTTGAAGAAGAAGTTAAAGGTGTTGAGGTTATTTGTGGTTTAAAGAAAGACGATAGTTTAGGGAATTTTATTATGTTTGGAATGGGTGGTACCTATGTAAGCATTTTCAAGGACATTGGATTTGCGACTGCCCCCATAACTGAAAAACGCGTGCGAACTTTAGTTTCTAAAAGTAAAATTTATGAATTACTTAAAGGATATCGTGATATTAAACCAGTTAATTTAGAAAAGTTATATGATGTGATTATTAGATTATCATATCTCCAAGAAATATTTCCTATGATAAAAGAAGTCGATTTGAATCCAATTATGTGTAATGAAAAAGATGTTTATTTAGTTGATGTTAAACTAATACTTTAGTTATTTTTTAAAAAATCTTTAAATTCTTTATCTGTTAAATCTAATAATTTAGAATCTCTTGAAACAATGGAATTTGTTATCTCTTTTCCATACCAAAATTCTGGTTGAAATAAATTTGCTTCCTCTTCTGATTTGAATTCTACTTCGATTTTTTTAAGACCTTCGTGTTTACCCTGATACCTTTTAATTGAAATTTCAGGATTAACACTTAAAATATAACTTTCTCTTAAAATTACTTGAGAGGAAAGAGATTTTAATTTCTCAAATTCTTCTTTTGAAATCTCTAATTTGGTTTTAATTGATTTTAATTTAGATACTATCTCTTTACGCTCTAATTCAAATTTACCCTCTTTACTTTGAACTCTTAATTCTATTTTATCAGTTTTAAAAATATAATATCTCTCATATTTTATTGACTTAAAATTAGATAAATCTGGCATTTTCTTAATTAGAAATTTTCTTTCTATTTCATCAGACATATTAAAACTATTATATTTAGATTATTTAAATATATTTATTTCTCATCAAACCCTAATTTTCTAAGTAAATCTTTTATTTCGCCAATTACTTTATCTTGATCATTTTTCTTTGACATTTTTATAAATTTAAAAATAATATCAGTTACTTCACCAATAGTTATAAGTTTTAATTTTTCTCCATCACAAATAAAATAAAATCTAAAGGACTTATACTTAAGTTCTTTTAATACAATTCCTTCTATTTGTGTTAAAGTTTTTCCTTTAAGTGGGGTTTCTTTTAAAGAATAAAAATATTCCATAATTTTAATTGATTCTTTCTTAAACTTTTTATTAATTTCTTTTTGAAGCTCCTTAGTTATTTCAACTTTTATCCCCATTTATCTTTAGCTTCTTTTAAGGCTTGTTCAATACTTATAGAATTAGATGAATCCATTAACATTTCTTTTAAGACTTGAACTTTATAGGTTTCATACATATCTTCTATTATTTCATCGTAAGATTTCCCTTTATTTGAAATATCTCTTAATTTATTTCTCAATTCTTTACTTATTGCAATTGTCGTCATTTCCATTATAATTATTATAATACTTATAATATTTATAAATTTATTCTTTACCATTTGATTAACATTGCAGTTAATAGAAAGATTGTTCCAAGAAAAACAAAGTAAATTGAGTTCATTTTTGATTTTGTGTTTTTAGATTCAAATGTGTAATTATCAAAATAACTACTATCGTTTTTAATTAAATTATTTTCATATAAGTCTTCTTTTTCTAAAGAAGACAAATAGTTGGTATCTGAATAGCTATAGTTTTGAAATACTTCTTCTTGATTGTAGTAATCTTTACTTAATTCTTTAATGTTCAATTTATCTTCAGTAGGACCTATAGAATAATTAAATTCTTTTGATTCATAATTAAAGGTTTTAAGATGGGACTTTTTGTATTTGCAAGTTAGTTTTAAGGTATTAATTTTCTCCTCTGATTTAGATGTTAAGAGTGAGTTATTTATTTCTAAATTGATTTTTTTGATCTTATTTGAGACATTTTGAGTATTTGATACTTGAGTTTTTACTAAATTAATATAACACTCTCCTGTTAAATTTTCTAAATTTGAATCAATTTGAAAACTAATATCTTGACTTTTAACTTCTAAATTCAGAATTTTAAAATACTGTTTACTTGAACTTTCTTGAGTATTTTGAATTTCTTTTTGTGAGTTTTGTTTGTTAAATATTACAATATTTTTTTCAATATCAAGACCTTTTATTATTAAATTATTTTCTCCAGATAACAAATTTAATTGAATTTTACCCTTAGATTTTGAGTATTTATTTATCTCATTTGAATGAATAACATTGGAATTTAAATAAAAATATGTTGTTCTTTTACTTGTATCACCACGATAAATTTCGTATCTTAATTCATCTGTTTTAAGATTAATTAGATCCTTTTCATTTGTTATTTGAATGCTTGATTTTAATTCTTGGGACCTATCCTCTTCTTCAACCTTTGAGTCTTTAGAGTTGAAATAAAAGGAAACTGGCTTTGTTTTTTCTATACTACAATTATCGTTATTTAATATCCCTTTTATATTATAAATCTCAGTATTATCATCTGGAGTATAAGATTTTTGATTAGTGTTTGTTGTTGTTCTTTTATCTTTTACAATCTCTCCATTATATTTTTCTATCCAATATTCTATCTGAAAAATTGACATATTTGTTTCAAATTCGTATTGAATTTTATCTTCAAAAATATCCTTATCAGTTATAATTTCAAAGCTATAATTACAAGAATTTAGGGTGTTTTCATCTGTTGAATTTGATAAATTTGAGTTATTTTTTTGTAAAAATAAGTTAGAATTACAAGGTGTTTGAGTCCCTTTAAAAAATGAATTTGTAGTTGAATTGTAGTTTAAAGTTTCATTAAAATTAAAGAAATAATCTATTAAATTAGTATATGAAAGGTTAGTTGAATTATCAATTTGAAGTGTTAAATTTTCACCTGAACTCTTTAATCCTCCACTGGAAACTTGCGATTTATCGCTCTCATAAATACTACAATTAAACTTCGATAAATCATTATTTTGAGCAAAATTTGAGCCAATAATTAAGTAATAATTTGAATTATTTACTAGTTTATTTAAGGATAAAATGTTAAAATTTGAGTCTGAATTCTCATCAAAAATCTTATTATTTGTTAAATTTAAAGTTTGATTTGAATAGATTTCTAGGTATTCATCATCAATAAAATTAATCTCATTTATATAAATTTGAGAGTAAATTTGTATTGGAAATAACAAAAAAAATAGCATAAATAATAGTAATTTCATTAATAAAAATTCTAATTTTAATTATAAAAATACTCCTAAATTCTTTTATCCTAAACAAAAAAAAGATTGAAAAAGAACTAAATTAATTTAAATTTGAAAGTAATTTCATACCTTGAAACATAATATCTTCATTGAATTTATTTGCTAAAATTTGAAGTCCAACTGGAACTTTATCTCCACTATCTTCTATTCTATCTTTAGAAATTACTCCACCACAAATCCCTGCTAAATTTGCTGGAATTGTGAAAGCGTCGTAGGCGTACATTTGTTCTACAGTTAATTTTGTTCCAAATTTATGTGGAAGCATTGGCGTTACAGGTGTTAAAATAAAATCCACTTCTTTGAACGCTTTATCGAACTCACTTGCAATTATTTCTTTTACTTTTAGTGCTTTTTTGTAATAAGCACCGGCAAATTCAGATTTAGAAATCTCTGCACCACCTAAAATCCTTCTAAGTCCCTCTGAACCTATAGTATCTTCTATTTTTTCTCCATATTTCACACCATCGAATTTTCTAGTTCCAGAGTAAAATTCAGTGTATACAATAGGATAATATGCTTGAATGGCTAAATCTATATTCTTAACTGAAATCTCTTTAATTTCGTGCCCTAAAGCCCTTAATTGTGCTATTTTTTTATCTAATAAGTTTGAAATTCTCTTATCATCTACTAACTCTTTGAATTCTTTGATAATTCCTATTTTATATTTCTTCTTTAATTCTTGTTTTGTGTAATCTGGAGCTTTCTTATCAATCATTATTGCATCATTTTTACTAAATTTAGATATTACATTCATCATAAGCTCACTACCATATAGATCTCGGGATAATGGGCCTATTTGATCTAAACTCATAGATAAATCAATTAATCCATACCTTGAAACCCTACCATAACTAGGTTTAACACCTACAACAGCACAGTGTGAAGCTGGATTTCTAATACTTCCCCCTGTATCTGTTCCTAATGAAATATCACAAAAATCAGCAGCAATAACTGCACCTGGACCTGAAGATGAACCTCCTGGAACCCTTCCTGGACATGCAGGGTTGTCTGTTTTGCCAAATGCGCTGTTTTCTCCACTTGATCCTGATGCGAACTCATCATTGTTTAAAACTGCAATAATAATCCCATCCTCTTGAAGAATCCTGTCAATAACGTCCGCATTAAAGCTTCCTTTGTAATTCTCAAGGGTTTTAGAGGCGCAAGAAATAGTTGAATCAGAAATAGATATATTTGATTTAACAGCTATACACAGTCCGTATAAAGCCCCTAAGGAGTGTTTTTTAGCTCTTTTTTCATCTAATTCCTTAGCTTTTTTAAGTGCATTTTCGTTAATTTCTAGACAAATATTGTATTTTTCATCACTTTTCTTGATTTCTGCTAGAAAATCTTTGACATTTTGCTCACAAGTAAGCTTTCCAGCCTTCAAATCTGCAATTTTTTGCTCTATATTATCATTTAAACTCATAAATTAACTAAATATTTAGTTATATTTAAAGTTTATTAAATTTAAAAATAGGGTATTTATTCTCAAACTTAGTATTATCTAATTAAGTTGTTAAAATCAAGTAAAAAATAGCATAAATTCATTAAATAGATTAAAAATAAATAAACATAACCTAAAATTTGAAACTAAGCCTCAAATTTACTTTAAATTTTAAATCTAAACATAAATAGCTTAGAAATGTATATAAATGCTACAAAAATAAAAAAAAGATTGAAATAAGCTAATTTAAAGCATTTCTATTAAATTCTATATTAAAAATAAATAGAAATAAATAAACATAAGAATTTAAATTATAATTTTAATTAATATTTTATTAATATTTGTTTTTATTAAATATAAGCTTTAAATTTACTAGAAATTTATTTAGAGAATAAAAGAATATATAAATCTTGGATAATTTAGTAAATTATGAATAAATTCCTGTATCAGATTGATAAAAAAGAGATAGAAGGAGGAATTGAGCTTAGTTTATACTATATTGATGATAAAAAAGAGAGTATTTTAGAGAAAAAGGTCATTCCTTACCAAATACTGGCTAAAAAAGTAGATTTTGAGAGTTTAAAGATAGAAAGTGATCAAATCTTTTTAGCAGAAAGGAATTTTAAAGACATAAATGGAGAAAATATAGTTAAAATTGAGATAAAAGATAGAGAATTGAAAGATTTTATCTTGAATTCATTAAAAGAAATCGATTCTATGCCTTATGAAGCAGATTTGCCTGTAGAACATAGATACCTTATAGATAATGAAATTGAGCTTTTAGAAGGTGATTCTGACTATATTGGATTAAAATACTTATCAGTTGATATTGAGACAATTGGAGAAAAAAATTCACAAGAAATAGTCTTAATTAGTAGTTTTAGCCCATTTGATAAGAGTTTTAACAAGGTTTTCTGCGCTTTTGATAAAATAATAGATAAAAATAAGGCTAAATTAGAGAAATACAAAGGAAAAGAGTTTGAACTAGTTATTTGTTCTGATGAGAAAGAAATGCTTGAAAAGTTTAAAGAGTGTGTTATCAAGTCTAATTCTCAAGCAATTGTTGGTTGGAATGTGATAGATTTTGATTTTAAAGTGATTAAAGAGAGAATGGACGCATTATCTGTGCCTTATCACTTCTCTAAATATGAAGGAGAGAGTAAACTTAGAATCTTTAATGATTTTTTTAAAAATAGTACACTTACAATGCCAGGTTGTCTTGTATTTGATATTATCAATGTTTTAAAGATGAATTTTATTGATTTTGAAGATTATAAGCTTAATACTGTTGCCAAAGAAGTTTTATCTGATGAAAAAATTGATTTAGAAGATGATGGAACTGCAAGCGAGAGTATTGATGATAAAATTTCTGCCATTTCACATATGCTTGAGAAAGATCCTATAAAGTTAATTGAGTATAACTTTAAAGATTCAGTTTTGACTTCGCAAATAATGGAAAAATTAAATTTGGTGGAACTTATCTGTAAAAGATCAATCACAACTGGAACACCACTTAGTAGAATTAAATCTCCTATTGCAACACTTGACATTATGTATTTAAAAAAATTACACAAACAAGGGTTTGTTGCTCCTAGTAATTTTAACTATAGTGATAGCACTTCAATTGAAGGTGCTTTTGTTATTAATCCTGAAAAAGGATTTTACGATGATGTTTTTGTTTTAGATTTTAAATCATTATATCCTTCCATAATTATGACCTTTAACCTTGATCCATTCACATATTACAAAGATGGTGATAGTGAGAGGCGAGAGGTGAGAGGCGATGAAAGTAAAAATAGAAAATTAATTGAAGCTCCGAATGGAGCTAAGTTTGTTTCTGAACCAGGAATTTTACCTGAACTAATTTTGCAATTGTACAAAGCGAGAGATGTTGCGAAATCTGAGAAAGATGATGTTAAAAGTTTTGTTCTAAAAATTACTATGAATTCTTTTTATGGAGCAGTTGCAAGTCCGAAGTCAAGATTTTACAATCACGAAATTGGAGAGGCGATAACTGGCTTTGGAAGATTCATAATTCAAAAGGCAAAAAAGTTTATTGAAGATAATGGAGAAGAAGTTATTTACGGAGATACAGATTCGATTTTTGTTAAGGCGAATAAGGAGTTTAAATCTTTTGATGAAAAAATTAAGTTTGGAAAAGAGCTAGAGATTAAAATTGATAAGTTTTTTAGCGCTTGGGTAGCAAAAGAGTTTGGAACAAAAAACTATCTGAATATTGAGTTTGAGAAGCTCTTTTCGAAGTTTTTTATTGCAACTAAGAAGAGATATGTTGGATATGATGACTTTACTAAGAAAAAGCAGTTTGTTGGGATGGAAGCTATTCGTGGAGACTGGACAAATCTTGCCAAAGATTTTCAAATTGAAATTGTTGATTTGATTTTTTCTGGTAAAAAGAAAGAAGAGATTTCTAAATACATTTTGGATTATGTTGAGAAGCTTAAAAGTGGAGCTTTTGATTCAAAATTGATTTACACTAAAAAAATTACAAAGCCATTAAATCAGTATACGAAAATTACTCCACCTCACGTTCGCGCGGCTCGTGAAGTTGAAGGGTTCAGTGGGCGAATTGTTAAATACGTTTTAACTAAGGATGGGCCAAAACATGTGAAACTGATTGAGAAATTGCGAGATGAGAAAGGTGATGGTGCAATTGAATACGATTACGATAATTACATTGACAAGCAGTTGAAAGGAGTAAGTGATGACTTACTTGGAGCAATTGATATCGACTTTGATGAAGTTCTCTTCAGAAAGAAGCAAAGTAGTTTGAATAAGTTTTTTTAAGTAAATAAACAAATAGTTATAAACTTTTTAAATCATTATAAATTATATGTCTCAATTTTTACAAAATAAATGGAAATTTGAAGAAATATTATTTAGAACACTTTTCCCAATTGGTTTAGCTTTAATTACATTTGGAGTTCATTTTGATAACAATTGTGGGAATATTAAATTTTCTAATGGGTGGGGTTTATGGAATTAATTTTATTTTAACATACAGAAAAATAAATAATCTTCCTTAATCATTCATGCTCCTCTCTCATATAATCTCTAAAGCTATTGAATTTCTTTTCGATTAGTTTTTTGTCTCTGATTTCATGAAGTTCTTCTTTAATGTCTTTATAGTCTTTAGTTGGAATTATTTTCATGTAAAGTGATAAAATTATATCTTCGTCATATATTCCTGAGTCTTCACAACGATTCGCGAAACGTGATATTTCGAAATGCGTATGGGCGAAATCTTCTCCTTTTGCGTTAAATCTTTTTACAAATTCTATAGTTTCTCTTGATAAAAATCCATTTGCAATTGTGTAGGCTACTTTGTTTCCATTATAAAATTCATCTTTACCTATGTCGTGTATGTCAAGTAAATAGTTAACAAATAAATCAATTAATTCCTCAAATCTAGAGTTTATCTTTAGTTCTGTGTAATCTAATTTTTGATTTTCAATATAGGTTTGAAATAGAATTAAATCCTTTGGAGCGATTTCTACTATTTTTCCACAGTAAATATCTTTTTTCTTAGTGTATTTGCCTCTGTTCTCGTGACCTTTACCAGTGCCGAGTTTACGAGGTTTCCTTGTTAAAGAGCGTTTATCCCTCTCATAAATTGATTCACGAATATACAAATAACCCCTTTTATCAGGTTTCTTTAAATCCTTTTTCTCCCAAAGCATAATATAGAATTAACTTTATAGTATAAAAACCTTACCCACCTGAATATAAAAAATAGTTAAAAAAGAGATATTAACTATAAAATCTATCAATGAAAGGCTTTATTTTATCTTTACACTTGTTTATAGACATTATAAACTCGTAATCATCTAATTCCTCTAAAGAGACCCACTTATAATCAATGTGTTCATTACTTAGTCTAGGTTCTTCATCTTCAAATTCGTAATCATCAGAGATGAAAAGTCCAAAAATAATTGTTTTTGAATCAATTGGAGAATTATCCTCTACTGGGTCTGAATAGAAAGCAACAGGAAAAGAATTATTTATTTTAACTTTAATTTCTTCTTCTCCCTCTCTTTTAAGAGCATCTTGTGAGTATTCACCTTCATCAACAGAACCACCAAAAAAGTCCCATAAATAAGCATTATGGGGTTTATAATTACTTCTTTTAAGAATTAAAAGCCTTTTAGTTTCTTTGTTGTATAAAATACATTTTTGAGCAAAACAAACATTGTCCACAAAAAATAGAATAAAATTTAATATTTAAAAATAGTGTAGTAATTTAAGCCACATCTAAGATTTTCTTAAGTGCGATTGAGTTAATTATTGAAAATACAATATATGTCCCAAGCCATCCCCAGCTTACAAGCCCAAATGGTGTAAAAAACTCTCCAAAATGTGTATAATAAGTTCTAACAAAGAAAAATAATAAAAGCATCGGAAGCATAGTTATAATCATAATTTTAGGATTCATTGCATGTTTCATATTCTCAAAATTCTTTTTCATAAGTTCTCCTTGAAGCTTTTGAGCTTTTTTAGGATCTTTAGCCATCATATCTTTAGATTTCTTTTGTAAATCTTTCATATCTTTACGAAGTGCCTTAATTTTAACTTGATCTGTAAATTGCTTATTTATAATAGTTACAAACAAAGAACCAACTAAACTAATTAGATAAATATCAATAATTGGAGAAGTTGTTATAGGCAAAGCATAACCTAAAATAGTTGGAATTTGTGCTATTGTTTCATTCATGATTATATTTTATATTTATTGCGATTTATAAAATTTGTTTATCTATAATAGGGAACATCTTGAATAAATCTCTACATTTTACACTTGATAACTTTATAAGTGGGCAATTCTTTATTTTTATTATGAGATACTCAAGACAAGAAAAATTCCTAAGGAATTTAGAGAATTTTGATGAAAATTTTCAAGAAGATATAAAAAATAAAAGAATCATTGTTGTGGGCTGTGGAGGTGTTGGTAGCGTTTTATCCGAACTTTTAGTTCGAGGTGGATTTCTAAATTTAGTTTTAGTTGATAATGACATTATTGATGAGACAAATTTACAAAGACAAATTTTTTTTGAAGCCGATATTGGTAAAACAAAATCAAAAGCACTTAAAGATTATTTGAGAATTATAAACACTAATTCAAGAATCGAGTGTATTGTTGATATTGTTGATTATAAATACAGTGATGATATTTTTAGAAACGCAGATTTAATTTTAGATTGTACTGATAATTTTGCAGCAAGAAAATTAATTAATGATTATTGTGAAAAAAATGGAAAAGATTGGATTTACAATGGTGCTGTTAAAACTGAAATCATGTCAGCAACTTTTTTTGGAAAGAACAAATCTTTCTCTAAAATCTTTCCAGAAGATATTGTAGATGAAAAATGCTGTGATGTTGGAGTTTTAGCATCTACTACATTTTCTGGTGCAAGTCTTGCCTATAATAAAGTTTTAAAATACTTTCTAGGAATTGAAGATAATAATTTAATTAAAATAAATTTGTGGGATAATACAATTCACGAAGTTGCTTTAAAAGTTAAAAAAGAAACTGTTAAAAAAGATAAATAATATTTTAATTTAATTTAAAATGAAAAGGATAATTATTGATTTTGAATTTACTGGCCTTCAAATTCTATCTGTTGAACTTTTACAATTTACAGCCTTATTCACAGAAAATGAAAAAATTACTGATGAACTTAATGAATTAATAAAATTTGAAGAAAAATACGATAATGTTAATAATTATACAAAAGAAGGTTTAAGATTTAATAAGATAAACTCTCAAGAAGATTTAGATAAACACAATTCTAATGCTAAGGATTTAAAAGAAGTTTTAGAAATATTTTTAGAAAAAGTAAAAAACTTTTCAAATGAAAAACTAGGATTAACAGGTTGGAACAATGCGGGAGGAGATAATATAATTCTGCGAAGAATGCTTGAGAGATTGGGTTATGTTTATGATGAATATTTTGATTATCATTCAAGAGATATTATGTGTATGTTTTTACCAATATATGAATTAAAATTTAAAGAACAATTTTCTTTTCATCTAAAAGATGCGCATAAAAAATTAATTGGTACAATCGATGATACAAAATTTCACAATGCTAAATATGATTGCATTGCAACACTAGATATTGATTTATGGATTCATAATTATTTAAAAAATATTAAATAATTAAATTTAATTAAACCAATCACACAACCAGTACTGTTTTACATTTCTTAATGTGATTTTTTCATTAGAAGTTAAAAAAGTTCTACTTTCTACAGATTCAATATAATCCCCACAGCTTTTTCCATTAGAGTTTTCATCATAATATCTAACTTTCCAAACTCCAATAGTACTGTCCTGAACTTCATAATGAATAGGTATGGTATATATAGTTAAATTAGAATTTAAAATCTCAGGTGAATTTGATAATACTTTATCAATTGCTATTGAAATTTCAGGTTTAAATTTGGGATTTTCATAAAAATTAAAATCTTTCAAATAAGAACAAGAACCTAATAAAAAAGGAAATAATAGAGGTATCAAAGTTTTTTTCATACAAAAAAAGAGTAATTTAGCTATATAAACTTTATTCTTTAATTTCTAATTTTAAATTTTTTTCTTTAGCTTCTTTCATTAAATTTAATCTAAATTGATCAAATAATTTTTGAGCAGATTTTATATCATCGTGTTTTATAACAATTGCAAATTTACCTGCAGCTACATATACAATCTGAAATTTATCATAATTTAATGGTTCTAGAGAATTTTTAATTGCAATTTTAATATCTGACATACCATCTGGCTCAATTGAAGATAAACTAAATTTTTCTTTAAATGTAACTTCTTCAGGTTTAATTCTTTCATTTATTACATTTATGAATATTTTCTTCTCTTGAGCATTTAAATTTGTAAACATATTGATTTTTTCATTATCAAGCATTACTTCATATAATGCTTCAAAAACTGTTTCATAATCTTCAAAAATTGGTTCGTAAGTTTTCTCAAATAAATCGTCTTTAGTTACGTTTAATTCTTTGGATAAATCTTGGTAAATCTTATCTGCAAATTCCTCTTTTTTTACTTCTTCAAGTTTCTCTTTCATTACTTGAATTGGTACTCTTCTTAGAGATACATCAATTCTTTTATGGTTTTCATCAACTCTTAGAACTTTACAAACAATAACTTTACTTTCAACAACGTGTTCTCTTAAATTTCTAATTCTTCCTGGAGCAATTTCAGAAATAGTTAAAACTCCTTCTTTCTCATATTCATCTAAACTAACAAAAACAGTATTTCCGTATATTCTTGTAACTGTACATTTTACGTTTTCATTTACTTCAGGATAACCATCTTTTGTATAGAGCATACTTATATTAATAATTGATGTTTTAAAAAGATTTGGAAGTTAATCAAATTATTTCTAATCCTTCTCTTATGTATTTATCAGATTTTTTCAAGTTATTCTTAATAATTGTTTGTTCTAATAAATCTATACCTTCTTTTTTTTGCTCTGTGCTTACATTAAACAAAGACATGACTCCATCTATCTCTTTTATTGACTTAATCTGATTAGATCCTTGAATTATAAAATTAATATGTGATTTAATTTCATATTTTCTGGCAAATTTTAAAACCTCATTTAACCTTCCTATTTCTTTTGCAACATTATAACTCTTTTGAGAAGTAAAATTTAAAGATATGAAAAAGTTAATCTCTCTATCTTTTGCTGCTCTACATAAAACTTGATTTAAACCCGTATTGAAATGATGTATAAAATCTATTTTTGATTTAAATATAGAATTTTGTGGATCCGCTAAAAAATCAATTTGAGTCTCTTCTAAAAAAAATCTATTTATCTTATTTAAACCCCCAAAACCTATAACTAAATTAAATTCTCTCTTTAATCCATTAACAAATCCTTGAGTATTATTATCTAATTTGTCGATAGTAACTTTAATTGCACTGTATTCTGGTTGAATTTTATTTTTTATTTCTTTAATTTTATCTAAATTATTTTTAGTTGAAATTTTATCTTTAATTATTAAATTAAAGACTGTAATTGGTGTTAAATTCTCTTTTTTTAATTCTTTTATAGAATCTTTATAAAAATTATTAAATTCAACTAGTACAAACATAGAGATAGTTAAGAAATATTAATTTATAAGGTTAAGTTTATACAATAATAATTTTTTCAAAATTCTTGAGCATAAACCTTATAGCTAAGCTTTATATAATCTTTAGCTAATTTTAATATATTATAAAATGGAATTTGATGAAATTGGAATAATTGGATTTGGAAGTTTTGGACAATACCTTGCTAAGGATTTTTCAAAAATTACAAAAGTCTGTGTAACTTCTAGAACTAAAAGAATTGATATTGCAAAAGAATTAGGGGTTCAATTTGTAAGTTTAGATGAGATCTGTTCAAAGAAAATAATAATAATTTCTGTTGCAATGGATGCTTTTGAAGAAACTTTAAATTCAATTAAAGATAAAATAAAACCTAACACTTTAGTCATTGATATGTGTTCTTTGAAAAAATTTTCTTGTGATTTAATGGAAAAAAAATTAGATAGCAATATTTCTATTGTTGGTTGTCATCCTTTATTTGGACCTAATTCTGCACCTTTAGGGTTTAAAGATAAAAATTTAGTTTTATGTAATGTTAGATGTTTTTATTTTAATGATGTTATATCATTTTTTGAAAAATTAGAACCAAAAATTTTTATTAAAACAGCAGATGAACACGATGAAGAAATGGCACATTCTCAAGCTTTAACACATTTTATTGGAAGAACTTTTGAGTTAATTGAAAAAAATAAAAATATTGAACTTAGAACAAAAACTTTTGATGATTTAATGAATATTGTAAAAATTATTAATAACGACTCTGAAAGCTTATTTTATAATATGCAAAAATTAAATCCCCATAGTAAAAAAGTAAGACAGAATTTTATTTCTAGTATGAATAAATTAAATGATAAAATTGAAGATTATAAATAAGTTTATATAACAACGATTTCTTTAAAAAAATTCTTGAACTTAAACTTTCTAGCTAAAGTTTATATATAAATGAGTATTAATATTTTTACCTTTTAAAACGATTCGCTACCGTTTTATGGGCTTAATGCCCGCCGCGAGGATCCCAATATGAGATCTGACATTTGTCTTGCTGTGATTATTTGGGGTTAGTGTTTGCGGGCAACAAAATTTAATAGAATAAATAATTTTATTAAGTGTATTTATATTCTAATATTATGAAGTGGAGATTTATTCCTTTTAGACATTATAATCCTTATTTGAAAACAGCATTAAATGAAATTTCTATTGAATCTGTTATTAATACAAAAGTTCCTATCTTTTGGCTTTCAGGATGGGAAAATAATTGCGTTAATCTTGGAGTTAGTCAAAAAGTAAATGAAGTTTTAAATCTTTATGAAGTAAAAAAAAATGATATTTCAATTGTTAGAAGGCAAGGAGGTGGAGGTACAACTTTCTTATCAAAGAGTGGAGAAATTACTTGGAATATTGCCTCTTCAAAAGAATTTTTTCCAGGTGATATTAATGAAATTTACAAATTTATTTGTAACAAAATTGTAGAAGTTTTAAAGGATTTAGGGATTAATTCAAGCCATAAAATAATTAATGATGTAATTACAGAAAAGGGAAAAATTTCAGGAGCAACTTTGAAGAAAGTTGGAGATGTAATTTATATTGCTGGAACTTTATTGTATGATGTAGATAAAGAATTAATGAATAAAATTTTAAGACCTGAAAATGATTCAAATAAAATTAGTATTTCTGAAAAAGATAAAAAAATCACTTGTATTAGAAATGAGAATGATGTTTCTTTTGAAGAGGTTTTAAATTCTTTAGAGAGAGTTGTTTTACAAGATTATGAATACGAAGTATCAGATTGGACTAGTGAAGAATTAGAAAAAGCAGAAATTTTAAAAGAAAAATATTCAAGTGAAGAGTGGGTATATGGAGAGAGACAAAATGATTGAAACATATTTAGTTGATATTGTAGAACCCATCCAAATCCCTGCTGTTGTTTATGAGTTAAAGCAAAGAGGTATAGAAAAGCATATTAGAGTTTTTTTAAATCATACTGAAAAAGCAAATATTGTTAGAGGAAATGCTCAAAAAATTCATGGAGATTTAGGAGTTGTAGAAATTAAAAGGCCAGATGGTGGAAAAACTTGGTACCATGGAAAAACTAAATGTATGATGGAAGCAAGACCTATTGAAACTAGCAAAGGATTTGATGTTAAAAAAGAAATAAATTTATGGGGAGAAAAAATAATTGAATTGATTAGTGAATATCATAGAGAATATCAAAATTTACAATTTATAAACTCTGATGTTTATACACAAGAAGGAATTCAAATTGTTGGCGCATCAGGTCATTTATCAAATAAAGTTTTTACAACTAGATCTTGTTGGTATGATTCAGATCCTTTAGAAGATGTTATACAATTACTTAAAGTAGATAAGACTGAGGAAGAAATTCAACATTTCTTAAAAAGTTTTGGACTTTTATCTGAAAGTTTTTTTCCTGGCTTATTAAAATTATATGGAGCAAAAAAAGTTTTAGCACAAGATTTTATAAGTAAATCTAATTTAGAAGAAGCACTAAAACTTCAAAATTTTAAATCTGGACATATTATTGGAAGTTGTATTGGTTCAGGTTATCCATAATATTTTAAAGCCAGCTAATTAGAGTATATTATGTTTAGTTTAATTTGTATTGGAGATAGTATGATTTATGGTAGAGGAGAGTCTCCTTCTGGTGGTTGGGTTAGTAGGTTGAAAAAAGATTTTGAAAATGATGAAATTCACAAAGGTGTCTACAACTTAGGAATTCCTGGAGATACTTCTCATTCTCTTAAAAAAAGAATTAAAAATGAGATAACTCCGCGAATTTGGAAAAGAAAAGAAAATGATAAATACGTTTTATTAATTGGTATTGGTGGAAATGACTCACGTTTTGTTATTAAAGTTGGTAATTATCAAACTAAAATGGATAATTTTCGTGAAAATATAATTAAAGTAATTGATGAAGTCAAGTACTTAGTTAGCGAAGTTATTTTTGTTGGATTAGGTCCAATTGATGAGAGTAAAACTCAAGGTATAGATGGTGCTATTTATTACCTTAATGAAAATATTAAATTATACAATAATGAAATTAAAAAACTTGCAAATGAAAATGGTATTAAGTTTATTGATTTATACGAAGAGTTGGTAAATTCTAAATATCTAGACAATTTGTACAAAGATGGGCTTCACCCAAATTCTAAAGGTTATGATTTAATTTATTCTATTATTAAAAAATATCTAGATGAAAATAAAATTTTAGAGAATTAGAGATTTTTGAACATAGGTCATTCTTCCCTATATAACAACAATTTTAGCAAAATTCTTGAAATATGCTCAGTATATCCTATACTTCACTATATAATAATAAAGAAATACTATAAATTTTTAGTAGTAGAATTGATTATGACAAATAAAGAAATTCATAATTTTAGTGTTTCATACCTTCAAGTTCTTGATGAAGAAGGGAATTGTGACGATTCAGTTAAACCAAATATCCCTGAAGATAAGATTAAAGAAATGTACCATATGATGGTTTTACTTCGAACTCTTGATGAAAAATTATTCAATTTACAAAGAAGTGGAAAAATTGGAACTTACGCACAAACTAAAGGACAAGAAGCAAGTGAAATCGGCTCTGGTCTTGCTCTACAAGAAAGCGATTGGTTTGTTCCATCTTTTCGTGAATTAGGAGTTTATCTTTGCCGTAAAGTTGATAGAGGAACTTTAGTTCAAGGGTGGAATGGAGATACAAGGGCATTTGCAAATCCAAATCATTCACATAATATGCCAATTTCAATTCCTATTGGTTCACAGTGTATTCATGCAGCTGGAATTGCTTGGGCTAGTAAACTAAAAGGAGAAAAAGATGCGACTATTGTTTATTTTGGAGAAGGTGCAACATCTGAAGGAGATTTTCATGAAGCTCTTAATTTTGCAGGTGTATTAAATCTACCAGTTGTATTTTTTTGTCAAAGAAATGGATGGTCTATTTCAACTCCAACTTCTAAAGAAACTAAATCAGAAACTATTGCACAAAAAGCAATCGCTTATGGATTTAATGGAATCCAAGTTGATGGTAATGATGTACTTGCAGTTTACAAAGCAACTAATGAAGCTCTAGAAAAAGCAAGAAATGGTGAGGGACCAACTTTAATTGAATCAGTAACTTATAGATTAGGAGATCACACAACATCTGATGATTCTTCAAAATATAGAACTAAAGAAGAAGATGAAGTTTGGATTAAAAAAGATCCAATTGATAGATTAAAAAAATATTTTCAAAAAATTGGAACTTGGAATGATGATTATGAAAAATGGGTTAATGAAACTGTTGCTAAAGAGATTGAAGAAGCAGTTGAAGCTGGATTAAATGTTGAACCTCCTAAACCTTCACAAATGTTTGAAGATGTATTTGCAGAAAAGCCTTGGATGTTAAAAGAACAAGAACAAGAACTAAAACAAGAGTTGGGTGATTCTGAAAAGCGAGAAGAGAAAGGTGATGATTCACAATCTAAATCACTTGAGGAGGGAGCTATCTAAAATCAAAATGATAAATTCTTATACAAATTATAATAATTTAATGTTACGTAAATCCTATGAATTTATGAACATCTACCTTTTTGGAGGAATCCAAAAATGAAGATGCATATGGTTTCGGCACTTAATAGCGCACTTCAAATTGCTATGAAAAAAGATGATAAAGTTGTTATTTTAGGTGAGGATGTTGGTGTTGATGGAGGAGTTTTTAGAGTTACAGAAAATTTACAAAAAGAATTTGGAGAAAATAGAGTTGTTGATACTCCACTTGCTGAAGCTGGAATTGTTGGATGTTCAATTGGTATGGCAATTAATGGAATGAAGCCAATTGCTGAAATGCAATTTAGTGGATTTAGTTATCAAGCCTTTCATCACGTTAAACAACATATGGCAAGAGTTAGACAAAGAACAAATAATACTGTTTCAGTTCCAATGGTTTTAAGAGCTCCTTGTAGTGGAGGAATTAGAGCACTTGAACATCATAGTGAGAGTCCAGAGAGTTTTTTTATACATTGTCAAGGTATTAAAGTTGTTATGCCATCAGGACCTTATGATGCTAAAGGTTTAATGCTTAGTGCTATTTTTGATCCTGATCCTGTAGTATTTTTAGAACCTAAAAAAATTTATAGATCTTTTAAGGAAGAAGTTCCCGAGGAAGAATATACAGTTGAAATTGGTAAAGCTGGTTTGAAAAAAGAAGGAAAAGACGTTTCAATTATTACTTGGGGTGCTATGGTTAAAATTTCTATGGAAGCTGCTGAAGAATTAACTAAAGAAGGTATTGATGTTGAGATTTTAGATTTGAGAACATTATGGCCATTTGACATTGATGCAATTGTTGCAACAGCGAAAAAAACTGGACGTGTTGTTATTGTTTCAGAAGAGTCAAGAGTTTGTAGTTTGAATTCAGAAATTGCTGCACAAATTCAAGAAAGATGTATTTTAAGTTTGAAAGCTCCTATTCAAAGAGTTACTTCTTGGGATTTACCTTATCCACAATTTGCACTTGAGAATTATTATTTTCCAAATGCTAAAAGAATAATTAATGCAGTTAAAAAGGTTAACGAGTTCTAAAAAATGGTTCTAGAATTTAAATTTCCAGATGTTGGAGAGGGTATTACTGAAGGTAAACTTGTTTCTTGGAAAGTTAAAGTAGGAGATACTGTTAAAGTTGATTCCCCTATTTGTGATGTTGAAACTGATAAAGCAACAGTAGATATTCCGTCGCCAGTTACAGGTAAAGTAATTGAACTTATTGGAAATCCCTCTGACATTTTAAATGTTGGAGATGTTATTATGAAAATTGATTCTGAAAATACAACTTCTACTGAAAGTACTGAAAATAAAGTAGAAGAAAAAGTAGAAATAAAACCTGAAGTAAAAACTGAAACTACTAATGTAGAAAATACTCAAGTTAAAGCTCCAGAAGAGAATAAAATACCTGAACCAAAGGTTGAGGAACCAATCAAAGTTGAAGAAGATAATAACAAAGTTTACGATAAAAATTTTTCACTTAATGTTTTAGCTATGCCAAGTGTACGCTCTGAGGCTAAAAATAATAATATAGATTTAAACTCAATTAAACCAACTGGCAAGCATGGTGAAATTACTTTAGAAGATTTAAATGGTTCAGATAAAGTTGAAAATACTAATTCTGAAAAACCGACAGTTCAAAATGAAAACATTGAGAATACCCAAAATAATAAAGTAGAAGAAAAGAAAGAAGATATTTCAGAGAGTAATTTAAAAATTGGTGAAATTCCTGTAAATGAAGAAAGTAAGATACCTGTTACAGATGTTAAAAAAGAAAAAGAACCTATTCCAGAAAAACATCTAGAAGATGTAGAAGAAATTGATGTTTCTGATATTGCAAAAGAACAAGAATTAAGAGAGAAAGAAAAAGAAAAACCAAAAGATGTTGTAGCCTCACCATCTGTAAGGCAACTTGCAAGAGATTTAGATGTTGATATCAATTTTGTTTTAGGTAGTGGAGATGGAGGAAAAATTACTGAAGAAGATATTAAAAGAGCTAAAGAACTTAAAGATAAATATGTAAAACCGAAACTGACTGCGACACAGAACAGCGATAATGCGATGGAAAAAGAAGATATTAAATCTCTTGAAAATACAGTTCCTAAAGTTGAAGTAACATCGCCTATCGCAAGTCACACTTCCCAATCAGACTCAGATACCATAATACCTATTCAAGGTATTAGAAAAATAATCTCTGAGAGAATGCTTGAATCTTTATCTAAGTCAGCTCAAGTTACACTTTGTGATGAAGCAAACATTACTGAAATTGTTAATTTGAGAAATCGTGAAAAAGATAGATTAAAAGAAAAAGGAATTAAATTAAATTATATCCCTTTCTTCATTAAAGCATTTATCGAAACTTCAAAAGAATTTCCTAAATTTAATTCTGTAGTTGATGATGAAAAAAATGAAGTTATTTTAAAGTCAAATTTTAATATTGGAATTGCAGCTGACACAAACAAAGGATTGTTAGTGCCTGTGATTCAGATGTGCGAGCATAAAAATATTTTAGAGTTGAGTAGAGAAATTGTAGATTTATCAACAGCAGCTAGAGAAGGAAAATTAAAACCAGAACAAATGAAAGGTAGTACATTTACTATTTCATCAGTTGGAAGTTTAGGAGGTCAATTCTTTACACCAATTATAAATTATCCTGAAACTGCTGTTCTTGGAATTGGTAAAATTATTAAAAAACCTGTTTATAACTCTAATGATGAAATTGTTCCAGCACAAATAGTTAGTTTATCTTTAACATTTGATCATAGAGTTATTGATGGTGCTGATGCTGCTAAATTTATGAAGAAGTTTGTAGAACTTCTTGAAAATCCTGAGGAGATTTTACTTACTTTAGAATAAAATGGTTGTTGGAAGTTTAACAGTTGAAACTGATGTTGTAATTATAGGTTCTGGTCCAGGTGGTTATGTTGCTGCAATTCGCGCAGCTCAATTAGGTAAAGATGTTATTGTTATTGAAAAATATAAAAGAATTGGTGGTGTTTGTTTACATGTTGGTTGTATTCCAACTAAAGCTCTAATTACAAGCAGTGATTATTTTAATACTCTAAAAGATTTGAATTCTATGGGAATTACAGTTGATAATTATTCTATTGATATTAATAAAATGAATACTTGGAAACAAGGAATTATTGATAAATTAGAACATGGAATTAAAGCACTTTTTGATAAACATGGAATTGAAGTAATTGAAGGTATAGCAACTTTTACATCAACTAATACTATTTCTATTTCTGGGCAAAGTGATGTTAATACAATTAAATTTAAGAATGCAATTGTTGCAACTGGAAGTTCTCCAATTGAAATTGAAGGTTTTAAATTTGATAAAGAAAATATAATTTCATCTAATCAAGCTATGAGTTTAACAGAAGTTCCTAAAAAATTAGTGATTGTTGGTGGGGGCTATATTGGAACTGAACTTGGAACAGTTTATGGAAAACTAGGATCTGAAATTCATATTTTAGAAGGGGGTTCCCATTTGATCCCACAATTAGATTCTGAAGTTGTTGATATTGTTGCAAAAAGTCTTGAAAAATTCAATGTTAATGTACATTATAATTCTAAAGCTAAAGGTGCAACTGTTTCTGATAACGGAGTTGTTGTTGAGTTTGAAACTGAGGGTACTAATAATAAAATTGAGTGTGATAAAGTTTTAGTTGTTGTTGGTCGAAGACCTAATACTAAAAATTTAGGACTTGATACTTTAGGGGTTAAATTAACTGACAAGGGTTTTATTGAAGTTAACGAACAGATGAAAACTAATGTTGAACATATCTACGCTATTGGTGATGTTGTATCTAATCCTATGCTTGCACATAAGGCGAGTCGTGAAGGAAAAATCGCAGCTGAAGTTATTGGAGGAATTAAAAGTGCATTTGATAATAAAGTTATCCCAAGTGTTGTTTTTAATGATCCAGAAATTGTCTCTGTTGGTATGACTGATAAAGAAGCAATTAATAAAGGTTATGAAGTTATTTCTAAGAAATTTCCATACGCAGCATTAGGTCGTGCTCATATGTTTGATAGAACAGAAGGATTTATTAAAATGATTTGTGAGAAGGGTAGTAATAGAATTCTAGGAGTTCATGCAGTTGGGCCACATGTTAGTGAAATAGTTTCTGAAGCAACGCTTGCAATTGAAATGGGAGCTAATGCAGAAGATGTTGCATTTACAATTCATCCTCATCCAACAATTAGTGAAGGATTAAGTGAAGTATCTGATGTTATACTTGGAAAAGCGATTAATATCTACCAACCTGCTGAAAAGAAATAGGAATAGATTTATATTATTAAATCAAAATATATATCTATGAAAAAAATTTTTATTATTGGTATGACTGGAAGTGGAAAGTCTAGTCTAGCAAAAAAAATTTCTAAAAAATTAAAAATACCAACATATGATTTAGATGATATTTTTTGGATTGAAAAATATTCTGTAAAAAAAGATGATGAAAATTGTAAAATTGAATTAAAAAAAATTTTAAAAAAAGAAACTTGGATTATTGAAGGAGTATATGATTGGGGAAAAGAGGCTGCAGATAAGTCTGATTTGATAATTTGGTTAAATTATGGAATAAATATCTGTGCATATAGAGTTTTTAAAAGGTGGCTTTTTTCAAAAAAAAGAGAAAAAACTATTAAAGAGATTTATGGTTTAATAAAATATATTCGTGCATATATGATAGTTCGTCCAAATAAAGTAAAATCAACTTATCAAAAACACACTGAAATGATTGTTGGAAATGAAAATAAACTTATTAAAATTAATAACAAAAAAGAATTTAATGAATTTTTAACTAATTATAATTTTAACTAATCTTAACTTTATATTTTAGTTTGTTATTTTCTTTTAGCTCTTTGATATTTTCTATTGTTGAGTCAAGTATTCTTTGTTTAGCTTCTTTAGAATTGAATGCATTGTGTGGTGTAAATATTACATTTGGCATTTTAAAAATTTCTTTATCACGAAAAATTTCAAATATCTTTTTTCTTGAATGAGAATTCATTATATCATCTTGCTCTTTAATAAGTTCTTCTCCTTCTATTACATCAAGCCCTGCTCCACCAACATGATTATTTTTAAGTGCCGAATAAAGAGCATTTGTATCAATTAATGCTCCTCTTGCAGTATTAATTATTATAACTCCTTTTTTCATTTGAGATATTTTTTTATTATCAATAAAGTGGTGTGTAAATTTGTTATATGGCATATGAAGTGATATTATATCTGAAGTTTTTAGTATTTCATCTAAACTAGCATAATCAAAATGAAGTATTTCTGCTGTGAATTCATCTTTATTCAAATCAAATGCTTTAACGTGCATTCCAAATCCCTTAGCCATTCTAATTACATGCATTCCAATATGTCCAACACCTATTATTCCAAGTGTTTTATCTTTCAAATCAAAACCTTCTAATCCCTCATTTGAGAAATTTTCATTTTTACATCTATTATAAGATTCATGTACTTTTCTTGAGAGATTAAGTATTAGTGCAAATGTATGTTCTGCAACAGTATTTTCTCCATAAAATGGAACATTTCCTACTTCAATATTTCTATAAGAACAATAGGTTGTATCAATATGATCAAAACCAGTTGATCTTGTTATAATTCCTTTAAGTTTAGGAATTTGATTTATTATATCTTCAGAAACTTTAGAATATATAAAAACAGAAATTAAATCTACATCTAAAAATTTTTTAGGATTAACATTTTGAATTTCTTCTTCAAAAAATAAAATTTTAAATCCTTTTAATTGTTTTTTAACATAATCTTGTTCACTTTTGTTAATTTCAAAAAAAGCAATTTTCTTCATAGTATATTTTTATTAATATAGTTTAAAACAATTTGTTGTTATATTATAAGGAAGAAAGATATAAAGAACGGCAGAACTGGGATTTGAACCCAGAAGTCCAAAGGACAGTGAGGTTCGAGCTCACCGAAATAACCTGATTATTCGATTCTGCCAAAAATAATTTCTTTTAATTTTTGTTTTTTTCTACTATGATTAAATCCTATTTCTTTAAAATACTTTCTTACTGATTCCTTTCTCATAATAATTAAAATATAATTTGTTTTCCAATTGAAATTTTTCCTTTCATAAATATAAAGATTTGACTCAATTTCAAATTTTTTTAAAAGTTTTTTTATTAAAACCATACCATTTTTATTAATTGTTTGGATTACTATTCTATCTTTTCCTACATATCCTTCACAATCATAAAAAGCTCTTAACCACTCTTTAAGATATTTTCTATTTATATAAATCCAATGTGGTATTGTCCAAGTTTCAGTTCCTAATTTACAATAAGAAAGTAAATCCAAACAAGCAGTTTTATTTCCAATAGTACAAATATAATAAGTTTTTACATCTCTAACATTTAATCTTTTAGTATATAAAAGTTCAAAACTATCTTGAAATGATTTTAACATCATTTTATCATCAGGCCAAAACTTTACCTCATAATGAATTAAATTTGGATTAGTTACTTCGTGTCTAACTTTTATATGTCCATCTCCTGCAATATATCCTAAAATTTTTGAAGTATGAATTAATCTTGTTTTTTTATTTAAACTTTCTAAATTATTAGTTACTTTTTCATGAATTTTACTCCAGTATTTAATAATTCTTTGTCTATTTATATTTGATTTGTTGTTAATTATAATAATTAGAAGTTATTTTAAATAATTTTCTTTATTAATTTTCAAAAAATTACTACTTTTTTAAATAATATTAAAATAATTTAGAAACTTTTCTTTTATAAACCTAGGAGACCTTAATTTCTATTGGAACCCAAAAAAACAAAAGAATTGCAGTTTAAATTTTGTCTAAACTAAATTAAGGCCTTTTTGTCTAAAAGGAGTGAAATTAGACGTTTTTTAGAAGAATCTAAAACTTGTTTAAACTTTGTCTAAGTTATGTCTAAATACTAAAAACCACTTATTTTCCTAAAATTGGACATTATTAAACTTAAATTTCTAATATCTAAAACTAAATTTAGACAAAATTTAGACTAATTTATTAATAATTGATATTAAGAATAATTAGAATCTATACTAAAAATAATTTTTAATAAAATATATTATTTAATAGGTATTTTAATATTTAATAAGAATATTAATCTGTATAAATTTCCTTTGGAACTTTTATTTTTATTAAATATTGATTATGTTGTTGTTTATTTATTTATAATATTTAATTTTTTTCGATTTTAAGAATATTTTTTTAATAACAATATTAATAAATTGATTTATATTATATATAATATAATAATTATATTATTGTTACTTACAGTAAGGTCACTTATAAATAAAAATGAAGGATGTGTTTAGATTAGAATTGGATATGGAACAAAAGATGTGTAGCATTTGCAAAAAAAGTTCTAGTGAATATTGGAATATGCAATCACAAATAAGATTTAGATACTATGATGAAATATTGGATATAAAAGAAAAGGCATACAAATTATTAACGAAAGAGAATCTATCAATTAATAAACTTGAAGAAGTTGATAATGGTTTTGATATCTACTTTAGATCTAATTCTGAAATGAATAAAGTTACTTCTTTATTTAGTGATTTTCTTACTATTGAGAAAAGATCTAAAAAATTAATGGGAAGAGATCAATTAGCATCTAAAGATGTTTATAGATATAATCAAAGTATTACTTTACTTAATATTAGAGTTAAAGATCATATCTCTATTAAAGGAGAAGAATATTATATCAAAGCTATTAATAAAGGTGGAGTATTAGTACTTAGAGGCCTTGAAAAAGGTGAGAAGAAAGTTGTTTCTTATTCTATGGTAGAAGATTATTTTAAGTTATTAGAAAAAGAAGAAGATTAATATTAATTATATAATAATTTGATTTTTATTTATTTCTTATTCTCAAATTTTTTAAATTTGGTTTGCAGATGAAATAAGGGGGTGTGGGTTATTTCTTATGGAAAATTTATTTTATTTTATTATTTACTATTAAAGTATAATGATTAAACTTTAATATAGGTATTATTCAATGTATAATATGAATAAAAAAGGTTTTTTGGCATTAGAATCTTTAACTAGTATTATTTTATCTGTTATTGCTTTAGTTTTTTTATTTCAATTGTTCATTAATTTTTTTTTACAAACTCCAACAAATGAAAATATTGCTGAACAAAATGCAAAATCGATGAGTGATTTTGTTAATTATTTTACAACATCACCAGATTATAAAAATATGAATAATTGCTTTAATATATTAAAACTTGAAAAATTAACTAATTTTCAATTTTATACAGATAACTACAAAGACAATTATGATTATATAATTGATAACAAAGCGATATATGTGGTAAAACATTCATCAAAAGAGCAAATTTTTATTTCAGGTGAATATGAAAAATATAGAGTTGCAAAATTTCCTTTTGAAAAAGAAATGAAAATAGTTTATGATAATACAGATAACTGGGATTTAAATTGGATAACAAGTATTGGTTTAATAACTGATGAATTAACTTTAGAATTAGAGAATAAACCTTCTGAAAATAAATTTTACTATTTAGAACCTAATTTAGCATCAACAGGTGAAAAGATTTTATCAGATATAGATTTTTTGAGTGATGAGACCAATAAATATAAGATTACTTTTATGGATAAAAAAAACTTACAAAAAGAGGATCTAAGTTTAGGTTCCTATTTGGTATATTCTAATAAATTTATTGGAAATAATTTTGATTTATCGAATTTTATTTTTGTTGTAAATAGTAAATATAGTTATCCACAAATTAGAAGTAAACTTTGTTCAAAAAAGTTAGTTTCTAAAATAGAAATAGAAAAAAACTATAAAAAAGATAGTGGCATTGGTATAGATTTTATCAATAAACATATTATTTTTGAACCAATTCTAAAACAAGATGGAACAAAAATTTACTTTGAATGGAAAAATGGCCCAGTTTGTTTAGAAAATAAAAATGAGGTTTGTTTAAATTATTTAGGACAAGATTATTTTAATCTAAAATATCAAGAATTTATTACTAAGATTAGAAATTTAGTTGGAAAAAATGAGTTTATAGGTCAAAGCTTGGTTGTTAAAGAAATAATAGAATTGGATTTTTCCCAAATTAAAGGCATTATTAATTTTGAAGAAGTTTTCATAGATAATAAAAAAGTTAAAGTTGGTTTAACTAGTAAAGAGAAAATAGATTTAAATATTTTTGATATTGATTCTAAGTTTGTTGGTTTTAGTTTTTGGAATAGAAATATAAATAATTGTGATGGTAATGAGGATTGTAATGATATTTTGTATCAAAATCCTAATCTTTATTTTTTTATTGAATATACAAATTTAAATAAAGATACTATGGTATTTTATTCTTTTGAACAAGTTTTTTTAAGAAAAGAAAAAATTATGAATCAAGATAATAAATATAAACTTTATTTAGGAAACAAAGAAATTGATTATAAAATTATTTCTTCGGAAGGTTATAGTAAGGAAATACCATTATTTGAAAATGATGATCAAAATTTATACTTACTTGAATTAAATAATATAATTAAAAAAGATGGGGAATTCATGGATAAAGTTTCAGTTTTATTATCACCTAGTCAGTTTATTTCAATTCCTGAAAAAGAGGATTTTAGAAAATGATTACTAAAAATAAAAGAGCAAGTATACAATTTGTTTTAGTAACTATGATTTTAATAATTATTAGTTTTTTTGTTTATTTAGGATTTTTTTCTATTGTTTTTTCGGATGTAGAAAGTGAAACTCAAATTTTATCTTGTCAATCTTTAGTTAAATTTAAAGATTCAAAAGTTGGAAAAATTGGAGAATATTTGAATGATTTAAATAATAAATGTTATGTTAATAAAGTAGAAATTAAAGGAGAATTAAAAGAAGATGAGATCTTTGAAGAATTTGTAGATCTTTCTTATTCTTGTTGGAGAAGATATGGTGAGGGAGAATATGATTTTTTAGAAACATATAAAGTTTCTGGAAATTATTGTTTTGTTTGCGGGGAGGTCGAATTTAAGTCTAATGAAATATTTTCATCTGAATATATTGATTTTATTGATTGGACTAAGAACAAAGAAAATGGTGTTATTCAAGTTGATGATAAAGAATTATCTTATTATGATGCAATAAATTTTAAGTTTGCAGATGTTGATTCTAGAGAGTTGATTGATCTAGATGTACAAATTCAAGATTTAGGAAACTCAATTGACACTGAGGGATTAGGCTCGATTAGTGAATTACTTTTAGTTTTACAAGAGAAACACGAATCAATTTTAGATTTGAGATTAAAGACAATTTCTTCAGATGAAAAATATTATATTACATATAGATTTGATAGACTTGATAAAAGCTTAGAAGAAAGACTTGAAGCAGCAGGAGATACGGCTACAAATTCAATGTTAGGAGGTGTTCTTGCATCTATGGCACTAGAATCAGCAATAATAGGGGGGGGAAGTTTTTTAACTTGTGCGGCAGGAGGAGCTGTAACTTTAGGAGCAACAACGTTAATATCTCCATTGTGTGGATTTTTTGGAGGTGTAATTGGTGCTGTAAAAGGAACAATTACAGGAGTTAAAAGTGCAGCTAAAATTTTACAAATTGGAAAAATTTCAAATAAAATTTCTGGAATGATTAAATATTCAAAAGTAGCTTCAAAGATAGAAAATTCTTTTGAAGTATTAACAGTTTCAGGAAGAACAGTAAAAATTATAGAAAAAATAAATACTTTAAAAGTAACTAAAGTGGATCTAGTAGATTTGGCAGCAGAGGTAAGAAAGCAAGGTAATATAGAAGTTGCTGAAAAACTAGATAATTTAGTTGAATTGATGAGCGAATTTAATGTTGATAATATTGCTGATATAAGTAAGCAAATTAAAAATAATGAAAAGACTAGAGAAAAACTTAGTAAAATGATGAACTCTAAAGATTTAGATATTACAGATCCTCTTCTTTGGAATTCTGTAAAAAAAGATATTGATTTGGGTAATGAAATAGGAGATTTGAAAGCTTTACGAGAATTATCTTTAGAAGAATTAAATCAAATTAGAGCTGGAACAAAAGTAGATGAACCTATCGCAACTATGACTTATTTAAGAGGAGTTGTTTTCTTAGGAGGAGCTGTGGTTGGTGGTTTAATTCCTTTAGATGAGCCAAGTAGACAATACGTTGACATTATGACGCAAGAACAATACTATAGATTATGTGGAACAGAACCACAAAGTTTCAACTAGTTACAGCAAATTTTTATAAACTTAATTTTTAATAATATATTATGACTAAAAAAAATAAATTATATTTAACAATTGCAATTGTATCTTTTGTTATTTGGTTTGTTTTAGTTTTGTATTTATATTTTGGTATGAAGTAGAGAAGAGATAAAATGGTTAAAAAAATTGCAATAATTTTACTTGGTGCACCAGGTAGTGGGAAGGGAACACAAGGAGAAATTCTTGAGAAAAAGATTAATTATAAAAGATATGTTATGAGCTCTTTTATTAAAGATGAATTAAAGAAAGGGAAGAAGTCCAATAAAAAATGGGCTAGTAATTACAGCGTTGAAGATGGAACTTTACTTTCCGATTCTGATATTTTTGAATTATTTCGTGAAAATTTTAATGGAGAAAAAGGGATTATTTTAGATGGGATTCCAAGAACTCTTGATCAATCTTATTGGCTTTATGGATTTTTAAAAGAACATAAATATGATATAAAAGTTATTTTTTTAAATGTTGATGAAAAGAAATTGCTTGAGCGTATTTTAATTAGAGCTAAAAAATTAGGACGTGGAGATGACACTCCAGAGATATTTAAAGAAAGACTTAAAATTTATGATAGAGTTAAAGAAGTTATTTTAGAAGTTTATCATGAAAATATTTTAGAAGTTAATGGAGATCAAGATATTGATTTGGTTTCTAAAGAAATGTTTAAAGTATTAAAGGTTAAATAAAAAATGAGATCATTTGCTTTATCAACAGGTTCTTCTGGAAATTGTTTTTATGTTGAGAGTAAAGAAGGAACTAAAATATTAATTGATTTAGGTTTAACTTATGCAAAAACTGATGAGCTTTTAGGAGAGAAAGGTATCGATATTAAAGAGATTGATGCAGTTTTTATAACACACGAACATAACGATCATATAACTGGACTTAAGACTTTTGCTAAAAGGGTAGAGTGTCCTATTTATTTATCTAAAGGAACTTTTGAAGAATCGTCTGGAATGAAAATTAGTGAAAAATCAAAACAGTTCAATATTATTAAAAATCATGATAGTTTGATTGTTGGCGATTTTAAAGTTTTTTCTTTAAATAAATCTCATGATGCAATAGAAGCGCTTTCTTTTGTTTTTTATGATGGAGAGAAACGCCTTGGAGTTTTTACTGATTTAGGGATGGTCTCAGATGAGATTAAGCATATATTAAAGACACTGGATGTTGTTTATTTTGAAGCAAATTATTGCGAGAACCATATTAAAAAAGTTAGAGATAATTACAGCCATATATATTTAAATCGTTTAATGTCTGATGTTGGACATTTGGGATTACATCAGAGTTGTGAAGCTCTAGGTGAAAGTTCTCATGATATGCAAAAAATAATTATTTCTCACGTTTCTGAAAATACTAATTCTTATGAAAACGTTTATACAAGAGTTAAAGAGCATTTAGAAAATTTAGGAAAATTTCCTGAAATTTTAGTTGGTTTTCAAGGTGAACCAACAGATTGGATAGATTGAAGAATCTGAATGAGTAATTGCAAGAGGAGAGATTTTTTAGTAACTAGATTTTAATTAATTTTGTGTGCCCTAAGATTTATAAAGTTTTAAGTATTATTATTTTTATTGAGGTATTTGTTTAATGTTTATTAAAACTAAGAAAATAGGAGAAGAAGACTATTATTATTTAATTAAGTCGTATAGAATTGATGATAAAGTCTATCAAAAAAATGTAAAGTATTTGGGTAAAGTGTTACCCAATAAAGAAGATTTAGAATTAATTAAAAATGAATTTACTGAAAAGAAGATTCAAAAAATTATACGCAGCGATTTAAGTTTTGAGCCTTATAAAGTTAGTTTAGAATTTCTAGATAAAATTGAAAAACTTAAAAGAAGATTTTTTAAAAATTTAAATTCTCTGGGAAATGCGAGTAGGTCTCAATTAATTAAAAGATTTAAAACAGGATATACATATCATTCATGTTCAATTGAAGGAAATACTTTGTCACGAGCCGAGGTTGATTTAGTTATTAACAAAAATCAATCAATTGATGGAAAGAAATTACTTGAATTACAAGAAGTTAGAAATCACAATAGGGCAATTGATTATATGATGAGTGAGAATTTTGATTTGTCAGAGGATTTTATTAAAAGATTACACGAAGTTTTGATGAAAGATGTTTTAGAATATATTGAGGATGATGAAGAATTTGTTATTGGGGGTTATCGCTGTGATATGAGATATATTGAAGGAGCAGATTTTATTCCGGTTAATCCTATTCAATTAGTTTATGAAATGAAAGACTTAGTCTCCTTCTATAAGAAAAATAAATATAAGATTCACCCAATAGAGCTTGCAAGTGAGTTTCATTTGAGATTTGCAGTTATTCATCCTTTTTCAGATGGGAATGGAAGAATGGCAAGACTTCTTATGAATTTTATACTTGAGAGAAGTGGTTTTCCAATGATTGACATTTCTGTTGAGAACAGGTCTGAATATATTAAAGCTCTTGATTCTAATGATAGTTTGAATTTGACAAAATTTATATATGGTCAATTAGAGAAGTATGTAGATAGTTTGTTTAAAGAAATGGATGTTAATGAGAAAGTGGAGTTTATTACATAAAATTTAATTAAAAAATGATAATAGCAATTAGTGGAAGTGTTGGATCTGGAAAAACTACTTTAGCAAAAGAGTTAGGAGATAAATTAAATTATGAAGTTGTTAATTTGAATGAGTTTGCTAAAGAATTTAAAATAGAAGATAAAGAGGAACTTCAAACTTTTGATTTTAATATTGATAAACTAGTTGCTAAGGTTAACAGACAAATAGTTGATGGAGATTTAAAAGATTGCGTTTTAGAAGGGCATTTTGCTCATTTTTTGAATCCAGATTTAATAGATTACTTATTTGTTATTAATCGTGATTTGAAAGAGCTTGAGAAAGTCTATAAAGAAAGAAATTACAACGAGCAAAAGATTAAAGATAATTTAGAAGTTGAAAGTTTTAATTTATGTTTTTATGAAGGTGTTGAGGAAGGTTTTAGAGAAGAAGAGCAAATTTTTTGTTTACAAAATAAAGGAAATATTAATGATTTAGTTAATGAAATAATTAGTAAAGTTAAATAGAAACATTTAAATATTATTTTTATTGTAGTTAAATTATGTTCGGTTTAAATAAAAAAGAAAATTCTTTGCCTGAAGCAAATGAAACAGTTACTTGGGAGATTTTTCAATCTATGTCTTCTGATGAAAGATTAAGATTTTTTAATGATAAAATTTTAAATTATAGTATTGGAAATTCTGCTAATCACGCAATTTCTAAATTTATAGAAAAATCTAAATTAACTTTAGGTTCAGATCAAAAATCTTTTTTGGTAAGTTGTTTTGAGGCTTTAGTTCTAGATTATATCAAATCAGATTTTTCTAGTTTTTTAGATTCTTTTAAACTAGATGAAGCAATTCAAGAAGGTTTTATAACAGAAGAGCATAAATATTTTATTAATTGTCAAGTTGTTTTGTATATTTTAGTTTATTGTGGTAGGTTTTCTGAGTTTCAATCAAAAATATTTTCACAAGTTTTTTATTCTTTAAGAAAATCTTTTCAAAATGGAGTTGGTTCTTTTAGAGGTGCTTCTCAACAATTAAATATATTTCCTTGGGTTTTAGATGAACATAACGGAGTTAATGATTCTGTTGTTAGAGAAAATTTATTAGGCTTATAGTAAAATTAATACTTAGTTAATATTTAATTTTATATACACTACAATTTTCAGGGTTTAGTTCGTAGAAGTTTTCAATTGACAAGTCTTCATTGATTATTATTAATAATCTTATAATATCTTTATGAGTTACAATTAAGGTATTGTTGTTTTTATTTTTTTTTAAGTTATTTAGGAACTTTTTTAGTTCTTTTAATTTTTCAAAAATACTTTCATCTGATTTATCAATTTTATTTTTGAAGATTTGATCTTTTACTTTTATATTATGATTTTCATAAGAAGAATTTTCTCTTCCTATTTTAAGTTCGTTAATAATGGTATTTATTTCTTGTTCTTTTTCTGTAATATATTCTGCAGTTTCTGAAGTTCTTTTAAATTCAGAAATTAATACTTTATCAAATTTAATATTTTTTAGTTCTTTTGATACCTTTTTTGCTTGGTTTACACCTTCTTTAGTTAAATGCTTAATATTATTAGAATTGATATTGATTTTTTTAGAAATATTGTTTTCATACTGCGCATGTCTTACAATGTATATTGTACTCATAAGTAATTTATAATTTAAGGATTTTATAAAGTTTGATTTTCACTTAAGTGTATATGAGGTTATAAAAATATTAATCTAAGGTTTTAATATTTAATAAGAGCTTTTTAGAGAATTTAAGCAAATATAGCTCTTTATTGATTATTTAAATTTCTATTTTAACTTTAAATATTTTTACAAATAGTAAGATTTATAAAGAAAAGTGTGCTAATTAAGATATGTTTTTTCATACAGAAAAGCAAAAAATTTATTTAGGTGAATAGAAATTTTGGTATTACATTATATAATAAATTTAATCTTAAGTTTTATTGGGAAATAAGATTTTTTAATTTTTAAATCATAAATTTGATAAATAGAAGATTTTAGATTATATTATGGTTAAAATTTTAGTTTTTGGAGATAGTATTGCTTGGGGAGCATTTGATTCTAAATACGGAGGATGGGTTTCTAGATTAAAAAGTTACTTTTTAAAAGAATATAACAAAACAGAAGTTGGCGTTTATAACTTAGCTGTTTCTTCAAATGATACTAGAGGTGTTTTGAAATTTTTAGAAAATGATATCAATAAAATAACTAAAATTGAAAAAGAAGATTTGATATTATTATTTTCAATTGGTTCAAATGATTTGATGTATTTTAAAAATAGAGAAAATATAAATATAGATTTATTAGAGTTTGAAAGGAATTTAAAGGAGATAATAGAAATTTCAAAAAAATATTCAAAAATTATAATTTTTACTGGACTTTTAAAAGTTAATGATAAATTAACTCAACCTTGGCATAGAGATGAATATTGGGAAAATAGAGATATTAAGATATATGATGAGGTTATTAGAAAAATTTGTGAGCAAGAAAAAGTTATTTTTTTAGAATTTTTAGATTTAATTAAAGAAAATGATTTAGAAGATGGTTTACATCCAGATGCTATTGGACATGAAAAAATATTTTATAGAGTTAGGGATTATTTAATAAATAATATGAAAAATTTTAAATTTTAACTTATTTAGAGAAAAAAGTTTAATAAAGGATAAAGATTATATTTAATTATAAATTAAAAGATGGCTAAAGAAAATAAGCAAGAATTATCAATTAGTGTTTCTAAAGAGGAAAATATCTCAGAGTGGTATACTCAAGTTATTCAAAAAGCTGAACTTGCTGATTATACTAAAGTTTCAGGATGTATTGTTTATAGACCACGTTCTTATGAAATTTGGGAAAAAATTAAAGAGTTTTTAGATGATAAGATTAAGAAATCAGGTGTTAAAAATTGTTATTTTCCTGTTCTTATTCCTGAGAGTTTGCTTACAAAAGAGAAAAATCATGTTGAAGGATTTGCACCAGAGGTTGCTTGGGTTGATTATGGGGGTAATACTAAATTAGGTGAGAGACTTGCGGTAAGACCAACAAGTGAGACTATTATGTACGATTCATATTCAAGATGGATTAATTCTTATAGGGATCTACCATTAAGATTAAATCAGTGGAATAATGTTGTTCGTTGGGAATTTAAACATGCAACACCATTTTTAAGAGGAAGAGAATTTCTATGGCAAGAAGGACATACAGTTTTTGAAACAAGAGAAGAAGCTGTAGCCGAAGTTATTGAGATGGTTGAGTATTATGGGTTAGTATACGAAGAAGTTCTTGCGATTCCAGCTACACTTGGTTATAAGTCAGTAGGTGAGAAGTTTGCAGGTGCTGACTTTTCAACAACAGTTGAACCATTTTCATCAGTTGATGGAAAAGCAGTTCAAGGTGGAACATCACATCATCTTGGTCAAAGATTTGCAAAGGCATTTGAAATTTCTTTTTTAGATAGAAATCAAAAGAAACAATTTCCGTATCAAAATTCTTGGGGTTTATCTACAAGAACAATTGGAGCTATGATTTTAATTCATGGAGATGATAAAGGAATTGTTATCCCTCCAAGAGCTGCAACAGAAAAATTAGTTATTGTTCCACTTTTTTTTAAAGGAAAGGAAGAATTAGTTTTGAAAGAACTTGATAAATTGAAAAAAGAATTAGAAGATTTGAACCCAATTATTGATGATAGGAAAGAGTATTCCCCGGGATTTAAATATAATGAGTGGGAACTTAAAGGTGTACCTTTAAGACTTGAATTAGGTCCACGTGATGTGGAGAATAAAAAATGTATTGTAGTAAGACGTGACACTTCTGAGAAAATAGAACTTAGTTTAGATAAGAATTTAAAAAAAGAGATTATTAAGATTCTTGAAAAGATGCATTTTGAGATGTATATTAAAGCAAAGAAATCTGCAGATGAAGCAACGATTGAAGTTTTTAATTTTAAAGATTTTGAAAAAGCAATTGAGAATAAAAAAAGGTGTTTGGCCCCTTGGGCTGAATCTGAAAAAAGTGAAAATGAGATTAAGGAGAAAACAGGAGCTAAATCTAGTTGTCTTCCATTTGAATTTAAAGATAAGAGTTTGAAAGAGGTCAAATGTTTTTATAGTGGTAAACCTGCAACGTGCTGGGCTTACTTTTGTAAGAGTCATTAAAAGATGAGAGATCTTAGTTCTTTGGCAATTAGGGACTTTAATAAAATTTTAGAAACTAATAAAACACCAACTCTTTTTATTTCTGATGTTCAAGAATCAAGTGTTAGAGTTTTAAGAGATAAAAGTTTTATTACATACATTTGTAAAATGGTTCAACTTTTTAGAGAGAATAATTTTTTAATTATTATTACAGAGTTTGGGGCATCATTAGGCTCAACTATTATAGATATTTTAAGTTTAGTTTTAGATTATAATAATTTAGTTAGAATTCAAAAAAATAAACCTTCAGCTTTTGATTTGATTAAACGAGAATTAGAAACACAAAGTATTAGTGCAGTAATGATTGTAGGAATGGAAGCTTGTTATTGTTGTTTAGTAAATGCTAGAATTTTAATTAATGATAAATATACAGTTTTTATTTCTTTAAATGGTATTGAAGATTCTAATCCTCAATTTTCAAATATGAATAAATGTTTAAGGGATTATAAAGAGATAAATGTTAAAATTTTAGAATAAGTTTAAAAATTATTATTTAATTAAATTCCATAACTTCGCCGATTTCTGGCATGTATACTTTTCCTTTAATATTTTTTTCAGCGTATATTTTTGAACATTCAAGTGCTTCTAAATCTCCGTGTTGTAATATTAAATGTTTAGGGTTTATTTTATCAACAAGTGAGTGGATACTATCTTGACCATAGTGAGCTGAAAAATCAAATTTTCTAACATGGCATTTAACTTTAACTTGCTTGTGATGTATGTGAAATGTATGATCTTCAAACATATGTCTTCCATTTGTTCCTTTAGCTTGATATCCTGTTAAAATAATGAAGTTGTTCTCTTCGTGAATAAAGTGTTCAGAATATGTCATTACAGGTCCACCTTGGACCATTCCAGATGTTGATACAATAACGATTCCTTTTTTTCTTGAAATTTCATCTCTTTCTTTTTTACTATTAACAATTTTAACTCTAGAATACATTTCATCTAAAGTATCTCTATTATCAATATATTCATCATCACTTTCTAAAACTAATTTAGTTAATTTTTTAGCCATTCCATCAAGATAGATAGGAATGTCTTTTGGAAGTCTTGAGAGAATAATTAAAATTTCTTGAGAACGACCAACTCCAAATACTGGAACAAGTGCTGAACCTCCACCTGCAAGACAAGTATTAATTGATTTAATAAGTCCTTCTTCCGATTCTTTTTTATCAGGATGAGGTCTATCTCCATAAGTATTTTCGGTAATTAAAATATCAATGTCTTGAAGTTTATCGATTTCTGATGGTATCATTAGATTTGTATTTTCTGTATTTAAATCTGCAGTATACAATAATTTTTTTCCTTCAAGATGTAAAAGAATTGAAGCACCACCAGGGATATGTCCTGAATTTAGATAGTTAAATTTAATTTTTCCATCGTGAGTTTCATATTGTTTATCGTATCTTACAAATCTTAAATCATCTTTAACTTTTGAGATGTCTCTTTCTGAATAACAAGGATGTATTGCTCTAAGTTTTTCTAAATGATAAGAATCTTCAAGAAGAAGATTTGTTATTTTCCAAGTTAAAGGGGTTAAATAAATTGGGCAGTTCATTTGTTTGTTTTCAAGCATAGGTAGTGCCCCACTGTGATCTAAATGTGCGTGTGATAAAAATACACCATCTAATTGATGCACTTTATCAAGAAATTTCGGATATTCAACGCCTCCTGCAACAAATTTAATTCCTGCGTCCATAATATATCTTTTTCCTTCTGATTGGATTTCAATACAACTTTTTCCAACTTCTCTTGCCGCTCCGTGAAATATGATTTTCATTTTTATTTATTTTTCAAGATTTATATTTATATTTGTTTGTCACTTTTTTAGAGGAGGGAGTTATTAGTTTAGAATTAATCATTAAGTTATTACAAAATTATTATTAATTAAAAAATTAAAAGTTATTATGAATGATTTGTTTATAGGGATTCTATTGTCTGTTCTTTTAGGTGCTTTAGTTGGTGCCCAAAGAGAAATTAAACAGCAAAGAGATAATAAAAAACAATTTGCAGGATTTAGAACTTTTACCTTTATTTCTATTTTAGGATTTCTTTTAGGATTTATCTCAATTGAAATTTTAGATTCTTTTATTTTAATTTTTATAGGTTTTTTTGGTATTTTTTTATTAGTTACGACATCTTATATTTTTTATGTACTTGGAACTAATATAAAAAACAGAAATTCGATTATTGGAGAAGTAAGTGCAATTATTACTTTCATTGTTGGACTTTTAATTAGTTTAAAATATTATTATTTTTCTATTTTTCTAACAATTTTAATTACTACAATTTTATTTTTAGGAAACGGTCTACACAATTTTGCTAAAAAAATTAAAGAAAACGAAGTTTTTGGAACTTTAAAATTTGCGATTATTTCATTTGTAATTTTACCAATTCTACCCAATAAATTTTATGGGCCTTTAGATTTTCCATATATTTCAGATTTTTTTCTTAAATTTTTTTCTGCTCAAATATTATTAGAGTTTAAAATTTTTAATTTTTTTCAGATTTGGCTTATGGTGGTTTTAATTTCTGCAATAACTTATATTGGTTATATCTTGATGAAGACCATAGGTACCAATAAAGGAATTTTATTAACTGGGTTCTTAGGTGGTCTTATGAGTAGTACTGCTGTTGCATCAAGTTTTGCAATAGAGAGTAAGAGATCTCCTTCTTTAAAAATTCCACTTGCTGTTGGAATTATTATTGCTTCTTCAACAATGTTTTTTAGAGTTATACTAGAGGTTGCTCTTATTAATCCATTATTATTATCAGGGGTTATTTTTTTATCTTTACTTGGAATTATTGGTTTTGTTTATGGGTTTTACTTATTTTTTGGACATATCTCTAAAAAAGGAAGTTATTTTGAGATGAGTTCTCCATTTACATTGGGCCCTGCAATTAAATTTGGTTTATTTTTTTTAGTCATAATTTTATTTTCAAAAGTATTTACCTTATTACTTGGAAATTACGGTATTTATTTTATTGCATTTTTTAGTGGTTTTGTTGATGTTGATGTTATTGTTTTAACTTTTTCTCAAATGGCCCTTAAGGGAGAAATAATGTCAAATGTTGCAATACTTGGAATTTTTATTGCAACTATTTCAAATACTTTTTTTAAATTTTTAATAGTATATTTTTTAGGAACTAGAGAGATTGCAAATAAAATATTTTTTGCTTTCTTATCTATGACTATGTTTGGTTTAGTTTTATTATTTTTTATTTAACTAAGTTATCAATTTCTAAAGTGTTTGTTTATAACACTATAGATTATATCATTAAGTTTTATTATACTCCATTCTATGTCTTCAACTAATAAATTATAGTGTATATGGTCAATATAAAGCTGTTGAAGACTAGCACTATTTTTCACAATTGGTATTTTTTGTAAGTATTTAGGAATTATATTATTATAATATTTTATTTTATTTCTAAATTCCCAACTTCCTCCTTGAACTGTTTTTTTAGTATTCCCTACTAATATTTCTTTATCTGCTAGAAACCTATTTACTAAATCAATTTCAATTTCACACCAGCCGTATGGACTATGAGGGGTGGTAACTTTTGCTTTCCATTTCATTTCAAAATTAACAGCATGGGCCATTTTTTCCCATTGAAAATGTTTTTCAAACATATCTCCACTTCTATTCTGATTTACTTCATTTTCAACGTGTTCTCCAGCTTTAACTTGAAAATCTAAAAATTCTCCGGTATCAGGATCATTTAGAACATCTACAAATTTAGCAGTTTTATTATTTACGAAAGCATCCCTTAGTTCATTATAGAAGGCTTTGAAATTTACCTCACATTTGAAATTTTCAACTCTAGTTGGATATCCCCTAAATCCAAGTTCAATTATATTATTCTTTATTTGATAATCTGTAATTCTTTTAGTTGAAATTTGTGGATACATAAGAATATTATAATTTCCCTATTTTTAAATGTTTTTCATATCTTTAATTAAGTTATTAAATTTAGTCACGATAGTTTTATATTAATTAATGCCTTATTTAATAGTATGAATGAGATTTCTGCACCACTAAGTTCGCAATCTATTGAACGAGTATCAAAGGATAGTGTAGTTAATTTGACAATTAATACGATTTCAAAAGGGAAACAAGTTTTAATATTTAATAATTCTAAAAATAGCAGTGAAGCAACAGCTGATAGAGTAGCAGACTCTATTACTAAAGTTTTAGATAAGGATATCCTTAAAGAATTATCAGATAAAATTTTAAAATCATTACCAAATCCTACTAAACAATGTAGAAGACTTGCAAAATCTGTTTTAAAAGGCGTTGCTTTTCATCATAGTGGACTTACTTCAAAACAAAGAACAATTATTGAGAAAGGATTTAAAGATGGATATATTAAAATAATAAGTTCAACTCCAACCCTTGCAGCTGGCCTTAATTTACCTGCATATAAGGTTATTGTTAAAGATTATAAGAGATATTCAGCTAGAGGTTTTAATGATATACCAGTTTTAGAGTATCATCAAATGAGTGGTAGAGCAGGACGGCCTGGGCAAGAGGATATTGGAATGGCTGTTCTTTGTGTTAAAACTGAAGATGAGTTAGATAGAGTTATACCTAAATATGTTTTTGGAAACCCAGAGGAAATTATTTCAAAACTTGCAGTTGAGCCGACTCTTAAGATGTATATGTTATCTTTGATTTCGATGGATATGATAAATACCAAAGATGAAATTAAAGAGTTTTTTAAAAATACATTGTATGCACATCAGTATAAAGATTTAGATACATTATTTTTGAATTTATTTAGAATTTTAAGTATTCTTAAAGAGTATGGTTTTGTTAATCAAGAGGATGATTATTATATTGCAACTCAATTAGGAAAAAAAGTTTCAGAACTTTATTTAGGACCTGATACTGCTCATTATTTTATTGAAAATATCGAAGAATTTTTTAAGAGGTTTGGAAATGAAGAGATAAGTAAATATGATATTTATTCACTTGTCCATTTCGCTGTTAATACAATTGAGATGAAACCACTTTTTAGAGTAGGGAAAGCTGAAGAAGACGTTTATGTAAAAAAAGCTGATGATGTTTCTGATTCTCTTGCCATTGAATTTAATCCTTTTGAAATGGATTATGCGGAATTTATGAACTCGCTTAAGACAACTGATGTTTTTATGGATTGGATAACTGAAGCTCCTGAGGATTATATTTCAGAGAAATATAAAATAACGCCTGGAGAATTGCATTATAAAATAGGGATTATTGATTGGCTTTTTTATTGTCTGGAGGAGATTTCTGTTATGAAAAAAAGTTTTTATTTTAAAAATTATTTAAATAAAATGAGAATTAGATTTAAATTTGGAATAAAAGAAGAGATTATTTCTTTTGTTTCACTTAAAGGAGTTGGAAGAGTTCGTGCAAGAAGTTTGTATAAGGCTGGATTTAAGAAAATAGCAGATTTGAAAAAAGCTGAATTTGCACAAATTTCAAGGGTTGTTGGGGATAAACTTACAATTAAAATTAAAGAGCAACTAGTTTCTGAGAATATTTCTGATAAAAAATTAGATTCAAAACCTAAAGAAATTCAAGTTAGAGAAGTTTTAGATGAGGAAATTGAACAATTAGTTGAGGCGCATTCAACTTTTGAAAAGGAAAAAAATGAAGTTAATTTAAAACTTGATGATTATTTTTGAAAAGCTCTAGATAGTAATATTTTTTTCAAAATTCTTGAATTTAAATGTTCAAAAGCTTTATATATAAATGAATCTTATTTTTTTGTATGAGCGGAACTGATACTGAAGCGAGAAAACCTGGAAATAGGTTAGATGATGATCCATTGTATAGTATTTCTTTTGAGAATGCAAGACTTGAAGAAGAGAATAAAAATTTGAAAAGAACAGTTCAATTTTATCAAGCTGAACTTGAAAAATTTAGAACCCCACCTTTTGTAGTTTCAGAAATAATGTCAATTACTGATGAAGGTAAAGCAATTGTAAGATTACCTAACCAAAGTAATTTTTTAGTTGATATTTCAAAAAGTTTTACTGAAAAATTGAAAGCAGGAGATATGGTTCTTAATGAACAAAAATCTTTAGTTATTATGGGAATTGTTGATTTAACAAAGAACTTTGCTGTTGAAAATTATGTTATTGTTGATAATAAACCAAATATTTCTTGGGGGGATATAGGTGGTTTATCAGAAGAAGTTAGAAAGGTTAAGGAAGTTTTAGAATTACCTCTTAAAGAGCCTGAGAAATTTAGAGCAATTGGGATTACACCACCTAAAGGAGTTTTATTATATGGGCCTCCCGGAACAGGTAAAACTATGATTGCAAAAGCACTTGCTAAAGAAACTAATTCAACTTTTATTGAACTTGTTGGTTCTGAACTTGTTCAAAAATTCATTGGTGAGGGTGCTAAACTTGTTAAGGATTTATTTGAGATGGCAAGAAAGAAAGGACCTAGTATTATTTTTATTGATGAAATTGATGCAATTGGTGCAAGGAGAATTGAGACTGGAACAAGTGGAGAGAGGGAAGTTCAAAGAACATTTATGCAATTACTTGGAGAAATAGATGGATTTGATGCTCTTTCAAATGTTAAAGTTATTGCTGCAACGAATAGAATAGATATTTTAGATGAAGCGATTTTAAGACCTGGAAGACTTGAGAGACATATTGAAGTGGGATTACCAAATGTTAAGGGTCGTGAAGAAATACTTAAAATTCATACTAAGAATATGAAAATAGATTCAAAAATTAGTTTAGATGAGATTGCAAAGAAAACAGATGGGTTCACAGGAGCTGAACTTAAAGCATTAATTACAGAGGCTGGTTATGAAGCTATTCGTAATGATAAAAAGAAAATATCTCAAGAATATTTATTAAAAGCAATCGAGATTGTTAAAGAGAGAGAGCACGAGTATGAGATGATGTCTCATTCTTTTAGCTAAAAAATACCTATTTTAATTCTAATTTCGTTATTTGAAATCTAAAGTAGCGCTGCTACGTTACGATTTCAAATGCCTCATTATAATCAAAATATCTTATTTTTTAGTTTTGCTTAGTTTTATATATTATTATTTGTTACTTTAATTATGAATTTAGAAGATATTATTAGTCCTGCTACTAAGTCTTTTGCTTTTATAGTAGATAATATAGATTTTAAAATATCACCAATTATTGGGTTAGGGGCAGGGGTTTTAACTTATTATATTAATAGAGAACATCCAGTTGATGAAGCACTATTAGCAGGATTAAAACAATTTGGGTATAACGTTATAGTATCAGGAGTTATAATTAAGAATCATCAAAAAATGATTGAGAGAAATTTCTCAATTTTAAATTCAGCAGTAACTAATACTTTATTAGCATTTGTGGCTACTTATCTAACTCATAAAATTGGCCAAACTCCTGAGTCTTTTTTATCTTCTATTTGGTAAGTTCCTTTAAATTTAGGGGGTTATTTTTATTTAGGTAATAAAATTAAAAATAGAGTTGATTTTTTAGAAGACTAAAGTTTATATATGCTAATTGTTATTATTGTTTATGAATTTTAAAAATTGTAATTATAGTATTTTTGCTTTACTGATTTGTTTTTTATCTTATTTTATTTATCAAATGTTCACCGTTGATACAGGGTTTCTTTTTGATTTTGTTATTTTTTCTTTTTTGTTAGCTTTTTATTTTTGGAATTATCATAAAGAAATAAGATTTAGAAATGAATTCTATTATCTTTCAATGTTTTTTATATTATTAAATATTTTAGGGTATATGATTTACATAGGAGATGTTAGGTTGTATGATTTTTGGCTAAATAAGTATTTTAGATTTGACAATTTGATTCATTTTACTGGAGCAATAGTTTTGGTTTTATATTTAGATAAAGTTTTATTCTATTTTTTTAAACAAAAAACTAAGTTTCAAGAAAATATTTATTATTTAATTTTACTTTTTTTAGTATTAGGACTTGGAGGATTTCACGAGATAATTGAGTTGTTTGCTGTTTTATTTTTTGGTGCACAAGATAAAATAGGTGATTATTTGAATAATGCTTTAGATTTATTTTATAATTTTTTAGGAGGAGTAATTTCACTTTTCATTTTAAAATTTAAAAAATAGTTTTAAATAGGTTAATAGATATCTTAATTTATAGTTATTGCTATTTATTGAGAAATTATAAAAATTAAATATACAAAACAAAATTATTAATTTAAAAATGGAGATTTTAAATAAAAAACAAGAAAGGGTGTGGGGTTTATGATTAAATCTTTTTTAATTAAAAAATTGACTAAGGATTTCTGGCAGAGAATAACTGTGTTTGGTCGTGATGAGTTTTATTTGTTTTTAATGTTACTTTTTTTCTTTTTAGGATATAAAGAGTTTGGGATTCGAATGTTTTTTGGATTTATTGTTGCATATATTTTAGTTGTAATTCTCAGGCTTATATATTTTAAAGAAAGACCTATTAAATATGAGAGTAAAACTTTTTTAGATAGAATTGAAGCTTCTTCTTTTCCAAGTATGCACACAGTTCGTTTTTCAATGCTTACAACTTTAGTATATTTTAATTTTTTAGGAAACTATTTTTTATTTTTACTATTTTTAATTTTATTAATATTAATTAGTTATAGTAGAATTAAACTGAAAAGACATTATATTAGTGATGTTATAGTTGGAATAATTTTGGGATTTATTTTAGGTTATATATTATCTTTTTACTTTTATATAAACGTTTATTTCTTATAGAGAGAATTTTTAATTTTATTGATGTATAGGATAGATTTAAAAAAATAATTAGGTTACAATTAATATGCTTTCCAAAAGACGTAGAAATTTAATTTTTGTTGAGGCTTTAGTACTTACAATTTTTATTTATCTTTTCGCAGTTATTATTAATGGTTATTTTGATGATTCAAGAGAAGAAACACTGAATAAAGTTTTTTATTCTTCTGAACTTAAAATGGAGACTTATTATGCGTTAAATGATTTTTTATTTCTCAATAATATGAGTTGTGAGACAGGAAAAAATCTTCTTTTTGATAGGGAAGAGAGTCTTAAGAGTGTTGGAACAGATTTAACTAATTATGGAAAATTATTTCTAGATATAAATCTAAATAAATCTTTAATTAAAGAAAGAAAATACTATTTAGATGAACTTGAACTTTTTTCTTTGGCAAATGAGTATAATGAGTTATGTGATGATAAAATTTTTATTGTTCTTTATTTTTTTAATGGGTTTAGTACATCTCTTGATAAGCAGTCTTTAATTTTAGATCAATTTTCTTTAAATAATGAGAATAAGTCTATGATTTTTTCTTTTGATATAAACTATGAAAGAGAAGCTCTTGTTAATATAATAAAAAATAAATATAATGTTAATTTTGTTCCATTTATTATTATAGGAAACAAAACAACAAGAGAATTTGAACATGATAAAGATTTAGTAGTTGATATTAATTCAATAACAATTGAATATAAAAAGTTTAAAGGTCAATTAAAATGATAGATACGATTGTTTCTTATATTTCAAATCTAATTATTTTTGTAGGTTTATATTTTTCTATTTTTTATCTTCTTATATTATTTAATTCTAAAGAACATATACCAGTTATAAAAGAGTATTCAGAAGTTAGTATTGCAGTTCCTGCTTATAATGAAGAAAAAGGAATTGCAAAAACTTTAGATTCAATTCTTAAATTGAATTATCCTAAAAAAATTGTTTGTTATGTAATTAATGATTGCTCAGTTGATAATACTTTAAAAATTGCAAGAAGATATGAAAAAAAGTTTCCAGGAAGAATTATTGTAATTGATAAAAAAAAAAATGGTGGAAAAGCTGAGGCATTTAACTCTGCACTTAAAATGATTAAAACAAAATATGTTGCTGTAATTGATGCTGATTCTGAGATTCATAAAAATTCACTCCTTAAAGCAATGAGATATTTTGTTCGTGATGATGATTTAAGAGTTGGGGCAGTTATTTCAAAAATGAGACCTATAAATATTTCAAAAAATCTTTTAGAGAGAGTTCAAGTTGTTGAGTATATGATGGTTGGACTTGTAAGATCACTTAGTGCCAAAATAGGGCTTTTACATACAACTCCAGGAGTTCTTAGTGTTTATGATACAAAAATTTTAAAGAGTTTAGGTGGGTTTGATAAAAATAATATGACTGAGGATTTTGAGAGTGCAGTGAGAATTCGAAAAGCAGGATATCTTGTTGATTATTCTTATGAAAGTGAGGTTTATACCACAACTCCAAATAAATTTGGTCCTTTTTTAAAGCAGAGAATAAGATGGTCTAGAGGTTTTCTTCAAACACATTCAAAACATAAGGATTTATTTTTTAATCCAAAATATGGACTTTATGGAATGTATCAATTTCCAATGAATGTTATAGGTCCAATATTATATTTTTTAGCAGTTTTTTCAATTTCATTTAAATTATATAAGGAGTTTTATGAATTTATATATAAATTTTTGATTGCACCTGGAACTATAGAGTGGTTTCATTTTGATTCATTAAATGATTATATTTTAGGTATTGATCCTCAAGTTGATTTTTTAATTTTAGTTTCTTTTATATTTTTTACTTTTTTTATTTTAGCTTCATTTAAATTTTATTCCTATTCCATGAAAGGTCAAAGATTTAAAAATTTTTTAGCTTTTATTGTTTATATTATGTTTTATAATTACATTTATATATATGTGTGGATTGTTTCTATTTATCAAGAGCTACGAGGAAAAGGTTATTCGTGGGGAAGAGTTTTAAAAGATGACTAAAAACAAATTATTTTTAAAAAGTTATGAGACAAAAATTATAGTTTTGATTTTTGTATTTTTTATTATTGGATTTTTTATGGGGTGGAGACTCTCTGATACTAGCCTTACAAGTACACAACTTAGATTTGAGCAAATTCAATTAGATTTGAAATCTTTTTCACAAGCAACTTCTTTTGAAGAAAATTTTAATGCTTTTTCTTGTGATTCTAATTTAATAAACTATATGTCAAATAGTTTGTATGATACTGCAAGCGAACTTGAAAATTTGGAGGATAAAAAACTTATTGATGATTTTTATTATGAACTTTTAAAGAATAAACATAATGTTAATCAAGTATTATTTTATACATATTTTAATAAATATTATAATGAATGTCAAAATAGTAATTCAATTATACTTTTCTTTTTTAATAGTAGCGAGATAGAAACTTCAAATGAACAAGGTATTATTTTAGATCAAATTGTAGAGAAATATAATGTTAGTGTGATTCCTATGGATTATGGTTATAACAACAATTTAAAATATTTTTATGACTTTTATAACATTTCAGAATTACCATTTTTAGTTATTAATTATAACACAACATTGTCTGGACTTGTAAGTTTTAATCAAATTGAATTTGAATTGAATAATAAAGTATTTAAATAAGTAAATTTATACAATATCATCAGGTTTGCATACATTGCTTTACAAATCGAAAACTATATGATCGATATACTGTGGACATAGCAAAGCTATGTTTTTTGTGAATAAAAAGATATCTTGAGTTTGATTCGTTTTCGATACCTGATTATATCTGATTGCGATAGTGATTCTGAGTTGTGATTAGCGAAAATTGTGATTTTTATTGTTTTTCTTTATTGATATATTGTTTTATATAATCTGTATAACAACAATTCATTTTGAATTCTTGAACTTAAATTACTTTAGATATTGTTTTATGTAATTTAAGTACCAATGTTCGAATTCAGAATATATTCTTTTAGAGTCTAGTATTCCATATTCATCATTTACTCTCTCTGAGATTTTATGGAACATATCATTAGCATTTATTACAGGAAGGGCTTCTAGAAAATCATCACATTTATGTTTAATAGATAGATCAACCATTAATTGTTTAATTTTTCCACGCAAAGTTATATTATCCCAAATTGCATCCCAATTTCCTGCCCATTGTTTAACATTTCCACCAATTGCTTTTAGAATCTCACTCTCACCATTTAGAAGTTCGTCAGTTATTTCTAATCTGTCATTTTCAGAACTGTATTTGAATAAATCTGAAAATCCTTCTTCAAGAGAGGGGTCTTTTTCCCATTTTTTCCCAACTTCAGTTATTTGAGTTATTCTTCTTACTCTGTGAAGGCCATCAGCACTTTTTACTGGGTTTGCGACAATTATTATATCTGTTGCTTTAAATGATGTGTTTGGTACCTTTAAATCGTTAACAAGTCTATCGTAAACACCATAAGGACTATCACCATGAATAGTTCCTGCAACAACGTTTGCAAGTGCTCCAACTCTCATTGCCTCATACAATGCGAGAGCCTCGGTACTTCTAACTTCTCCCACAATTAAACAAGAATCTCCAAGACGTAGAGTAGATCTAATTCCCATATCAGCACTCATACCTTCTTTTGAAGTTGATAGTGCTGAACGTACACTCATTGATTGTATATTATAATTTAAATCTGCAAATTGCAATGTTGGTAGCTCTAGAGTATCTTCAACTGTAATTATTCTGTACTTTCTCATAATCTCAATCATTATAGCTGTTAGAAAAGATGATTTTCCAGATCCTCTTGTTCCTGCAATTAATATTGTTCTTGCACCATCTACTATAAAACTTAAAAGACCAGCAGCTTCTGCTGTTATCATATTATTTTTAATAAAAAGTGGCAGAGTCCAAGGTTTATCTCTGTGTCTTCTAAATGAGAATCCTAGACCATAAGGGTTTAGTGGTCTTCCTATTGCACTAACTCTTGCTCTTGCACTTGGAGTTTCAATTTCAGTATCTAAAATAGGGTTACTTGCATCAAGGGGTTTTCCCGAAATCATTCTTAATCTTGATGCCCAACCATCAACTTCATCTTGTTCAGGAATAATATTTGTTTTACAATCTTCATATTTAGAGTGTGTAATAAATATTGGCGTTTTATTTGCAGGAGCATTAATTGAGATATCTTGAATATTTTCATCTTCAAGGAGAGTTTCAATAAGACCAAAACCAACGGTGTATCTAATTAAAATGTTTGATAAATCTTCAATGTCTTGTGGCTTTAATCTTATATTTTTAAATTCTGCAATTTCTTCAATTAAATCTTTTGAAATATTATAGAACACTTCTCTTAATCTTTGTGGGTCTACAAAATCATTTGATTCTGGACTATGTTCTGAGATTACTTCTTTTGCAAGATTTAATATATTGTATTTATCTTCACTAAGTTCAAATTCGAGTGGGAGAATATGATATAAATTATATGCTTCATTGTCTAATTCATAAATTGTGATTTTTGCATCTTGAAGGGTGTATGAATCTAATTCTTTTGCTTCAATTGGAATTTTTTTTAATAATGATGTGTAGATAAAGTTTGGCTTGATATTTACTTCAAAAAATTGTTTGTAAATCTGTCTTGTTCCAACTTCGTGACCAGAGAGATTATCTTTCACATTTTTAATTATTGAAATTGTTTCAAATTTTTCTAAAATGTGATTAATTGCTTTTTCATAATTATTATCTACTTCAACACATTTGTTATTGTGGTAATTTTTATCAAATTTGTAATCTCTTAATTTTCTTTTTAATTTAACATAAGTTCCGATGGGATCAGCTGGCAAATCTTTTATAATTAAATTTTGTAGATAAGTATATCTGTTAAAAAAAAGTTTTACACACTCTTCGTTATTATTTAAAATTTGTCCAGCTTGAAATAATTCTTTTTCTTTACTTAAAGTTGAGAATACATTTGCAATTTCTTTTAAAATACTTACTTGATTAAATTCATATTCGTAATTTTTATTGTGAACAAAAACAATTTTTGTTGTTGATGGGATTTGAATTAGTTTTTTAATTGTTTCACGCATTACAATTCCATCATCTTCAATTGATGGGAAGTTTTCTTTACCTAGATAATTAATTCTTAGAATAGATTCAACACCATGTTTAACTATTTCGAAATCTTTATCTGCTGAGAACATATAAATTTCATTTGTTTGACTTTTATATTGTTGTTTCTCTACTATAAAAAGGTGAAAAGTGGTTTCCTAGAATTTACAGCATTAAAGCCTAGTTTCCACCATATAAACGAAACCTTTATAAATCACTTGTGCTATATTATATATACTCAATAACAAAGATCCTTAGGGATTTTCATAATTGAGCTTGGCAACTTACAACGCCTTTGGGTTTAGGTAATACTATCCCAAAGGATTTAAATTTTTCAGAAATATTGGATTATAATATTTCTGGTATTCACATTAATTCTAATTGAACCTAATAACAATAATAAAAGTAATTTATATAAATAATAAAGATTTGATTATTCTATGAATAAAAAAGATATTCCAGTCATTATTGATTTTTTGAAAGAGCTTGATAAATTTAAGTCAGTACACAGAGCTTGTTATTTATCTAGTGAAGATAGAAAAGAAGATGATGCGCAGCATTCTTGGCAACTTGCTATGTTTGTTATATTATTAAAAGATTATTGGGAGACTAGTTTAGACTATACTAAAATGCTTGAGCTTTCATTAACTCATGATTTAGTTGAGCTTTATGCGGGGGATACTTTTGCATTTGATGAGAAAGCTAATTTAGATAAAGATAAAAGAGAAGAAGAATCTGCAAAAAAATTATTTTCTCAATTACCTAGTGAATTAGAAGTTAAATTTCATAATTTAAATATAGATTATATTAATAAGAATTCTAAAGAAGCACAGTATATTTATGCACTAGACAAATTAATTCCTAAACTTCAAAATATAGTTTCTAATTTTAAAGCTTGGAAAGAACATAATGTTCCAATTGAAAAATTAAATGAATCAATTGATAAAAATTGTAGATTTGAAAAAGATATTGAAGAAATAGCAGAGATTATTATGAAAGAAGTTAATGAGAAGTATAAAGACTAATATTTTTTATCCAAATTATTCTATTTTTATCCTAAGTGAAGAAAAATATTTTTAAACAAAGAAGTTTATATTGTATTTACTAAGAGTTTAGCCTTAGTGGTTTTTCCAGTTTTGCTTGAAAAAGATTTGGCGAAAAGATATAATGAATTCTGCCTTACCGAAAAACTGGCTAAAAAGGCTAAGAACGTATAATTAATTTAGAAGTTCTTATGTTCATATTAAAGAGAAATGGCAACAAAAAAGACAGAAGAGAAAAAGAAAGAGTTAACAGTTTCAGATTTACCTGGGGTTGGTCCTACTACAGCAGAGAAATTAGCTGCAGCAGGAATTGATACATTACTTGCAGTTGCAGTTTCCTCAATTGGGGTTTTAACTGAAGAAGCTGGAGTAAGTGATAGTGTTGCAAGAAAAATGATTCAAGCAGCGCGTGATATGATGGAGATGGGTTTTGATACCGCTGATACAATATTAGAAAAAAGACAAGCAGTTACAAAGATAAGCGTTGGTTCCGATGGTTTTGATGAAGTTATGGGAGGAGGTTTTGAGACAGGAGCAATTACTGAGTGTTATGGTGAGTTTGGTTCTGGGAAGACGCAAGTAGGTCATCAGTTAGCAGTTAATATTCAACTACCTATTGAGAAAGGGGGACTTAATTCTAAAGTTATTTATATAGATACTGAAAATACATTTAGACCTGAGAGAATTTTGCAGATGTGTGCTGGAAAAGATTTAGATCCTGACCAAGTATTAAAAAATATTAAAATTGCAAGAGCTTATAATTCAGATCACCAGATGCTTCTTGCTGAGAAAGCAGAGGATTTATTAAAGAGTGGAGAATATAAATTATTAATTGTAGATTCTTTAACTGCCCATTTTAGAGCTGAGTTTATTGGACGTGGAACACTTTCTGAAAGACAACAAAAATTAAACAAACATATGCATACATTACTTAAATTAGCTGATATGTATAACTGCTGTGTACTTGTTACAAACCAAGTAATGTCAAGACCAAATGTAATGTTTGGTGATCCAACTCAAGCAATCGGTGGACACATTGTTGGACATAGTTCAACTTTTAGAATTTATTTAAGAAAAGGAAAGAAGGGTTCAAGAGTTGCAAAACTTGTTGATAGTCCAAATCTACCAGAGAATGAGTGTATGTTTTTTGTTAATGGTTCGGGAATTTCTGATAAAGAGGAGTAATCAATATGGATTTTGTAGAAAGAAAAGAAAAGTTAGCAAGTTTGATTGAAGAGTTTATGGAAGATAATTCAAAACAAAATACTCTTTTAGATTTTATTAAAGAGTTAAAACAAAATTCAGATTTCAGTGAGAAAGAATTATTTAGAAACTTGTTTTCTGAGTTAGAAAAGTATTTGTCTGAACTTTCTAGAAAAGAGTTGAAACAAAGAGTTTTGTTAATTAGAAGTTATATAGATTAATTTTTTTATTCTTTTAAATATTCAATAAGTAATCTAACTCCACGACCTGTGCCGCCATCAGGTGTATAGAATTCTTCTTTATTTGATCTGGCAGCTCCAGCTATATCTAAATGTATCCAATCTATTTTATCTGTATTTACAAATTTTTCAATAAATGCAGCAGCTGTTATTGAACCTCCGTATCTTCCACCTATATTTTTAATATCTGCTATTTTACTTTTGTTTAAATCTCTATGTTCATCATAAATTGGAAGTTCCCATACTTTATCATTTGTCAATTCTCCAGATTCAAATATTTTATTTTTAGTTTCTTTATTATTTCCATACATAGCAATTAATGATGGCCCTAGTGCAACTAAACATGCACCTGTTAAAGTTGCCATATCAATTATCTTTGAAGGTGAATATTTTTTTTGAAGATAGCTAATTGCATCTGCTAAAACTAATCTTCCTTCAGCATCAGTATTTCCTATTTCAACTGAAATTCCATTATACGATACAATTACATCTCCGGGTTTAAAGGAATTACCATCAATTCCATTTTCAGCACAACTCATTACTAGAATTAAATTTTTTTTTAATTTTAACTCAACAGCAGATTTAAAAATTCCATAAACAGTAGCTGCTCCACCCATGTCTGATTTCATATCTTCAAGAAATCCTGTAGGTTTTAGATTAATTCCACCAGTATCAAATGTTATTCCTTTTCCAACTAATGCAATTTTTTCTTTAGATTTAGGATTTCCATTGTATTCACAAATGATTAATCTAGGAGGATTTGTTGATCCTTTTCCAACGGAGTGAAGAAGATTTAATTTTTCTTTTTGAATTTCTTTTTCATTAAGTGATTTAAATTTCAATTTATTCTTATTTGCAAAATTTTTAACTATTTCTTCTAGTTTAATGGGAGTTATAACATAGGTATTCTCATTTACTAAGTCTCTTACGATTTTTACATTTTGATTAACTGTTAAAGTCTCCTTTAATAATTTTGAAAATTTAGAGGAAATATTTAAATAAAAAATCTGTTCATATTCTTTTTCTTTTTTAGAAAGATATTTATCAAATTTGTAATTAGTTAAATCAATTCCTTCAATAATTCCTTTAATTTCTTTTTCAATTTCTTTTGGAACTAAAATAGAGATTTCTTTTTCTTTTAGTTGTTTTGAAATTTTGAAACTTTGCGAGTATACTTTTCTTAAATCTTCAGTCGTATAATCTTTTTTTATTCCAATTAATAAAATTTTAATATCTCTAATTTTGATTAATTGAGTTTGATTTTCTTTACCTTCAAAGTTTAAATAATCTTTAATTTCTTTTTTTATTTCTTCTTTTAATTTATTATCTAAATTATTAAAGAAGTTTATTTTGTTTTTTTCATTAAAAATGGGGATAATTTGAAATTTAGTATTTTTTGATTGAATTTTAATTTCCATAACTTGTTTAAATTTATATTTTTTATAAATATATCTCATTCAATATAATATTCTTCTTCACCATATCCTTCATTTTTCTCTTCGGATTTATTTAATTGGTAATATCTATATAATACTAAACTTATAATTATTAAAAGAAGAAGGGTTATACCTATATACCATTTTAAATTAGAATTTGAACTTGCTTCTATTTGACCAGTTTCTCCCATATTTAATTTTATTGGTATTAATTTTGAATATCCTGTGTCCGATGTAATTATCACATTTCCTTTTCCTGCATTTCCTAGGGCCTCTAAAAATACAGGATTTGTAATTTTAAAAAATATATCTCTTGTATCTTTTCCTGCAATAATTTTTGAACTCTCAGCAGGTTCTATTAAATCTTCAAAATTTCCATCAACGGAAATTTGGATAGTCTGTTTGTTTGTTTCAGTACTTGTTATTTTAATTGAAAAATCATTTAATGAATCAATTAAAACTTCTGAAACATCAATATCAAAAGTCTTTTCTGCTATTGTTACTTCAAAATTTATTGTTTGCGAAAATGAATTTGAATCAAATGAGCAATCTATATTCAATGTAAAGTTTCCATTTTTTAAAGCGGTATTTTTTAAGTCTAATGTTTTAGAATCCTGAGTTAAAGTAGCTTTAGCAATTGAATCATCAAAAGGATTAGTATATTGACATTCTGAAGTAAAGGTGGGAATTTGCTTTTCAATTTTTATTGGAACAATTGGTAATTCACTCGAAGAGGAATATTTGCCTGTAATTAATTTAAATGGACTTTGTCCAACTATACTTATTGGGATTTTAGCAAATTCAATTTCATTATTTTTTGAATCCAAACCAGTTAGAATTAAATCACCGGTTAATTGTCCATAAAAGTTTTCATCAACTTCAACTTCAACTCTTATTTCTTCTTCACTTAATATTTCACCTAAATCTTCAGTGTAGGATAAGTAGTCTTTGATTTCATCTGAAAAACTTAATTGTAATTTTTTAATATTATGGATAGTTGGATTTGTAATTTCAAAAGTTTCTTTTTCTTTTATAATATTTTTAGGAGTTATTTTTAGAAAAGGTTTGATGTTTTCTTTTATTGCAAGATATGCTAAAGTATTTTTTTCAAGACTTGCCCAACCTTCAATTGGCTCATTAAAGTAAATCCATTTTTCTCCATCTTCAATATATTCTTCAGTTGCACTAGATTTTTTAAGACCTAAAATTGCCCAAGATGTTTCTTCTATCTTATCACTTCTAGATCCTTCTCCCCAAGATCCATCATTATTTTGATTGAATTTCAAATATTCTAATAGGCCTTCATTTTTTTCATAATATAAAACCTTTCCAATATCTTCGTACACATTATCAGTATCTAAATATGTTTCTGTTGGATCTTCAATAATTAAAGTGTCAATATAGCTATCTAATAAAGTACTATCATCTAAAGTACTTCCATATGCTAAAAGAGTATTTATAGTGCTATCAAAATCACAAGATGCATCTTCACCGATACAACCAAATTCATCGATGTTAAATGTGAAAGTATTAGTATTTAGATATTTTTCAAAATCTTGAGTTTTATTATTTAAATTACTTAATAAAAATTCTATTCCTGATAGGGATTGATTACAAGTAAATATTATTTTTTCTGAAGCATATTTTTGAACTGTGCTAGTTGCATTATTGAAAATATAAGTTTTAGCGGTGTCACCATCAATTCCTAAAGCGCAGGATACTTCTTTACTAGTCAAATCATCTGTTATTTTAATAATAAAACTAGAAGGATTATTAGTATTACTAATCATATTTTTTTCAAGATAAGTTTTTCCATCTTCAAGTAATCTAGTATTAGAAGAATAAGTTGCTAGTTTAACATTTCTTAAAATTTCTGAGGTTACATTTATACTACAAGTTTCAGTTGGCCAACATTTATTTTCATTGTTTCTATCAGTTTTCAATTTTTCATAAATGTCAATACTTCTTTTATCAGAAATGGGCAATATTTCATTTAATACAACAAGATAGTTACTAGTTTGTGCAGGAGTTAGTGATTCATAATCAAGTCCGAGTATATGATTTAAAAGTCTAGATAATTTTTGTTTTTCAAATGTCCTTGTTATTTTTTTCTCAACATTATCACTTTCGTAACTAACTTCTAATGTGAAATCATCACAAGGTGCATATTGTAATTCAAAATTATTGTAAAAACACCCCTCTTCTCTTTTATCTGGATTTATTTCTAATTCTTTTTTCAAATTACTATTACATACTAATTCAAATTTTTTATTTTTTAAATCGTTGTCAGAGCAAATACTAAAGGATAGATATTCTTCATCAATATAATTAATCGTTTCAAATTCATTATTTTGTTCTGAGAAATAGCTTGGAGATATGATTTTGAATGTTTCTTCATCTGCTGAGTTGATAGAGTAAAAACTAATAGTAAAAACTAAGAAAATTAATACACATCTACAGATTCTGGAAAATTCCATTATAAACTTTACTAATTTGCTTTTTATCATATTTTATTGTCACCCAAACAGAGATAAGAGCAATACATATCTTTTTAAAAAATAAATAAATTATTTATTATATGACAGATAAATTAAATGCTTTAGCAGTATTCTATAAGAAGAATTATAGATATTTTATTGCAATTCCAATAATACTATTTCTTATATCTATTTTTTTTATTGCAAATACTATCTCTGTTGATGGTACGCCGATTTATAGAGATGTTTCATTGAAAGGGGGGCTTAGTGCAATTTTTGAGATTAATACTCAAATTGATTCTCTTGCTTTAAAAGAAGATTTAGAAAATAATTTCGCATTAAACTCATTTGTTGTTTCAGATTTATTTGAAAAAGGTATAAAGTCAGGTTTTATTATTGATACCGATTTAGATGAGGATACCTTAAAAGAATTTATGAATAATAAATTTGAACATAATTTTGAATTTGGTGAAAATTATAGTTCTAATTTTATAAGTCCAGTATTATCTAGTGCTTTTTTTAAGCAGGCAGTGTATATTTTACTTATTTCACTTTTCTTAATGGCAAGTGTTGTATTTTTATATTTTAGAGCTTTTGTTCCAAGTTTTGCAGTTGTACTTTCAGCGATTTTTGATATTATAGTTACAATTGGAATTTTAGATATGCTTGAATTTAAGATTTCTGTTGCAGGGGTTGGGGCACTTTTAATGCTTATTGGTTATTCAATTGATACTGATATTTTACTTACAAATAGAGTTTTTAAAGAGAAAGGAGAAGAGATATTTGAAAAGACATTTTTTGCATTTAAAACAGGAACTCTTATGAGTTTTACAACATTTATTGCAGGAATTGCAGCTATAATTTTAACTAATTCAGATGTAATTTATGAAATCGCATTTATTTTAGTTATTGGATTATTAGTAGATTATATTTCAACTTGGATTCAAAATGCTACTATACTTTTATGGTGGCTTGAAAGTAAAAATAAAAGATAATTTTATTTATATGTTATTTATCCATATCTTTCGAAATGAATTTTTTCTTTAGAAACACCAAGTTCAATTAGTTTATCTTCAACTTCTTCAATCATTTGGTTTAATCCACAAATATAGAATTCTGAATTATTTATATCTACACTTTCTAAATTATTTTGAACATGATTAATTCTTCCAAACCAATCATCTGTTGGTTTTGAGATTACTGGTAGAAATTTAAAATTAGGATTTTTACTTTCTAAATCTTCAAATTCTTTTTGAAATAAAATTTCATTTTCAAATCTACATCCAAAAATTAGAGTTATTTCTTTTTTAACTTCAATTGAATCTTCATCACGTTCATCATCTTGTTCAATAGGTTTTTCTTCTTCAACTGAATTTTCAAGTAAATCTAGAATCATAGATCTTAAAGGGGTAATTCCAGTCCCAGTTCCAATAAAAACTAGTTTGTTACTTTTTGAGTTTTCTAAATTGAATAATCCAAATGGGCCTTTGAATTTTAGTTTTTCTCCAACTCTCATTTGAAAAAGTATAGGTGTAACTTGTCCACCTTCAACTAATTTAATACACAACTCAATTTCATTTTGATTAATAGGTGAAGAGGCTATAGAATAAGATTTCATAATTGGTCTACCTCCTTCTGGATTATTAAATACTAAATTTACAAATTGTCCTGCTTGAAATTCTAAGTTGTCCTCAAATGTTATTGTAAAATTTTTAACTGTAGGTGTTAAATTTTGAATCCTAGAAATATTTCCTGTATATTCTTGTAAAGCCATATTTTTTTTAATCTGTGATTTTTTATAAAGTTTTACAAATAGATTTAATCTAAAATTTCATGATGTTTAAATCCAATAATGTCATATTCATTTTTTTCTGTGCAAAAAACTGTGATTGTAGATGTTCCAACTGAGTATGATTCGTGGTTTGTAATGTTATCTTTTTTTAATACTGGCAGTAAAGCTCTTAAACATCCAGTATGTGTTACTATAATCACATTTTTTTGATATTCTTTTTTTATTTTTTCAACAAATCTTATTAATCTTTTTTCCATAGTTTTCCAAGATTCACCATTTGTCGGGGTAAATTCATATCTTTTTTTAATATCATAATCTTTTATAATTTCAAGAACTTGTGCCCAAGTTTTACCTTGTTTCCCCCAATCCCCCCAGTCTCTTTCCTTCAATTCTTCAATTTCTTTAGTTTGTATATTATCTTCACTAGCTATTATTTGTGCAGTTTGTTTAGTTCTTTGCATTGGAGAATAATAAATTTTTTCAAAATTATATTTTTTTAATTTTTGTGCTAACTGTCTTACTTCATTAATTCCATTTTCTGTCAATTCTGCTGTGCTTAAAACAGGAGAGTTGATACCTTTTAAGTTATCTTTTGTTTCACCGTGTCTTACAAATATTATTTTCATATTATAATTGAGATTTTATAATTTATATAATTATTGAAAATTTGAGAGTTTATATTAATGATAAATATGTGATTTTTTCTATGATTTTTAAAATACAACAAAAAGTTATTTAATACAGAAGTATTAGTTATGACTATGAAAGAAGATATTATGTTAATTAAAGCAGAGACAAGAGGAAAAGGTGATTATGGTTGGCTTAAAACTAATTATTATTTTTCTTTTTCAAATTATTATAACCCTGAAAGAGTTGGGTTTTGTAAACTATTAGTTATTAATGACGATGTAATAGCGCCAGATAGTGGGTTTCCTTTTCATTCTCATCAAAATATGGAAATTGTTACAATTGTTATGGATGGTGAATTACAACATAAAGATTCACTTGGAAATATAGGTGATATTACTAAAGGTGAAATTCAGAGAATGAGTGCAGGGACAGGAATTACTCATAGTGAGTATAATTCTAGTTCTAAAGAGTTTTTGAAATTGTTTCAAATTTGGATTGAAACTGATAAAGTAGGAATGCCTGCAGATTATGAACAGAAGAACATTAATTTTGAAGATAAAGGGATTCATTTGTTAATATCACCTAAAGGAGAGAAAGGTAGTTTGAAAATTAATCAGAATACTTATTTTTCAATTTTAAATTTAGAGAAAGATGAAAAGTTTGTATATAAAAATTATGATGAAACTAATTCTATATTTATTTTATTAATTGATGGAAAAGTTAATGTTTTAAGTTATGATTTAGAGAAAAGAGATTCAATTGGTTTTTATGATAAGAATGAAGTTGAAATTAGTTCAAAAGAAAAGAGTAGTGTTTTAATTATTGAAGTTGCTAAGTAATTTTTTTGTTAGTGCCTTGGTTTATTTTAAACGTCAATATCTTTTGCAAACTCTGCGTTTTCTATGATAAAGTTTTTACGTGGTTCTACTTTATCACCCATAAGCATTACAAATGCCATATCAGCTTCTATTGCATCATCAATAGTTACTTTTTTAAGGAATCTAAACTCAGGATCTAGCGTAGTTTCCCATAATTGTTCTGCATTCATTTCTCCAAGACCTTTATATCTTTGAATTTCAATTTTTGTACCAGGATTTTCTTTTCTACATTCATCAAGAGCTAAATCATTGAATAAATATTTGCTAGTTTTTCCAATCTTTACTCTGTATAGTGGAGGCATTGCAATATATATGTGACCTTTTAATATTAATTCTTTAAAGTGTCTAAAGAACAATGTTAATAATAATGTTGAAATGTGAGAACCATCAACATCAGCATCTGTCATAATAATAATTTTATGATATCTTAATTTTTCTGCATCAAAGTTTTCACCAAAACCAGTTCCAAGAGCAGAGATTAGAGTTTTGATTTCTTCGTTTTCAAGAATTTTTACAAGTCTTGCTTTTTCAACATTTAAAATTTTTCCTTTAAGAGGTAGTATTGCTTGAGTTTCTCTAAGTCTTCCTTGTTTTGCTGATCCCCCCGCACTGTCTCCCTCTACAATAAATATTTCTGAAATAGAAGGGTCCTTACTTGAACAATCAGCAAGTTTACCCGGCAGAGATGAAAATTCTAGAACATTTTTTCTTCTTACTAAGTCTTTTGCTTTTCTAGCAGCTTCTCTTGCTTTTTGAGCTTGAAGAGCTTTTTCTAAAATGGATTGAGCAGCTTTTGGATTTTCATCTAAATATGTGTATAGTTTATCAAAGAATACAGTATTTACAATATTTTGAACTTCAGGATTTCCTAGTTTATCTTTTGTTTGACCTTCAAATTGTGGTTCTGGAACTTTAACTGAGATAATTGCAACGATTCCTTCTCTGATATCTTCACCAGTCAAGTTAATTTTCTTATCATTTGCTTTTCCATGTAAATTTAGATAGTCCTTTATTGCTTTAGTTATTGCAAGTTTAAATCCTGAGATATGTGTTCCACCACCTGGTGTTGGAATAATATTTACAAAACCTTCAAGTGTTTCATTGTAGGAATCAGTATATGTCATTGCAATATCAACTGTCACATCATCTTTTTCTCCACTTACGTGAACAATATCTTTAATTACTTGTTTAGAATTTTGTGTCATATATTTTACAAAATCACTAAGCCCACCTTCGTAGTGGAAAATTTCTTCTTTATTATTTCTCTCATCTGTAAATATAATTTTAACTTGAGGAGTTAGAAAAGCAACTTCACGATATCTTTTTATCATCGTTTTGAAATCAAATTCAATTGTTTGAAAAATAGAAGCATCTGGGTGAAAAGTAACTTTTGTTCCCCTTTTAGAAGTTGGGCCTGTTTCAGATAAAGGATGAATTGCTTTTTGATCTTTGAATTTCATCTCAAATTTTTTACCACCACGGCAAATTTCAACTTCAAGATGAGTAGATAGTGCATTAACAACTGATGCACCAACACCATGTAGTCCTCCTGAAACTTTATAAGAGTCTTTATCGAATTTTCCACCTGCGTGTAGAACGGTGAAAATAACTTCTGCAGCGGATACTCCTTCTGCATGTTTATCAGTTGGGATTCCACGGCCATTATCTTCAACAGTTACAGAATTATCTTTATGAATTGTAATTCTTACTTTATCACAATGTCCTGCTAGAGCTTCATCTATAGCATTATCAACTAATTCTTTTACTAAGTGATGAAGACCATCTATTCCTGTTCCACCAATATACATCCCCGGTCTTTTTCTAACTGCTTCAAGTCCTTTTAGAACTTTAATATTACTTGCTCCGTAATCTTCGTCTACCATAGTTAAACTTAAATAAAATGAGTTTTTAAAGGTTTGTAATTCTATTATTATAGACAGTTATATTTTTTTTGTTTTCTTTTTATCACTTGATAAAAGTGAGAAATCTCTATATAATTTTCTTAGTATAATAAGTTTATATGTTAGCTAAAAGACACGACGAAAAACAGGAGTTTTCATTACTTGATACTGCTGTTATTAACTTAATTGTTGAAAAAACTAAGTTAAACAAGGAGAAGTATAGTCTAGTACTTTCTAAAACAGTTATAGTTTATGCACTGTTAATTTTAATTGCGGTGTATTCTTCTGTTCAAGAAATTATTTCAGGTCAAATTATGGTTGTGGCACTTATTGTTGGAACGCTTTTATTATTTGTTGTTTATTTATATGTAATTGAACATTTTAATAAGATGGATAGAGATATTGATGAAGTTGTGTCACTTCTTCAAACTAAAGCTTTAATGCACAATAAAAATAATAAATAATTCTTTTATTTTAATTTCAAATTTTGGATTTTATTTTTTACAAATTAATATCAAATCAGTTTCCTTCGAACCTTTTCTTTAACGTTTACTTTCATGGCACTAAGAAAAGCTTCACCAAAAGAATCTTATTTTCTACAAACTAAAATTAAATCTTTTTCTTCTTCAATTTTTTCTTCTATTTTAAAATATTTATTTAATTCACTTATTATATTTTCTTTTTTAGATGATTTTTTTAGAAATGAGAGAATTAAAATCCCCTTATTTTTTAAAATTCTATTAATTTCTGAAATTACTTTTTTAGTATTTTCAACATCTTGAATTGCTGTAAATGAAATTATATTATCTATGGAATTTGTTTTTATTGGGATATTAGTTATTGATGCTTGAAGTTTATTTTTATTTGAATTATTTTTAAGCATTTTAAAACTTAAATCAAGGGAGATTAAGTTTTGTTTTTTATCTAAGAAATTATTCAAAACACCATCTCCTGAACCTAAATCTAAAATTGGAGATTGAAGATTGGGAAGGTGAGAAGAGACAAGAGAAATTTTTTTAATTTGCTCAGAATGGTATAATTCAGAATATCCTTTAGAAATAGCATCATAGTAAAACTGAGTTTTTTTAATTTGAGGAATTTCTAAACCTTTATTTTTTTCCATACTTTTATAAAATAATTTAAGTTTAAAAATATTATGTCAGATAAAAAAGATAGTTTTAAAGAAAAAACTATTGATATTTTATTAAATTTTAGAATTTGGATTTTAGTTTTTTTTATTTTTATTAGTTTTATTGCAATAGGATTTAACTTTGATACTAAAGGGATTGCAATTAATGGAGTTACTCAAAATTCTATTGCTTACAATTCAGGAATAACTTATAAATCTGAAGTTAGTCAGTCTAATTTGGAGAGAATTTTATATGTAGGTTATAATGAGGTTAATTCTGAATCAGAGTTTTATAACTTAATTGAAAACTTAGAACCTAATTCTAGTGTTTTAATTTATACAGATTTAAATCCAAGTGGTTATAATTTAGAACTTGGCAATTTCTCAAGCGATTTAGTTGATACTTTAGGAGTTTCAGTAAGATCAGTTCCAACATCAAATATTAAGTTAGGAATTGAACTTGAAGGGGGTTCAAGATTAATTTTAAAACCAACTCAGAATTTAACAGAAGATGAATTTGATTTATTAGTTAATACACTTCAAAGTAGACTTGATGTTTATGGAGCAAGTGGAACTAAAGTTAACAAATTAGAAGATGTTTTTTCAAATGAGAAGTTTATTATTGTTGAGAGTATTAATTCTAATAAAAATGATATTTTTGAATTAATTAAAAGACAAGGAGAATTTGAAGCTAAAGTTGGCAATGTTACTGTTTTTACAGGAGATAATGTTGTTAGAGTATTAAATGATCCAACTCATGAAATTTTAAAAGGTTGTACTGATTCAGGAACTTCAGTAAATCCTGTTAGTTGTAGTTATACGTTTTCAATAGAAATTGATTCAACTGGTACAGATAATTTTTTTAATGTATCAAAGGATTTATCTGTGACAAATGGATATTTATCAGAAAAAATTTCTTTTTATTTAGATGGAGAAGAAATTACTTCATTAAATGTTGCAGCAAGCTTTAAGTATCAAAAAATTAGTAATCCACAAATTACAGTTTCAGAGTCAGGAATTAATGAGGAAGAAGCAATTAGAAATACTAAAAAAGAAATGAGATTTTTACAAGCAATTTTATCAACTCAGAGTTTACCAAGTGATTTAGAAGTTGTTCAAAGTTATTCAATTTCAAGTTCACGTGGGGATGTTCTTTTAGAGAATGCAATTTACGTTGGTATTGCAGCTCTTCTTTTAGTTTCAAGTATTGTTGCAATTAGATATAGAACACTACCCGTATTTTTTGGAATTGTTATTGCTCTTGTAACTGAGATTTTCATTGTTTTTGGAGCTGCAGCATTTTTAAGACTTAGTATTGATCTTGCAGCAATTGGAGGACTTATTGCAGCAATAGGAACTGGAGTTGATGATCAAATTATTATTACTGATGAACAGTTTAGAAATAAGAAGAAAAATATATCTTCAAGAAAGAGAATTAAAAATGCGATGTATATTATTATGATTGCATATTTTACAACTCTTGCTGCTATGGGTCCATTATATTTTGCAGGATTAAAAGTTCTTCAAGGATTTGCATTTATGATTATTGTTGGAATTACAATTGGAGTTTTTATTACAAGACCAGCATATGCTGCTTATTTGAGAGTTATGATGACAAGTAGAAAAGAAAGAAAAGAAGAGGAGGAGAATGAAAAATAATTTTTTTAAATTAATTATTTTATGTTTTATTTAATTTTTTAATATGGGATTTGTTGATGTTCATTGTCATTTAGACTGGGAGAGTTACGGGGAAGATATTTACAAAATTATCTCAGAGATGAAAGAGAAGAAAATAATCGGCCTTTCAAATACTACGACACCAGAAGGTTTTGAACTTGCAAAAGAGAAGTTTAAAGAATATGATAATGTTAAAGTTTGCCCAGGACTTTATCCAACTGAGGCAAATAAGATTTCTGATTCTGATTTTGAGAAATATTTAAAATATTTAGAAAGTATTAAGGATGAATTTCTTGCAATTGGAGAAATTGGTCTTGATAGACACCTTAATCGAGAGATGAGTGAAGAAGACCAAGAAATCGATAATAATGTTCAAGAGAAAAGATTTAGAGCTTTAATTGAGCTTGGGATTAAATTAGATAAGCCTTTGATTATACATACAAGAAGGGCGGAGGCTAGAGTTTTAGAAATAGTTCGTGAATATGTTGAGAGTACAGGATTTAAAAAATTTAATTTACATTGTTTTATGGGAAAGAAAAAGTTAATAAAGGATATTGTAGAGTTACAAATATACTGTTCAATTCCATACATTGTTATGAACACTGAGAGTTTTAAAATTCTGGTTAATGAACTTCCGATTAGACAAATTTTAGTTGAGACGGATAGTCCTTTTTTACATCCAGATAGAATTCAAAATTCACCACTTAGTGTGCCTTTTATTTATGAAGAAATTGCAAGAATTAAAGGCTATGATAAAATAGAGATTGAGAATATAATATACCGAAACTATATGAAATTAATTAATTAAAAATATAAAAAATTAAAATGGCAAAATTAGAAGTTATTACAGTTCCTGAGTCAAAGGATGAAAAAGATGTTACGTATAAATACCAAAAGGTATTAGAAGATAGAAGTAGTTCAATTGCAAAATTGTTTAAGATGGAAGTTTTAGATGTTACTTTAAAACTTCATTTTTCAAGAGGTGCAATTGTTGCTGCTATGGGTCCTAATGGAGATTCAATGGGAGTTTTTGCAAGTTATGGAGATTGTGATGATTTTATTAATGTAATTCATCCAGCTGCAGCTCAAGGTCTTTTTTCTGACTTAGATAAACAGATGTTAATTTTAATTGATTATTGTCTTGTTAAATTTTATTTATGTAAAAAATATTTCCCACAAAGTACTGATTTTAAAATGTATTACAAATATTTATCTGATGTTCTTGCTGGAATTGTTTCAGGAGATTTTAGAGAAGAGAGTATTAAATTTGATATTAGAATGTATGAAGATGGAAAGAAACTTAAGAAAGATCAAGAGCTTGCTATGATTTTTTATATTATGATGAAGAATTCAGGAGTAGATTTTATTTTTGAACATTTAGATAAAATTATGCAAGATTGTGATATTGTAAAAACTGTATTTACAATTTATAAGAAGAGTTTTTCTGAACTTGTTAAAGTTATTAAAAAAGATGTTCTTGATGAAAAGAGAAAATTAGAAGAGCTTGAAAGAAATAAAAGAGCAGCTCAAAGAGATAGAGCAAGAAATGCTAGTGCTTAAAGAAGAAATCTATAATCCCCAATGTTAGGAGTAATTAACGTGTCTAGGTGTTTTTTATTTTTTTTACTTGATTTTGCATCATAGTATCTTCTAAGTTGTCTTGCAATTTCATCAGCTCTATTTACAATTGGATATTGAGTGTCAGCTTGTTCAGTTATTACAATTCTATCTCTAAAAAATTCATATTCAGGAATTTCTAGTCTTTTTAATGCTTCTGTTAATTTAGAAAGGCTTGTAATTAAAGGTGATTCTGCAATAAATACTTGTTTAGGTTTAAAATACTGAATTAGTTCGCAAATTCCAATTAAATTTATTTGATCTTCATTAGCAAATCTTTTGCTAAATTCTTCAGGGATAAATACATGTTTGTAATTAACTCTCCAAACACACGGTTGTCCTTTTCTATCTCTTGGGTCTAATCTTCTCATAGTATGTTCTTCTATATGTTTATCATTGTTTGATGTAACACCAACAAAAATTTTAGGCATTTTTCCATTGTTTGTTGAATCGATTCCTAAATATTTATAATCCATATTTTAGTTACTATTAAATAGTTTATAAAGCAAATTAATGTGTGCTAATTGTTTTTCTTTTTTTTCTTTTAAAAGCAAAATCTTTTTAAAGATAATCTGAATTATTATTATTATGCGTCTATAGCTCAGTGGTAGAGCGGCTGCCTTGTAAGCAGCAGGTCGCGTGTTCAAATCGCGCTAGGCGCTTTAATTTTATGATTAAAGTTTTAAATCAAAACTTGTTCTAATTTTTATGAATGAAAAAAGAGATTCAAATATTAATGTTCTCAAATCAGTCGATTCTCTTCAAGAAGAGAGAATTCAAGCACTTTTTCAATTGATGAATATTGCTGATGATGATTCTTTAGATGCTATTTTTGAATGTTTAAAAAATGATTCTTGTGAAATTGTTCGCCATGAAGCAGCTTTTGTTTTAGGAGAATGTGTATCTCAGAGGGCGATTGCGGAACTGAAAAGAGCGATAACTGATGATGATAGTGATGTTGTTAAACACGAAGCTCTTCTAGCCCTTGGAACGATTGCAGATAAGGATTTAATTGAATTTATAACTTCTATTCAAGATGATGAGAAATATTCTCATTTTGTTCGTGAAAGTGCAAAAGTTTCTCTACAAAGATTAAATTATACTCAAAAGCCATATCGTGGTCCAGATGAATTTGAGTATTTGAAAGAGTAAAAGTTACTCAATCATAATTGTTTCAAAAGGTCTATCTAACCAAGAAAATAAATTTATTTCATCTCTGTTTTCTATTCTATTTAAAAAAAATATATATGTGGCAGTATTTTTTTTAAAAAAATTATCTATTGTTTCTTTAAATATTTCAGAATTTTTCTCATCTGTAAAAATCTGTTCAGAGTTTTTAATTATTAAAAAAGAGGGGATATCACCATAAGAAATACTATTAATAAATGAATTTACTTCTTCAAATTTGTCATTATCAATTATACTTTTATTAAAGTTTACTTTATCTAAAATTTCTATTAAAAATTTTAAAAAATTTTCAATTTTGTCATATTCAGTAGATGCATATATTCCTCCTTTTTTTCTATTAATATTTTTTTCATATTCTAAATCCATAATAGTAAAATCAACACTTTCTCCTAATTTTCTATAAGGCGTTTGATAAATAAGAAATCTTTTAATCCTTTCAATTTTATCATATAGTTCGTTAGTCATAAGATAGATGCAATTTTAGAATTTATAAATTTTTACTTTTAATCTATAAAAATGGTAAATATATTAGAATTAGGATTCAGAAATAATTTGGTCTTTATACGCTTCTTCAAGTAATACCATTAATTTAGGTAAATCCGAAGTTCTTAGACTTTGAGTATGAGCCCATTTGTCTTCTTTATCTTTATATGATCTTTGAAATGAGTATGATTTTATTTTTTCTGTTCCAATTCCATTCTCCCAAACATTTAATGAGAGTACTCCTGCTTTGAATGATTTAACTGGTTTATTTGTTTCAACCATAATCTAACATAGTTTTAGAATTATAAATATTTTACTTTTGAGTTTGGATAAAAAAATTTATTTTTTTAAAATAAGGATTTTATTTAATAACTTTTAATTTGTTAGGGTCAAATTTTTTCATTTGTTTTTTGCAGTTTTCAATTAATTCTTTTTTAAGAATTTCATAATCTTTGTAAATTACAAATTTTTTAATTTTATTTTCAGTTTCTTTTATTCTTTCTTCATCTTCTTCATCAAAAATATCAGTTTTACTAAAATAGATTTGAATATTTTTATTTGATGTATCTTGTGTTTTTTTTAATAATTTTAGTTGACTCTCAATTGAATAACCACAACTTTGAGTAAAGTCTAATACAAAGATAATTTCATTTGCATATTGAGTCACAACTATTTGCGCACGTTCTTCTATATCATTATTTTTATCTCTTCCTAAAAGTCCAGGAGTATCAATTAGTTGAATTACTTTTCTATCATTTTCGTATAAATAAGAAAACATTAAACCTTTAGTTGTAAAAGGATAGTTTTGAATTTCTACATCAGAACCACTCATATTTTTCATAAGAGTTGATTTTCCAACGTTTGGATATCCTGCAATACAAATTGTGTATAAATCTTCAAAGCTTGGAAGTTTATTCATAAATTTTCTAGCATCATCTAAGCTTAAGAAAAATTCTTTATTTTTTCTAAATAAGGAGTTTACTTTTCCTAAATGTTTTTTCATAAGAAAACCAACAGTTTCTCCAGTTCTTGCGTATTTGATTTTATGTTCTGTTTTTTGTGTGAATTCATCAATTGTATTTGCAATCCAAATAATTCTTCCAAGTGAATCCTTTATGCTAGCAACTTTAACAGGTGAAGTATTGATTAACTTTAGATAAATTTGGTCTACTTTTTCGAAGTGTGGAAATTTTTTATCTATTTTTCTTAAACTAGTGTTTAAATGATTGTTTAGATATCTTATTTTTTGTAATTCTAAATCTTTTCTTTTATCTAAATTAACATCATCTTTTTGTTTTCTTTGAGTTGAAGCTACTCTTTTGAATCTTTCACCAATTTTTTCTCTTTCATTTGTTGCAAATTCTTGCATAGCTTTCATTGCTTGGTCAATATAAAAGTCAGCTTTTTCTATTTGTGGTATTTTGAACATAGATATGTTAATATAGATTGATTAATAAATATAAGTGTAATTTTTGCTAACTTTATTTAGTGTTTGATTAAATGTTTATACAAAAGTTTTTAAATAAAAAAGATGATTATTTACTATGGCTGATTTTAGTGAAACCCCACTTATGGAAATTATTCTTAGAAGATATGAGAGTCCTCATAACCTTAATGAACGTGATTCTTTAAAGAAAATATGTTTAGCGCTAGGTTTATTACAACCTGGGGATTCTAGAGATATTATTGTTGATATTTTACTTGTTCTTGAGAAGGCAAAAAAAGATAAAAAAGAGCTTAGTGCTGTTGAAATTAAATATGAATTACTTGAAATTAGAAAGAAAAATGGACTTTCTTTAAATGGAACTGCTGATTCTAATATTAGACGTCAACTTAAAAGATTAAGAGATGTTTTTTTAGCAGAAAAAGTTAGAAATAATTACAGAATTTTAGAATTTATGAGCTTAGAAGACATTTTTAACGAAAAGATTAAAAAGATAATACTTGATGCTATATTATCGCGTAATGAAGAATATTTTAAATATTACAACGAAAACTTTGAGGTAAAGAAAAGTGATAAAAAAAAATAAGTTAATTGTTTTGTTTTTGGTTTTATTTGGACTCTTGTTTAGTTCTTGTTCTAGTTTAACAGGAGATGATACTCAAACAAGTGGGATTAGTATTGGTAAAGGAAGTAGTTCTTCTTCAGGAAATGGAGTTAGTTTAACTTTTGGGGACAGTAATGTTGACCCTCAGAAAGGATTTGAATTTCCTCTTCAATTAATTATCAATAATTATCAAAGACATGCTATTGATGATTTAAAAATTAAACCGACAGGTTTTGATTGGGGATATGTTTCAGGTCTTGATAGAGAGTATAATGTCAGGATGGGCGCTGCTACAGAGTCTGGACCTAATCAATATTCACAGCTAATTCAAAGTATTAAGCTTGATGGGTTTACAGGGAGTTATCCCTTTGATCCAACTTTTAAATACTGTTACAGCGCTAAAACTGTGTTTCGTGAAACTGTTTGTGTTCCAGATAAATTTGGTGCTTGTGATATTTCAGGGGGGGATAATTTTGAGAATGGACCATTAAATATTAATATTGATAGAATTTATCCTAGAGGAGAGCAAGACATTTTAGTTGAATTTTCAGTTAAAGATTCAGCAGGTGGAAATATTGTTAATGAGTGTTTTCAAGATGAGAGAAAAATGGATTTTGGAAATGTTTATGCTTTGCAAGATATTAAGTTAGGAAGTAGTAGTGGAAATTGTAAACCTTTATCTTCAGATACTTATGTTGTTAACAGTGGAACTTCAAAATTTTTATGTGAATTTACAAGAAGTAGTGAGGACCAATACAGTGCTCAATTAAGTGCAGGTCTAGATTATAAATATCAACAACAAGCTCAAAAGAAAATTACTATTCGTGATTTACAAATAGGATAGTTAATTCTTTTTTTCCCCTTCGTAAAAAAGAATATAACAACAATTTTTTTTAAATATAAAAATTCTTGGAACATTTTTTTCCCTTCGTGAAAAAGAATATTTATAAATTCTTTTTTTTATAAAATAGTATAATAATGGATATAAAATTTATTTTAAGGTTTTCAATTGCAATATTTCTAGTTTTTGGTGTGGTTTTAGGTGGAGTGTTTGGTGCAGCACCTATAACTGGTACTGTTTCTCAATCTGTTGTTCCTCAACAACAGGCTCAAACAACTGCAAGTACTCCTGCTTCAACTTTAACAGGGAATGTTGCAAATTCTAAGATTCAACAACAAACTCAAACACCCTCCACCAAATATTTAACTAGAGTTGTAGGTGACAAGTATTTTATTTATCCTTATGATGAGAATACCGATGTTAAAGATGGTATTTTAAATTATGTTGATCCTACACCCGGTGGACCTAATATTCAAATTCCTTTGAAATCAGGTTTTGTTTCTGATGATGTGAATATAGCTTCAATAAAAGGAAAGTATAACACAAATAAATTAGATAAAGAAACTATTGAAAAAATTCCTGCAACTGAGATAATGGCTTTGCCATTAGCTGAAAAAGAAGCATTAATTAAATTGGCAAATGATGAAGGGGATGGATATTTAAATTCTATTTTCTCTGCATTTACACAAAAGATGACAGCTACAACTCTTGGTGCTAAAACTGTAGATGAAGTTTCAAAAAATACTGCTGCAAGTTGTAGTGGATGTAGTGCTGCTCAATATAATACTGAATATGAAAAGCAATTAAATTCCAAGTTAAGTAATCTATGTAGTAATGCCTTAAACAGTAATAAACCTTGTTCTTGTAGTTTAAATAGTTGTGATTTAAATGTATTATCTCAATTAGATAAGGATATATATAATTCTATTAAAAACAATTATGATAAGAAAACACAAGTTGAAACTAATGGAATTTACAAAGCAATTTCTATTCTTACTAATCCAGATGAGAATGCTTTAAAGGCATCTAAATTATTTGGACTTGATGAAGCATTTAATTTTAAGGATAATGCACTATATGATGTTTTTGGTGAGCCATTTCCTTCTAATATTTGTATTGCAAAGATAGATGGATACTTAGATGATCAACAAAACACAAATGGCGGAGTTACATCTTATCAATTCGGGACTGATGATCCTGATGAAAAACTTTCAGAGAGATCTATTAATGTACGTTATGATTTAAGAGCACAAATGACCAGAGTTACACCAGATGCTAAAGTTAGTATTTCATATTCATATTTTGTAAAAGCGCCATTTGAAGAAGATTTACAATTTATTATTGCAGTTTCTTATGTTGCTGATAATAAAGTTAAAAAGGTTGCCTTAACAGATTTAAAATCAATAAAGGGCGGAGAGAAATCAAATGGTTTTGAAACAGTTGATTTGCCTTTAAATTCAACTAATGTTGATGAAAATTCATTTCAAATTGGGCTTGTAGCTGTTGATTCAACAAAGAGTCCAGTTTATAGTGTAACTACCCCTATAATTTTAATAACCTCTGGAACTAATAATTATAATATTAATTCTGGAAGTGGGAATTCACAAGGTAATACTAATGCACAATCAAATGCAAACTCTTTTGGTGTGGAGGATATGCTTAATTTGATTTAAGAGATTATAGAAAATGGCATTGTTTAATAAAAAAAGGATTACTATCGGATTAATTGAAGATATAACTTTAGAAAATGGAACAACTTACAAAGCAAAGATAGATACTGGTGCTGATTCAAGTTCTATTGATGAAGCTATTTTAGAAAAACTGGGAAAGAAAGAATTTTCTAAACATAAAATTGTTAAATCTGCATTAGGTAAACACAAAAGAGCGACAGTTATTTTGGATGTTGAGTTTAAGGGTAAGATGTTTAGAGAGAGATTTTCAATTTCAGATAGAACTCATTTGAAATATAAAATTTTAATAGGTAAAGATATTTTGAAAAAAGAAGGATTTTTGATAGATCCTAATAGTTAGGTAATTTTATAAAATGAGAGTGGTTAAAGGTTAATATGGGATTAAGATTTGGACTTATAAGTTTGGGTAGTAAGTCTTCTAAAATGATTTTAGAGGAAGCAGGAAAACTTTTTGAAGTTGCTGATGAAATTGATTTAAAAAAAATTGAAGTTAAAATTGATAAACAAACTACAGTTTTGTACAATGGTCAACCTCTGGAAAAATACGATTGTCTTTATATGAGAGGTAGTTATAAATATTCAACACTTCTCTATGCATTATCTGAGGTCTATAGAGATAAGTGTTTTGTTCCTATTGATGCTAATGCACATATAATTGCACATAATAAATTTATGACACATTTATTTTTATCTTCTGAGAAATCTTTAAAAATGCCAGCAACTTATTTTGCTGCAAAAATTTCTGAAACCAAAGAATTTCTTAAAACCTTAAATTATCCAATTATTATGAAATTTCCATCTGGAACACATGGTAAAGGAGTTATTTTTACAGAGAGTTATTCTAGTGCAAGTTCTATGATTGATGCTCTTAATGTATTTGATCAACCAGTTATTATTCAAGATTATGTTAATATAAAATCTGATATTAGAATTATTGTTGCTGGAGATAAAGTAGTTGGAGCTATGAAGAGAACTTCTGCTAAAGATGAAGTTAGAGCAAATGCACATATGGGTGGAGATGCTGAGCCTTTTGTTGTTACACAAGAGATTAAGTTAATGTCAATTAAAGCTGCTCAAAAACTTAAAGCAGGAGTTTGTGCTGTTGATATTATTGAATCAGAGTATGGTCCACAAATTTTAGAAATTAATACTTCACCTGGACTTCAAAAGATAACAGAGGTTACAAAGAAAAATATTGCAAAAGAAATTGCAAGTTATTTATTTAATGAAACAGATAAAATTAAATCTGGTAAAGATAGAAAAATTTCAAAAGATGTTATGGGTAGTTTAGGAATTGATGAAATTGGTGTTCGTGAAATTGAAGGTGAAATACTTGTTAGAACAGGTAAGATAGTTTTACCAGAGTTTGCAACTACAATGTCAGAATTTACTGATGGTGAAAATGTTATTTTAAAAGTTTCTAAAAATTCTATAGAGATAAGAAAAGAATAATTTTTAAAAATTTATTTAATATCTTTTTTTGAGAGTGCTTTTATTCTTAAATATTTATCTTCAATTGAATGATTATCATAAGTATTTCCTTTTTTTAATTTTAGATGATTGAATTCATTTAATTCTTTATCGTGAATGTGCCAGGCAAGTTGTCCTTTTGGTGTTTCAATCATAACTATATTTCTTAGTTCTACTGGCCACTTTTCATCTTCAATTGGATGTTTTTCTAAATGAGAAGGAAATAATTTTGTTAAGAATAAAATTAGTTGATCTCTTTCCCAATAAGCAATGTCTTTATGTTCTTTATCTGTAAAATTAAGCTTGTTCATTTTTTTTAGCTTTTTTATCCATTCTAATTCCTTTTAGAGTTGAGCTTGTTTTTAGTGTTTTAATTTTAATACTACAACTTCCAATATTTTGAATTAGTGCTAAAACTCCAATTAATTTATCTTTTGATTTAGTACTAACTTTAATAATTATTTCTTGTTTTTCAAAGTCAAATTTATCTCTAAGTAACCAAATTCCAGATTTTCCTAATTCAACAACTCCAAGATATTTTATTAATTCTTCAATTAAATTTTCAGATAATTCTTTAAAATCAAACTGTTTGCTCGATTCAATTTTTAGTAAAACAAACCTTTTTTTCTGTCTAAGCGTTGGACTTAAAACTTTAAGTTTTGAATCAGCGAGTGTTGTTTTACTATTTTTTTGCATATTTCTAATATAATTAAAGATAATATAAGTTAAAAGGTTTTCCCTTTTTAAGAGATAACAAGTTTTATAAAACTTTAAGCTAATATTTAACTATGTCAGATTTGCATTATTGTAAACCATCTAAGAATGATTTATTTTTAGTTTTTATAGTATCGGTTGTTTTTTCAGTATTGTTTTCTATGATGTTTTTGAGATTTGATTCAGGTTCAACTATTTTTGAAACAATTATTATATTTTTTATTTATTTATTTATTCTATTTTTAACAAGATTAGTTATTATGAAATTTGCAGGAATTAGAAATGCATTTGAATTAAATTTAGAATGGATATATTTTGATAGATTTGGTTTTAGATCTTATGACAAATTATCCTATTATAAAAATAAAGTTGAGGATAATACAGTTGGGCTTTCGATAGATGTTGCTCACTCTATTGGAAAATTAAAAGAAATTAATTATTCTAAAGTTGATAATTTTAAAGGGATACCAGTTTTGTTTATTAGCGTATTTTTTTATATTTTGACATTAGGTTTTTTTATCTTTCCTTCAGTTTTAAAATACAATATTAAAAAAATTCCTCATTTGTTTTTAGGTTCTAAAAAGAGATGGGAATTTAGTTTATTATATTTCTATAATATGGACATTTCAGGTTATAGAGTTAGTAAAGTTTTATTTACTGGGTTTTTATATTATTTTGTTTTTGGAATTTTTGTTAAATTATTTTTAGGAGATTCAGAATTTTATTATTGGTTTATTTTTATTTTATATTGGTTTGCATTTATTACTTTAATACCATATCCTAGTTCAGAAGGATTTCAATTATTTAGTTATAATAAATTTGCTTGGCTTATGGTTTTTACAATTTTAGTTTTAGGAATGATTGGACTTTTAGTTTTTAATAATTTATGGTATATGTTTGGAGTTTTAATTTTTGGATTTATTGCAGTTATGTTTGTTACACTTTGGAAGAAATTTATGGGCTAATATAACTAAGAGTGATTGTGATTGATGATGAAAGGTAGGCGAGAAATAAGAAGTAGAAAAGCAGAACTTGGAATAGAAACTATGTTTTTTATTTTGATGGGTATTATTATGATTGCAATTATAGTTTTTGGTTTTAATAAGATTTTTTTAGTTAATGATACTTTATCACAATTAGAAGTTAATGATATGAAAAATCAAATTGAAGATGCCTTTAATCACTGTGAAGATCCTCTTGCTAAGGGAGATGTTCAAGTTGTAAAATTTAAAAATAATTTATTTAATAGTGTATGTGTTATGAGTGGCGAGGTTACCCAAGATGATTTTTTAAATCTTTTATATGAGAATGATATTAGTTATGATTTAAATAATATTGATTTTTTATATGGAGTTTTACGTGATGTTAATACTATTTTTCAAAGTGGAGATAATGTAATTTTATTTGATTCTACTTTTATTAAAACTCAAGATACTTATTTATTATCCGATTTTCAAATCACACACAGTTTTAATGTTAATTTTGCATCTGATAAATTATTTTGCCAATTTGATAAAGAGGGAGAAGGAGAGTTTGAGTTAAAACTTACTTGTTAGATTACTTAAGTATTTATCAATATATTTTCAAATAAACCTTTTTTCGACGATTTTTCTTTTCGCAGTTTTTAAGTTCCGTTGAATCGAGAACTTAAACCTAGAAAATCGTAAAAAAGCTTTACCAAAAAATGGTGTTTTTATCAATATATTTTTAAATAAACTAGAACTTAATAAGTTATGAAGTCAGAAGATATCAAACTTGAGGCAAAAAATATTATGGATAATTTTATGTCTGCTATGAAAGATATTGAAGTAGAGAATGATTTTATATTAGAGAGAGAAAATTCTTTTCGAGTAGAAGGAGATGGAGATGAATTAGATGAGAGTTTTAAGCAAAGATTTTTAGCAAATGCTAAAAGAACAACTGGTGATGCTATTCTCGCAAATAAAGGTGAGTGGGAGAGATAAATATGGTAAAAAAAGAAGAAAACAAAAAGAAATATTTAAAGAAAGAAGAAGAAGGAGTTAGCAAACAAACTAAATATATGAGTTATTTTATTATTTTTATTATGATTTTTAGTGTAGCAGGTTTTGCAATTTTAAGTGGAGGAGGAGGTAGTTTAGGAAGTTCTGGCACTTCTACCACTAGAGATTTACCTTTACAAGCAGATGTTTTTCAAAATCCACAAACTGGAGAAACTTATTGGGGAGCAGTTCTTAATGGTGAGCAATTTATTTTCTTTAATGGAGTTGAGGGTTATGAATTAAGAGAGGATATGAAAGGGATTGCTTCACAAATTAAAAGTACTGAGTTTGTTAATATTTATGTTGATCCAAATTATCAATCTTCTGATGCTATTTATGTTGTTGAGAAAGCTTTAACTGGTCTGGAAATTTCACATCAAAGAATTACAGGAAATTTGAGTTGTACACCTAATACTTTAGTATTTACAAATAATATGACTGTAGATGGAGATTGTATTGTATTTGTAAGTCCACAGGGTGAAGAGTATTTAGAATCAGATGTATTAGTTTATCATTTAATCAAATAAACCTTTTTTCTGCGATTTCTACTAATCGATGTCACAAACACCGTTGTATCGAGTGGTTTGTTCCTAAGAAATCGAAAAAAGCTTTACCAAAAAAAGTTTTTAATTTATTTCACAAACCATTCTTGAATATCTTTTAGTGAGTATATTCTTTTTGCATTTTTTTCAACATCATGAACTTTTAAAAGCCATTCTTCTTTAGGGTGAAATGGAGTTTTCCCAAAGTAGAGTTCTTTTGGAAGTATTTTTCTAATTGCTGTTTCATTTTTGTAGTTGGTATATTTTATTTTTACTTCTTCTTTTGCAAAGATTAGTATTTCAGGTAAAAGTTCTTCAAATTTATGAAGTATTTTATGAGGGTTTCCATCATTTAAAACTTCAATACTATGAAATCCCCAACTAACTGCAAGTGATTTAACATTAACTTTATGAGCTTCTTTTAAATCTCCAAGCGTGTCTGTTATGAATAAACATTCTTCTGGTTTTAGATTATAATCCTTGAATAGCATTTTAAATTTTTCAACTTTAGAAGGATGTGTTTCTCTACCCATTATACTCTCAAAGTTTTTTTTTAAATCTACACTTTCAAGATACTTTGTTATTTTATTATTTCCTCCACTTGTTATTACATGTAGTTTAAATCTTTTTTTAAGGTTAGTAATAGTTTCAAAGATTGGTTCGAAAAAATGTTCTTCTTTTTTAAATCTTTGATTATGTTCAGAATCAAAACTCTCCATTGGTATTGTATTAGTTGAGGTTTTAGGATTTTCGTAGACATTACTATTATGTAAATCCCTATATTCTTTTTCCTTCATTTTAGGATGGAAAACTTTAACTACTTCGTAATTCAATTTATAAGTATTGGCAATTACACCATCAAAATCAAAAATGACAGCTTTTAAATTGGTCATTTTTGGTCACCACAAAATATATTTTGTGATAAGTCGAATATAATTGCTTTTAGAACCATTTACTTTTTAGCAACTTTTTTAGTTGTAGTTTTTTTTGTTGCTGCTTTTTTAGTAGTTGCTTTTTTGGTTGTTGTTTTCTTTGTTGTTTTTTTTGCAGCAGGTGTAACAGGATTTGTGTTCACTTCTCCATTTCTAATTTGCATCATTGTTTTACATTTTGGATAATTATTACATCCTAAAAATTCACCATAAAAACTTTTTCTTAAGACCATTTGACCTTCATTACAATTAGGACAAGTCATTCCTTCTTCCTTATATTTTTTTTCACCTAATTCTTTTTCTTCTTCTTCAGGTGTATCTGGGTTCAAACAAACTTTTCTATAATTACCTTCAGACTTACCTGCTAGAAACCAAATTTTTCCATCATCATCTGTTGCATCTTCTTCAAGGCCTTTAATGTAATTTACTTGAGGTGCATTAAATATAGTTTTACACTCGGGGTATTTATCACATGCAATGAATTTTTTTCTTGTTTTTCTTGCAGTTTTTAAAACTAAAGTTCCATCTTCACAATTTGGACATTTTGCAATTTTAGCAGCTTCAAATCTTGCAAGTTTAGATGCATCTGCTAATTTTTTCCCAAGTTCAATTTCATTTTTTCTAATGTCAGTTAAAATTTTTGTTAATTTTTCTTTAGCAGAATTTAAAACTTTTTCAGGTGTTGATTTTTCTTGTCTAATTAATTCCATCTCATCTTCAAATTCTCTTGTTAACTCTTCTTCAACTAAAGTAGGCACTTCATCTGTTAGAACAGAGTCCATTTGAAGACCTAATTCGGTAACTTTTATTGATTTATCAACAATGTACCCTCTATCTTTTAATTGTTCTAATATTGTTGCCCTAGTTGCCTTTGTTCCTAGATTTCTTTTTTCAAGTTCTTTAATAATTGATGCGTCAGTGTATCTTTTAGGCGGAGATGTTTCTTTTTCAATTTCTTCAATTTCATTATTAACAACTTCTGTTCCTTGATCTAATTTTGGAAGCTGTATATCCTCAAATTTTAAATAAGGCTCATACAATTCATGCCAGTTTTTTTCAACAGTTCTTGTTCCTTTTAATACAAAATTGTGAGAGTTGATATCAATTGTTATTGTGTTTGTTTCACGAATTGCATCTTCACCAAATACAGCGAAAAATCTTTTCACAATTAAATCATACAATCTTGAATCTTGAGGGTTTTCAAATTGTTTCGGAACTTCACCTGTTGGATGAATTGCAGGATGCGCAGGGTCATCTTTATTTCCTTCTTTAGGTTTTATGTTAGGATTTATTTTTAGAACTTTATCTACAAGTTCTTTGTATTTAGATTGGGATTTTAATTTTAGTAATTTATCTTTTAAATCAAGTTCTTTTGGTAATTTTTGTGAAGAAGTTCTTGGATATGAAGTTACACCTTCAATATATAATTTTTGAGCAATTTCAAGTGTTCTTTTTGGGGAGAGTCCAAGCATAGTTGATGCCTCCATTTGTAGGGATGTTAAATCAAAAGGATAAGGAACTGCTTGTTTGAATTTTTTTGCAGTTATTTCTTTAATAGTTCCATTTTTATTTTGTGTTTCTGAAACAACTTTTTGTGAGAACTCTTTGTTAAAAATTTTGTATCTATCTATTGTTTTTTTAACTTCTCCATCTTCATTTTCCTCGTCAAGTTGATGCTCTTTTGCAATGTCAAGAGGAAGTTCATATTGCGCCTTTATATTTACTGATTTACAATTTCCATCTAAATAAATCTCTGTAAATGATTCTGGTTGAAACGCTTCAATTTTTCTTTCTCGATTTGCAAGAAAGTGAAGTGTTGGCGCTTGAACTCTTCCAGTTGATAGAACTTTGAATTGATTTGTTCCTTTTTTTATACTCTCAGTAAATGCCCTTGATAAATTAATTCCATAATACCAATCTAAGGTATGTCTTGTTTCTCCTGCTTTTGCTTGACCCCACTCAAGATGTTTTTGTTTGTTTTCATATGATTTAATAAGTTCATTTTTAGTTAGAGTTGAGAATTTCATTCTATTTGCATCTTCACGACCTAAGGCATATCTTACAATATTTAGCCCAATAACTTCACCTTCAATATCAAAGTCTGATGCAATTGTTACTTCATCTGCTCCTTTTCCTAGATTAATTAAATTGTTAAGATAGTCTTTTGTATATGCCGCGGCTTTATTTGTTTTATATGTTGCTTTCCACTCTGTATTAAAAACAGGATACTCCCAACTTTCTCCACCTTTTTCTCCAAGTCCATATAAATGTCCAACTGCTGATGCTACAATTATTTTTTTACCGTTATGTGTTAATTCAAAATTGTTAACTTTATCTCTGGACTTTTTAGCAGAAGTATCTGCTAGTGCTTCTGCAATTTTTTGCGCTGCTTGTGGTTTTTCAGAAATGATTAACTCATAGGACATTGTTTATTCCTCCTTGAGTTAATTGTCCAAAAATTCTATTTGCACATAAATTAAAATTTATGGCATGCCAAAAATAATTAATTTTTGAGCATTTGAGAATAATTAATTCGTAAGTCATATGTATATATTTTAGAAAGGTTTTTATAAAAGTTTGTCTTAGCAATAATATAATATGGTTGACTTTTATCATTATGATGCAAAAAATTTTGAAGGCAATGAAATAACTGTTACAATTGCAACTGGTCCAGTAATTATTGATAATTTAGGAAAATATTTATTACATAGAGCGGATAGTACGGGGAAATATCAATTTACAGGAGGAAGATTAGATGATACTAAAACTTCACAAGATAATGCAGTTTTTAGACCTTTTGAAGATTTAGGAGTTGAAGTTGAATTAGAAAAATCAATTAATCCTTTTGTTGTCTCAGATGAAATTGAAAGAAATGGAGTTAAAGAAACTTTAGTTTTAATTCATTATTTAGCCAAACTAAAAAACAATTCTTTACCTGAAAAAGGAGAGTGGAATTGGTTTACTTTAGAAGAAATTATTGCAATGGAAAAAAGAAATGAAGTTTCCTCACCAAACATTAGGCTTGCTTGTGAACATTTTAGAGAGTATAATTAGCTAAGTGTTAAATATAAATTACCTTTATCATATTCTTTTTTTTTTAGTTTAAAATTAGCTTCTTTACATAAATCAATTAGTTCTTTTTCTTCAAATAAATAATAATAACGTTCGAGTGTGATTGGAGATAGGTGATTTGAGACATCAGTATAAGTGACTTTTACTTCTTGTTTTGAAATAAATTCAAATTTCTTTTTTTTAATTTGTTCTTCTATAAACTTTTTTTCTGGAAACCAATTTGATAAAAGTAGTTTTCCACTATCCTTTAGAACTCGTTTCATTTCCTTTAATGATTTTAATTGTTCTTCTTTTTTTAGCAAATGATGATGAGCTGCAATGCAGATTATTATATCAAAAGAATTGTCTTCAAATGGAATATTTGTAAGCTCACCTTCAATTGCTCGAAATCCTTTTTCTTTAACAATTTTTAATTGTCCTTGGGAATAATCGTAACCTGTTAAATTTTTATTTTTAAAATTTAAATTTTGGGCAAGTTCTAGAAACCTCCCCGTTCCACAACCAAGATCAATAAGAGAAAGTGATTTTGAATTTGAGAACTCAGATAAAAATTCTTCAACTGGTTTCCAAGTATATTTTCTTTTGGTATCCCAATTCTCAGAAATAGAATTATAAGTTTCTTTTGTTATTTTATTATAATCTAATTTCATTTGTTTTTCTATTTATATAATAATCAAGTATGATTTTAAGATTTACAATGTCTTCATAATTATATTTTAATAATTTTGCAAGGGCATTTGGATCTCCTCGTTTATATCTTCTCCAAAGTCTTACTGCTTCAAATCCATCAACTCCTAATAATTCATCTGGTCTTGTAATTCCTAATTCTAACTCTATTTTTTTTAATCCTCCAGAGAGTCCAAATTCTTTTAACATCCATCTCAAATCTAAATGTATAATATCATATTTTTCTTTAAACTTATATTCAATAAATGGCATATCAAAAGTTTTTCCGTTAAATGTAACAATTATATCAAATTTTTTGAGATGTTCTTTAGCATCTTCTAAATCAATACCTTGTATATAGGATTTAGCAATTTCACCATCATAAATCCCAATCATAGTTATTTCATCAGTGTATCTTGAGAGTCCAGTTGTTTCAATATCAACAAATGCAATTTTACAAGAATTGTGTAGTCTCCAATGTTCATTTGAATCTAGTTTTTCACGAAAATATTTTAAGTTATTTTCTTCTAAATTTTGTTTTGAGAAGAAAAGTTCAGTTTTTATTTTATCTATTTTAGACTGAGGTAGAAAATTTATTTCTGAATGTTTTTCAAGAAATTGTTCCCAATTTTCTATATTGTTGTTCCATAGAAGTTTTTCAGTTTCTTTTGAAACTCCTTCAATATGGCAGAAAGTTTTATTTATCATTTTAATATATATAGTAAAAAAGATTTCTATTTAAAAGATTTGTTCATTATCTATTTCGAAACCTTTAGTTTTAAAGTTATAAGTTAGTTTTATAAACTTTAATATAAAATATTTCTTTGTGGCTACAATAGATCCTTTAATGATTGGCATTGTGATAATTGCATTTTTTGCAGTTTCAATGACTCTTCTTCTTAAATATTTTAAAATGCCTTCAGTTGTTGCTTATATAATAGGAGGTGTTGCAATGGGGTCTTATGGATTTAATCTTATTCCTAATTCTAATTTTGTAACTCAATTAGGTTCTTTAGGTGTTCTTTTTCTTCTTTTTTTTATTGGAATGGAATTTGATTTAAAAAAAATAATCTCAAATTGGAAGATTACAGTTTTCGGAGTATTTTTTAAAGTATTATTTACTTTGATTTTTTTTATAGTATTGAGTTATTTTTTTTTAGGTTGGCCTTTCGGAAGATTAATATTCATTAGTTTTGTTTTAAGTATAAGTAGTACAGCAGTTGTTTTGAAAATTCTACAAGAAAGAAATGAACTTGATACTTTAGTTGGTTCAAATGTTGTTAGTGTTTCTTTAGTTCAAGATATTGCAACAATTCCAATGATTGTTATTTTAAGCTTTTTTAGTTCAGAAGGAGTTGAGGCATCAAAGTTATTTTTACAAATTATAGGTGGGATGTTATTTATTGCAACTTTAATATTTCTAATAAAGAAAAAAAATTTTTCAATACCATTTGGAAAACACTTTAAAGATGATAATGATGTTCAATTTTTTGTTGCTCTTTTGTTTTGTTTTAGTTTCGGGATTATAAGTTTATTATTTGAACTCTCAGCAACACTAGGGGCTTTTTTAGCAGGATTAATTATTTCTGCAGGTAAAGAAACTAGTACTTTCAAATCAAATTTACATCCATTTTATATTTTATTTATGGCTTTATTTTTCATTTCAATTGGACTTTTGATTGACTTACTTTTTATGTATGAAAATTTTAAAGTAATTATTTTTTTAGTTCTTTTCGTATTTCTCATCAACACACTTATTTATGCAGTTATATTTAGATTGTTTAAAAGAAGATGGAAAACTAGTTTTTATGCAGGAGCATTGTTATCAAATATAGGAGAATTTAGTTTTGTACTCGCTGCAATAGGGCTTGAGGGTGGGATTATTTTTAATTATGGATACCAGATGACTATTGCAGTTATATCTTTATCATTACTTTTAAGTCCACTTTGGATTTATTTAATAAAATATGTTATTGATTTTGATAACCTAAAACTTTCAGTTTTAAAAATTCCTAAAATTTCAAGAATTAGAAAATCCAAAATTAAAAATTAATCTTTTTAATTAGTTTTATAAACATATAAATTTAGTCTCATATTATGGTAGGTTTAGATCCAATTATTTCTGCAACAGCAATTATAGCATTAGTTATTGTAATTGTTAGTATAATTTTAAAAGTATTAGATATGCCTTCAGTTGTAGGTTATATTTTGGCAGGAGTATTACTAGGATCTTACGGTTTTAATTTTATTACAAATATTGATTTTATTACTCAATTAGGTTCAATTGGTGTTTTACTTTTATTATTTTTTATTGGAATGGAAGTTGATATAAATAAAATTATTTCTAATTGGAGAATTGCGGTTTTTGGAGTTTTATTGAAAATTTTTTTAACATTATTAATAATATTTGGGCTTAGTTATTTGTTTGTAGATTGGACTTTAGAAACAATAATTTTGATTAGTTTTGTTTTAAGTATAAGTAGTACTGCTGTTGTTTTGAAAATTTTACAAGATAGTAATGAGATGGAAACAAAAGTTGGTGCTAATGTCATTAGTATTTTAATTGTACAAGATATTGTTGTTATTCCAATGATTGTTATTTTGAATTTATTTAGTCCTGAACCATTAAGTACTTCTGAATTATTCTTACAATTAGTAGGAGGATTTTTATTTATTGCAACTTTGGTTTACATTTTAAAAAAAAAAGAAATCAAATTACCTTTTGGAAAATATATTAAAAAAGATACCGAAGTTCAATTCTTTATTGCACTTTTGTTTTGTTTTGGTTTTTCAGTATTTAGTGCTTGGTTTCACTTATCAGCAACTTTGGGAGCATTTTTAGCAGGAATACTAGTTTCAGCTGGAAAAGAGACTAGTTGGTTCAAAGAGAATTTACATCCATTTTATATTTTATTTATGGCTTTATTTTTCATTTCAATCGGTCTTTTAATTGATATTGATTTTTTAATTGAAAATATTAATATTATCGTATTTTTACTTTTATTTACATTTTTGATAAATACTATTTTATATTATTTTATTTTCAGATTATTTAAAAGAGGCCCAAAAGCAAGTTTATATGGTGCAAGTTTACTTTCTCAAGTTGGAGAATTTAGTTTTATACTTGCAGCAGTTGGTCTTGCAAACGGTATGATTTTAAATTACTCTTATCAAATTTCAATATTAGTAATTTCTTTATCATTATTATTTAGTCCACTTTGGATTGGTATAATTAAATATTTGATTGGTTTTGATAAGATGAGATTAGTAAAAATCAAATTTCCAAATACTAAAAATTTAAAAGATAAGTTGAAATTTAAATCTGGAAAGAAAGCTGAGAGTTAGGTTAATTAAAAAATTATTCTTTTCGTTAGTTTTATAAATTATTATTCACATATATATACTATGTCAAAAGAGAAAAAAGTTATTGAAGAAATGGAAAAAGTTGCAGAGATTGCATTTGATTCTATTCCTGAAGTTATGAAGGATTTATCAAATCTTTAGTTTATCTTTTATATTCTCTAATTTTACCTGTTTTTAAAAATTCTTTAATTTCATTAAATTCGTAATAATTTCCTTCTCGAATTCCAATCATCATTTTAGCATCCATTTTAGAATATCTATCAACAAAGAATTTAGAGATGTTTAGAGCATTATCTATATACCCTTTTTTCTCATCAAAAATCAGAAAATAACTTGCTGATAAAAATGCTGTTCTTCTATTCGCACTTGAAAATGCGTGCGCTTGAACAATTTTTATTAAAAGTTCAGTTACTTTATCATATTTATCTCCCTTTTTATTTAGATAGGAAATAATTGCATTTTTTAATTTTAGGGAACTTTTACATTTATAAGAATCACCTTTGTGACCCCAGTTATGTTCTTTTGACATTTTAATAACTGTTTTATTTAAGTTACAAATTGCTTTTTCATAAATATGAACTAATTCTAATTTATTCTTATCTTCTAAAAATAATTCTTTCGAGTCAAAGAGAAGGGGAAGCTTTGTTTTCTTCCCCATTTTTAATTTCTTTATTATCTCTTTCTTTAGTTATTCCTTTAATGAAATCATCAATATTTGTTGTTGTTGTTTTATTATTTCTATCTCTATAAGAAATAGTTTTTTCTTCTAAATCTGTATCACCTATAATTAACAGATAATTGGGTTTGTCATTTTCAAAGGAGAGTCTTATTTTATTTGATACAGTCTCGTGTTCATAATTAGTATCCACTCTGAAATTATTTTCTTCAAGTTTTTGTTTTATTTCATTACAATAATCAATGTGCCTATCAGCAACATTTATTATTTTAACTTGAATTGGTGCAAGCCATAAAGGAAATTTCCCTGCAAAGTGTTCAATCATAACTGCCATAAATCTTTCTAATGATCCTAATATTGCTCTATGAATCATTACTGGTTGCATAGGACCTTTACCTTCTGATTCATATTTTAATTCAAATCTTTGAGGAAGATTAAAGTCTAGTTGAATTGTTGCAGTTTGCCAAACTCTATTTAATGTGTCTCTTATTCTAAAGTCAATTTTAGGTCCATAAAAAGCACCATCACCTTCACAAATTTTATATTCTTTATTGTTTCTTTCTATAGCGTTTGCTAATGATTTTTCTGCGGAATCCCATATTTCTTTAGTTCCTAGAAAGTCATCTGGTCTTGTTGAGAGTTCGATTTCATATTTCATTTGAAAAACATCTTTGTAAACGTAATCTACAAATTCTAAAAGTTTATCGATTTCATCTTCAACTTGTTCCATTGTACAAAAAATATGAGCATCATCTTGACAAAATTTTCTAACTCTTGTTAAACCTGATAATGCCCCTGAAAGTTCATTTCTATGTAATGCTCCAAAATCTGCAATTCTTAGAGGTAGTTCTTTATATGATCTAAAATCATTTTTGAAAATTAAACAATGAGATGGACAATTCATAGGTTTTAATGAAAATTCTTGACCTTCAACATTAAATATAAACATATCATCTTTGTAATGTTCCCAATGCCCTGATGTTTCCCATAATTTTTTATTAAACATATTAGGAGTCATAACTTCTTTGTAATCATATTTTTTATATTGTTCTCTTATGAAGTTTTGAAGTTCTTTCCACATATGAAATCCTTTTGGTAAAAAAAAAGTCATACCAGGTGCGTATTCGTGTGTCATAAATAAATCTAACCCTTTTCCTAGAATTCTATGGTCTCTTTTTTTTGCTTCCTCTAGCATTTCAAAGTATTCATCCATATCAGTTTTTTTCCAAAAAGCAGTACCGTAAACTCTATTTAATTGTTTATTGTTAGCATCTGCTCTCCAATATGCTTTAGTTACTTTTTCAAGTTTGAAAGCTTTAATTAATCCAGTTTTAGGTAAGTGTGGACCAGTACATAAATCTTCGAATTCAGATTGTTTATAGAATTTAAATTTACCATTTTCTAAATTTCCTTCCTCAAGTTCTTCTTCTTTAAGATTTCCTTTTGAGATTGCTTCAATTATTTCTTTTTTGTATTCATTGTTTTTGAAATGTTTTAGAGCTTCTTCTTTTGTTTTATAATTTATTGTTATTTCTAAATCTTCTTTGATTATTTTTTGCATCTCAGCTTCAATTTTAGGAAGTTTTTCATCAGTTATTTCATCACAATCAACATCATAGTAAAATCCATTTTCAATTGCAGGACCTATTGTTATTTTTGCTTTTGGAAATAATCTTAATACTGACTGTGCAAAAACGTGCGCTGTTGTGTGTCTTAAAATGTGAAGTGATTCCTCTGATTTAGATGTTATTATTTCAATACTGCTATCTGTGGTTATGGTAGTGCTTAAATCAATTAGTTTATTATCTATTTTTGCAGCAATTGCCATTCTGGCAAGTCCTTCTGAAATAGATCTTGCAACATCAAGTGCTGTAGTCTCTTTTTCAAATTGTTTAATTGTTCCATCAGGTAGCGTTATTTTTACCATATATGAATAAAAAAGTCAGGTTTTATAAATTCTTTGTTCTCTTTTAGATAAAAATTAGATAAAAATATTTATATATATTAAAGCATATTTCTTGTTATGCTAGAAAAAAAGATAGATGAAAACTTCATTATATTCTTGAGGGGCCAATTTAATGATAGAAAAAAAGAGTTGACAGATGAAAGAGTTGAATTGACAAAATTATGGCTTTCTATTTTTAATGATTTATCTAGTAAAAATTTATCTATTGAAGATGAAACAAATCTGAGAGAAAAGATATCTGAGAATATCGGTTTGTATATAAATTTAAATAAGGAGATAGAATCTAAACGTAAAGAGATATGGAAGTTCATTCTGGAGTTGATTTCAAAAGATTTTGAAGATTCATACAATTCTGTCAATAGTCAGTTTTTTTCGCAAGTTTTAAACTTAAGTGAACATATCAACAATTTAAATATAATATTTGGAGAATCTAATTTAAATACTTTTTTACAAGACTTACAAAAAAGTGTTAACGATAAAAATTTCTTAATTTCTGAACTTAGATATAGATTTAATTTATTTTTTAATAGGTTTTATGATAAAACAGAAGATACTTTACCTATTGAAATTTGTAGATCTCTTTCTATTTTGACTTTTTTATTTAATATTGTTAGAGATTTAGAAAAGAATCTAGACTCATCATTGTCAATTAGTTTAGTTTATTTCTGTAATGGATTTCTAATAGATTATTTAATTGCTATAGAACCTCTTCAGTTTATAGATTTGAAAGATAATAATATGAATATATCTTTTTTTAAAGGTGATATTTTCCATTATGATGGAGAAAGCTGTTCAATAACCAAGATTTATAACAAACTACTTGTGATTGATAAGTATTTATTTTCTAGTTTAAATAAATAGAGCAATTTTTATTTTTTTTTATTTTTTTAGAGATAAATAATTTTTTTATATATATAATTAGTTTTATTAATAGCATTTGATTACTATTAGTTAAGATGAGTAAGAAAGTAGTTTTAATGGAATTTGAAAGTAATCCTAATGTTGGGCTTTATATGTTTGCAAATGATAAATTTTGTCTTTTAGGATGTGAAGTAGATTCAGCGAAGAAAAAAGAGATAGAGAGTGTTTTAGGAGTTAAGGTTTATACTGTTACAGTACTGGGTACAGAGCTTGTAGGAGTTTTTGTTTCAGGTAATAATGAAACTTTAGTAATTCCAGAGATGTTTGATTATGAGAGAAAAGTAATTGATAATATTTGTCAAGAATATGGTGTTAAATTACTTGTTATGGATAATAAAATTAATACTTATGGAAATAGTATGTGTATGGGTAAAGAAGAGATTTTAATTAATTCAGATTATGATTTAGATTTTGTTAAGAAATTGAAAAAAAAGACAGAATTGGAAGTTCACAAAATTAAAAATAAAGAATTTAAGGCAACAGGGGGGGTAATTAGATTTTTAAATGGAAAATATTATGCTTCTCAAGATTTAGAGAAAGAAGATGTTAAAGTTGTTTTAGATAAAATAGCAGGAGTTGGTAGTGTTAATTCTGGAGCTAGTTTTGTATCAAGTGGAATTGTTGGTAATTCAAATGGACTTATTTTAGGTTCAATGTGTTCAACTGTTGAAATTCAAGATATTGTTGAGAGCTTAGATTATTTAGATTAAAATAGAATGTTTGGGGCATTAGATATAGCTTATTGGCAATTGTATTCAAAGAAATTAGATCATCTAATAGGGGAGGAACATTTTGAAGAACCTTTGTTTGTAGATAGAAAAACTCAAGATTTATGGGTTTGTTTTTTGCCTTGGCGAACATCTTTAAAAGAAGCTAATTTATTTGGCTTACTTCCTAGAAATGATTCTTTGCTTATTTATGAAGGTCCACCCAGTTTAGTAGGAACTACACCAACTCAAGCAAAAGAGAGTTTGCTTAGATTAATTGATTATTTTGATGAACATAAATTTATGGATATGTTTAATTGCAAAGTTTTAGGATTAAGTATTGGCACTTTACCAGCTTTTTATTTAGCCAATCATTTTTCTGTACAAAAAATAGTCACAGTTGCTGCAGGGGCAAGATTAGGTGAAAATATTTATTCAAGTTTAGCAACTCAAGAAGTTAAAAAGAGAGCAATTTTAAATGGTTTTGAAACTTCAGAAGATTATGATCATAGAATGAAAGGATACAATCCTATTGATAATTTAGATGATTTACCTTTTGGAGAGATTTATATTGAACTAGCAGAATTTGATAAACATATACCAACAAGAAGTGGGATGACTCTGATAAGCGAATTAAGAAAGAAAAAGATTGGTCATACTTTTCAATTAAATAGATGTGGTGATCATAGTTCAACTATTTTAGGTTGGGGGATGAGAAATAGATTTGGACAACTTCCTTATATGAATTAATTTACCTTTATGTGAATAGTAATCTATATAAATACTTTTGATTAAATTATATATATGATACCCATTGTTTTTTATACTATAGGATTTGTTTTTTATTGCGCTTTTTGCCTTGTGACGTTTGATGTTTATTCTAAAAAGAGAGAACATACGAATCCACTTATTTTAAGTATGATTTTTGTTTATTATTCAATTCTTGCAGCGTATATTGTAAGTATAATGGAAACATCAACTGATGTTTTTGTTTTATCAATTGAAATTTTAATTTATGTTTTAGGAAGTGGTTTTTTATGTTTTTATTATTATAATACTGCAATTAGACCTAAGGATTCGGATTATGAAAAAGAAAGAAACGAATTTTAATTCTAAATATCTATTTTTCTAATTTTTTCGTTATTTTAATGTTTACATAGTTATACTATGCTACACACTAAAATGTCTCAAACTTAAAAAAATATCTAATTTAGAATTTTTAATAACATTCGTTGTAGAATTCTTTGATTAATCTTCCTTCAATATTTTCAATTGAATATTTATGAACATTATAACCTTTATTTTTAACCCATTCTACAAATTTTTTTTTTTGTTCACCTGACATTAATTTGTAGTATATAAAAGTTTCACATTCAAAATTTACATCACAGTGCCCAATTCTTAAATCTTTTTTTGGTCCTTCTAGTTGTTCTTTAGGAACTATTTCATTTATTTTATTATGAAGTGGACAGGCAAAACAAGTTTCACTAAATTGAACTAGATTAAAGCAAACCCCAGATTTTGGAAATTCATCATTATCATATCTTTTTTTGAAATTAATTAGAGCTGTTTCATTATCTTGTTCTTTTTCTAGTTCCTCGTTTAGCTCAATTGTATTTTCTTGAATATCTCTCAATACTTCTTTCTCAGTTGTAAGACCGGGAGAACAACAACCGTAACAGCTGATGCCGAGTTCAGGTATTTGACATGGGACTTTTGGCGGTTGAGAATAGGTCATATTTTATTAACAAATTTTACCTTCTATATTTTTATCAATTGTAATGCTTTCAATTTCTTTGTTATCATATAATACTTTTAATTTTTTTCCAAACATCTCAATTTTTTTAAATTGTTTTGAATTAATTATTTTATCGTTATTTGCAGTTTTTTTATCACAAATTAAATTAGTTCCATGTTTTAATTCAGATGTTAAAAGTGCAACTTCACCTTTTTCGCTCTCACATGCAAGAATCATTCCATTTGATTCGTAGCCACCTAATTTTGCAGGTTTTAGATTTGTTATTACAATAACATTTTTATTTTGTAATTCTTCTAATTTGTATATCTCTTGAAGTCCTGAAACTATTTGTCTTGTTTCTTTTCCTAAATCAACTTGAATAATATATAGTTTAGTTGAGTCTGGATGTTTTTCGATTTTTGAAATTTTTCCAGCAGTTAAATTTAATTTTTCAAAGCCTTGTTTTTCATCTGAGTTATTTTGATTGTTATTATTTTCTTTTTTTTCTTCTAGTTTTATTTTTTCAAAAATATTTTCTTTTTCTGCAAGTTTGTGATTTTCTTTCATGAATTCAAATTTGAAGATTTTATCATTTTCTAAATTAAATTGTTTGAAAATTAATTTTGATTTTTCAGGCATGAAACAATCAATATATTTTGCAATTAGAATACAAGTTGAGCAAAGCGTATTTATTATTGTAGCAAGTCTTTTTTGATCTTGTTCTTTCCAAGGTGAGACTTTATTTACATAAGCATTACTTTCACGAATTGCAAACCAAATTGTTTCTAGAGTTTTATGGATTTCAACACCATTCATTTCAGTTTTTATTTTTTCAAAAATATTTAAAGTTTCTAAAAGTTCTGTTTCATTATTTGTTAACTTATCAACTTTAGGTATTCCAGTTGGAAAATATTTATTTGCCATTGCATGAACTCTTGATACTAAATTTCCTAAATCATTATTTAAATCATTATTAACTTTTTGAGCAAATTCTTTCATCTCAAAATTTTGATTTTCTCCAAAACTACCGCCTGAAAATAGATAATATCTCAGTTCATCAACTCCGTATTCTTTTGCAATTTTAATTGGATCAATAACATTACCCATTGATTTACCCATTTTTTCTCCTTCAACTGTCCACCAACCGTGTGCAAAAACTTTCTTTGGTGTTTCATATCCTGTTGACATTAAAAATGCAGGCCAATAAACTTTGTGAAACCACATAATATCTTTTCCAACCATATGAAGGTTTGCCGGCCAAAAATTTTCTTTATTATTTTCTTTTAGAGCTGAGAGGTAATTGAAAAGTGCATCGAACCAAACATATGTTACATGCTCTGAATCAAATGGCAATTCAATCCCCCAAGTTAAAGTTTTTTTATTTCTTGAAATTGAAATATCTTGGAGTCCTTCTTTAACTCTATTTAGTGTTTCTTGAGAGATTGATTTTGGAGATAAAAATTTAGGGTTTGTTTTATATAATTCAAGTAGTTTATCTTGATATTTTGATAATCTAAAAAAATAGTTTTCTTCTTCCATTTCATCAACTTTTTTTTTATGAATTGAACAGATGTTACCTTCTAATAATTCATCTTCTTTGTAATACTGCTCACAATCAATACAGTACAATCCTTTGTATTTTGCTTTGTAAATATCCCCATTATCAAATGATTTTTGAAGCATCCCTTGAACAAATCTTTTATGGTGTTCATCAGTTGTTCTAATAAAATAATCATATGAAACGTTTAATACTTTTAATTGAGATTTAAAATGTGGAATAAGTGAGTCAACAAATTGCTTTGGTTTTATTTTTGCTTCTGTTGCTTTTTTCTCAACTTTTTGTCCGTGTTCATCTGTTCCTGTTGTAAAAAATACTTCTTTACCTATATTTCTATTCCACCTTGCAATAATATCACAGGCAACGGATGTGTAGGCGTGTCCTAAGTGAGGTTTACCAGATGCGTAATAGATAGGCGTTGTAATGTAAAAAGTCTTGTCTGTCATAAGTTTACTAATGAAAGGTTGTTTATAAATATAATTAATTTTCTTTATTTTTACCTAAAAATTCAATATTTATTACTTTCCCTTTTTTAGTATCAATTTCAACTAAAGTATTTACATTTCCACCAAAACCTGCGTTTATACAAATTGTTTTACCAATTTTATCTTTTCCATAACCTTCGTGCATATGTCCACCTATGCAAAGTAGAGGTTGATATTTTTCAATTAAACCTTTTGCTATAACTGAGCCGAAATGGTGTCCATCTCTAGGTGATTCCTTATTGTTAATTTTGTCTAATTTAGTCTGAAATGGAACATTGTGTGAAACAAATATAATTGGTTTTTTACTATTTTCAAATAAAGTTGATAACTTAGCAAAAGTTTTATCAAAATCATTTTTAGTTTTTTTAAGTTGTTCTTTTGTATAGAGATTTAAATCTTGCTTATATTGTGGATATTCTGGTCCAGAAATTATTCCATGACCAATAAAAGAGAGATTTTCAGTTTCAATTTTCTTGTGATGAAGGTCAATAATATTTGGCAAATTTTTAATTAATTCTTTGTAAAAATTATTTTTTAAATAATCCCAATTAGATTCTTCTCCAGTCCAATCCCAATTCCCGGGAGTTATATATATGGGGACATTTAATGAATTTAGATATTCTAATACTTTTCTTCCGTTTTTTAGAGATTCTTTAATTATAATTTTAGCTTTTCTTTTTCCACAAATATCATACCAAGTTGTTTTATTTTTTGGGTTTTTTAATTGTTTTTTTAAAGACTCAAACATTAGTGGTTTTGATTCATCACTACAAAAATCACCAGGTCCAATTATTGCATCAAAGTCTTTAGCATGCATAATTGGCATTGCTCCGTGTAAATCTCCAATTATTAAAAATTTCACAATATTTTTAGTCATGTTTTATTTTAAATAAAGTTTTTTATAAAACTTAGTTTTCAAAGAAATGATATTTATCTTGTATGAAATTACCAAGTGTGTTTAGTAAAAATACTATTAATGTTGCTCCAAGTATCATTGTCCAATCTGTAAATCCTAAAAATACGGTTCCAAAGAAAATATTAATAGGAGTGTAAATTACAATTAATTGTAATATTAATGAAATGCATACTGCCCATACTAAATAGGGATTTGAGAATGGACCTAAATTATATTCTGTTCTAATTGCTTGAAGCCGAACTAGTTCCATTACGATAATTGCTGTAAATGCTATTGTTTGAATTTTTTCTAAAGAAAAACCTTTATTTTGTGCCCATACAATTAGAGCAAGAATTGCAATAGTTATTAGAATACCAACATAAACTACGTGAAACATCATTTCCTTATCCATAATTCCTTCTGAGGCTTTTTTAGGGGGCTTTGACATTAACTTATCAGATTTAGGATCAGCACTTAGAGCAAGAGCAGGTAGTCCATCTGTTACAAGGTTTAACCATAAAAGCATAATTGCAGTCATAGGTAGAGGAAGTCCAAGTACTATTGCAAAGAAAATTAATAGTACTTCTGCTAAATTTGAAGAGAATAAATAGTTTACAAATTTTTTAATGTTTTCATAAATTCCTCTTCCTTCTTCAACGGCATTTACAATACTTGTGAATTTGTCATCAAGAAGAATCATCTCTGATGATTCTTTAGCAACATCTGTCCCATTTATACCCATTGCAATTCCCATATCAGCAGCTTTAATTGCAGGTGCATCATTTACTCCATCACCAGTCATTGCAACAACTTCACCTTGCTCTTGAAGAAGTTTTACTATTTGCATTTTATGAATAGGTTCAACTCTTGCAAAAATTCTTATTTTTTTTATTATTTTCTTTTTTTCAGATTCAGAGAGTTTTGCAAAGTCTTCTCCATTCATAGATTCACCTACAATTCCTATTTCTTTACCAATTGCAGCTGCTGTAATCTTATTATCACCAGTTATCATTATTACTTTAATTCCTGCAGTATTACATTTTGCAATTGCTTCTTTAACATCTAAATGAGGTGGGTCAATCATTGCTTGAAGTCCAACAAATATTAAATTAGATTCATTTTTTTCTTTTGAATTATATATTTTATATGCAAACCCTAAAACTCTTAGAGCAGAGCTTGCATAATTTTCATTTTGTTTTAGAATAGCTTTTTTATCAGAATCGTTTATGTTTCTAATTTTTCCATTGTCAAGAATTTTTTTACAAATTTTTAGAACTTGTTCTGGTGCTCCTTTAGTATGAACAATTTTTTCTTTTGTTTTACTATTTTCATTAATTGTACTCATTAATTTTCTATCAGAATCAAATGGTTCTTCATCTATTTTTTTCCAAAGTTTATTTGTTTCATCAAGATTAAAATCTGCTTTTTTTGCTGAAACTAAAAGAGCACCCTCAGTTGGATCTCCCGTTATTTTCCATAAATTTTTTTCTTTTAGAAGTGAAGCTGAATTACAAAGAAGTCCAATTCTAAATATTAGATTATCAATTTTTTTTGAAAGTGTTCCTTGTGGATTATATCCAATACCATCAATTTCACATTCAGAATCAATAGTCCAAACTTTTCTAACGGTCATTTGATTTTTAGTTAGTGTTCCAGTTTTATCAGTACATATAACTGTTGTTTCACCAAGTGTTTCAACTGATGGTAGTTTACGAATAAGTGCATTTTTTTTAACCATTGCTTTAACACCAAGAGCAAGAGCGATTGTAACAATTGCAGGAAGGCCTTCTGGAACTGCAGCAACAGCAAGGGAAATTGCAGTTAGAAACCAGTCTTTAGATGCAAAAACAAATTCAGAGAATTGTCCTGAAAATAGAAGAGGAAGATAACCATCTTTAGTTACACCAACAATAAATATAATAGCACAAATAGCAAGAGTTGCACTTGCAACCCATTTTCCAAATTGTTCTAATTTTTTTTGAAGTGGAGTCATTTCATTTTCAGTTGTATTTAGAAGATTTGCAATTTTTCCAATTTCGGTTTCCATTGCAATTGAAGTTACTATTGCTCTTCCTTTTCCTTTTGTAATTATTGTTCCTGAAAACAACATATTTTTTCGATCAGCAACAGTTAAGTTCCCTTTTATTTCATCTACTTGTTTAGATACTGGAACTGATTCCCCTGTTAACGCTGCTTCTTCAACACTTAGATTTTTACACTCAATAATTCTACAATCAGCAGGAATTTTATCTCCTTCTTCAAGAATTACAATATCACCTGGAACTAGTTCACTTACATCAATTTGTATTATTTGTTCATTTCTAAGTACTCTTGTTTTTAATGCGGAGATTTTTCTTAGAGCTTCTATTGATTTTTCTGCTCTGTACTCTTGTAAAAATCCAAACACCGCATTGAATACTAAAATAATTAAAATAATAATTGCCTCTGTGTATTCTTTAGAGATAAAGGAGATTATAACTGCAAAGATTAAAATGTATATGATGAAACTTTTAAATTGATTGATGAATAGAATAAATGGATTTATTTTTTCTTTTTCAGTAAGTTTATTTTCTCCATATTTGTTTTGTCTAGTTTTAACTTCAGATGGAGAAAGTCCTGTTTGAGAATTGGATTTTAATTCTTTAATTGTATCATTATAAGAGAGGTTGTAATAGTTTAACATAGATATTTCTTAAGAAATGGATTTATAATAATTTATACTTATCTTAGAGTTAGAATATTAAAAAGATTAAATATATATTATTAATTAACAAATATTTGTGTGGTGCTCATACATTAATGCAACGTCACCATCTTCGATAATTAAAAGATTTTGAATTTCAGTTTTAATATCAACTGAATCTACTCTTTTACTTTTTTGAATTAATTCATCAATTGCAATTGTAATTTTAGTTGCAATTTCTTCAGCTCTTTGTTCATTTAAATGAGCATTAATTGCAGATGCGTAGACGGTTGTGTAAATTTTTTTCTCGTCATACTTTTCTGCGTGCCCCCCTCTTTTAACTACTATTACCATATTTTTTTCTTTATTTTTAGTTTAAATTAATTGTTCCATTTGCAATCAACAAAAATCTTAGATTTTTGAGATCACAAATTTCACTTTTAGTTAAGGTTGATAGTTCCATTTGCAATTAATATTAATAACCAACCTAGACCAATTAATAATAATCCTGTGAAGTATCTCATATAGGATTTATTTGATTGTTTCCAATTTTGAACTTTTTGAATTTTAACACCAAAGTATACCATAAGTACAATTATAATTAATGGTAATACAAATATGAAATTGTATATCATAAGTAATATTAATGCACTCATGTCAAAATTTTCTTTAAGTATTAAAAGAATTGCAAGGTAAGGTCCACCAGTACAAGGTAGTTCTACAGCTGCAACAAATGCTCCTAAAAAGATAACTGTTCCAACAGAAACATTTTGCATTTTTTCTTGAATTTTCTTTGCATATTTTGGAGGAATATGAAGTGAAACTCCTTCCCCATACCAAAAATAATCTTTCATTTCAAGAATTCCTGCTATAACTACAATTATTCCTACAAATATTGAAATATACTCTGCAACCCAAATTGGAATTGCTGATAGGAATGCTAGAACTCCGAATCCTAGTACGAAGTATGTAATATATACTGCAGCAATATATAGTGCTCCAATCTTTAGCATTTTACTTTTTTGTTTTGTAACAAGTAGAGTTGATAACAATAAAATTAAAACTCCTATAGCACAAGGATTTATACTATCAATTAATGCTGTAAAAATGATAGTTGTTAATGTTGGTAATGCGATTTCTACCATCTTACTTACTCACCTCATACATCTGATTGTGATTGTGTTTAAAACAAAGATTAGTGATTTGCGATGTTAGTTTCATTGTTGCACCTCAACAAGACCTTGTCCATCTATATATTGCCATCCTTCTCCCATCCAACTTGGTTGATTAAACTTCTCTTTTCTAAGTTCTTTGAAATTTTCATAGTTCCAACTATTTGCAGCCCAGAAGTCACAAATTTTAGTTGTTGTATCGGGTAAGTTAGGTCCAAATTCAATTATAACACAATCACCTGGAGGCATACTTCCATGAGGGTAATACATATAAGTTTCTACATTATTGATTTTTTGTCCATTCACATAAACTTTTAATTGAGAAGGTTGTCCATTACAAGAATCTCCACTTTTAACATTAACATCTTCTCCGTTTTCAACAAGATATGCGAATTCATTTGTAGTTAATTTCCCACCAACAGTTCTAAAAAATGAGGATAAAGTTACATCATCCATATTTGAAACTGTTCCTTCAACATGAATTCTATCGTCATTGTGTTCGTGAAATAAAGGAGTTCCAATTTTATTTGAGAGTCCAGTTGGATCAATTAAATCTTTTCTTTCTCCACAAACCCAAACTTGATAATCTGCGTGCCAGTGAATTGGTCCACCAGTTACTGATTTTATATTTTTGTATACTGTATTTCCTGCTAAATAAAGAGTTGGAAGTAAAACAATAATTACAATAAATATAAAAATACTTTTTTTAAATTTGGTCATAAATTTTTCTTTTGCAAATAAGACTACAATAGTTATAACTACAAGTAGAATTGCTGCAATTTCTATATATAATACTGGATTTGTTAATTTCATTTTTTTTTAATTTTAATATGTTTTCCAATAACCATTAATGTTAATGTATAAATTCCCCAAGCTATTAAAAGCCAGAGACCTATAATTAATATCCCATAAAAGTCATAACCATGAGAAAAATATTCAAAAGGATTTATACCTCCTGAAAATACTTCTTCTTCCCCATTATGAGCATAAGTAAGACTTAAGGTTGTAAGTGTACTTAGTATATAACTAATAATTTTTTTCATTTTAACAAAAAGGACATGCATCTTCTTCTTTTTTGGAATCGTGCTTATGTTTATCTTCTTTTTTAGGTTTTTCTGCCATATAAGATATTTTGGAGTTTTAAGGTTTATAAATATTTATTGTAAAGTTATAGTTATTACAGATTAGAATTTAGTTAGTTTCTAAGATAATAGGATAATGATCTGATCCAAGAGAATTAGAATTAACTTTTTTATTTTTTATTTTTATAGGAATTGGAGTTAGTATATGATCAGTTTGATTTTTTATTTTAACTATAGTAGAATTATTTTTAAAATTGTTTATTAATTTATATTTTTTAAATATTTCTTCAAATTTTTTTCTTTCATTGATAAGAAAAGCTTCTTTAAAGCTATGTTCTATAAAAAAACTAAATGGTTTAACAAATTTGTTTTCTATAATATTAAAATCACCAGTTATTATATTGAAATTTTTTTCTGATAAGTTATCAATTATTTTATTAAATTGATTAATTCGTCTATTAATTCCTGAAACTAATTTTAGTCTTGCATTGTGAATCCTATATTTTTCATTTTTTATTTCAGTTTCAATATATATGGCTCCATTTCCAAAGTTTGATTTAGACCACCCAAATTGTTTTAATAAGAATATTACAAATAAAGATCTGGTTTTATATTTGAATTTTTCAGAGATAATATATTCTTTTTTTTTGTTGATTTTGGTTTTAGATAGAATTACAAGATATAATTTTATTTTTTTATTTTCTACAAATGTAAAAGTATCTAGATCATAAAAGATGTAATAATCCAGTTTTTTTAATTTATTTAAAAATTCAACAGTAACTTCTTGTAGGGAGCAAATGTCTGGGGACTCAGTTTTTATAAATTCAATTATCTTATTGTGATTTTTGTTAGAGAATAAAACATTGAAACTTATAATTTTCATATTAATACTTTGGGTTTAAGATTTATATTACTTTCTTTTATTTAGAAAGCGGCAAGACTGAGATTTGAAGTCTTAGAGTGAAACGACGAGATACCAAAAATTATTATATAATTTCTAAGAAATAATTTTTGAGTACCAGAATGTAATTCTGGGTGAGAGCGGCAAGACTGGGATTTGAACCCAGAATTCCAAAGGAACCACCTTTCCAGGGTGGCGCAATACCGGATTATGCGATCTTGCCATTATATTAGAATAATAAAATTAACTTGATTGGTTTTAAAAACATTTGGGAGAATTTAATATTAAGATAGCTTAAAAATACATTATATTTATAAAAAACAACTTTATATTTATATTATGAAATTAAATCCGAAGTATTCTTATGAGTTTAACTGTGTATTAAACTCAAATTATGATGAGAGCGAGCAAATTAAAAATTTTACTTCATTAATTACTGACAAAGATAGATTTTTGATTTTATTACCTTTGTTAAACCATAATAGAGAGTTAATTGAGAAAGGTTTAGGTTATACTTTACCTGAAAATTTAGATTTTTTTATTGTAAGAGGTGAATTATTCAAATCATTTTCTGAGCCTATTACAGTTGAGTATTCAATTTTACCCGAGGAGATGTTTTTATTTTTATTTAAAGAAATTTTGAAAGTTACCATCACTGATAGGTTTTTATCTGAGGAGTTAAGGGAGCAATATATTAATTCATTTATAGATTATGTCTGTGTTAATGGAGAATTTGGAAAAAATGATTTTGTTAAGTTTACAAAAAATTTACATGATGAGAGTAAGAGACTTTTTCCAAATTATGAATTTAAAGAATATGATTTTTCAAATAAAACAATGCTGGATTATATATCAGAGATGTACGAAAACTAAAAATGGTTGACCCTGTTGCTTTTTCAATATTTGGCCTTGAAATTTATTGGTATGGTTTAACTTATGCAATAGGTTTTTTAGTTTCTTATTTTTTTATTATGCACTTTGGAAAAGCAATTGCCAAAAGAGAGATTTTAGAAGATTTATTTTTTTATTTTATGATTTTTTCAGTTTTAGGAGGAAGAGTCTTTGAAATTATTTTTTATGATTTAAGTTATTATTTAGCTGAGCCTATAAAAATATTTTACGTTTGGGAAGGAGGGATGAGTATTCACGGGGGATTTTTTTTTGGAATGATTACTCTTTGGTATTTATGTAGAAAGTATAAAGTTGATTATTTAAAAATTTGGGATTTATTTTCTATTCCAACTGCATTAGGTCTTTCTTTTGGAAGACTTGCAAATTTTGTTAATCAAGAATTAGTTGGTAAAGTTACAACCTCTAATTTAGGGATAGTTTTTCCTTTATACGACAATCAAAATCGTTGGCCTACTACAATTTTTGAGAGTGTTAAAAATATGGCAACTTTTCAAATTATTTTGTATTTGAGCTTTTTTAAAAGTTTAAAACCTGGGATTTTAACAGCTTGGTTTTTTATATTATATGATTTTGGAAGATTCTTTATTAATTTTTTACGTGAACCAACAGTTAGTTTAGGTTTTATTTCAATGGGGCAATTTTTATGTTTGATTTTTGGATTCTATGGAGTTTGGATGTTGTATAAGATTAACAAAAAAAATTAATTGAATTTATTTAATTTAATATTTTTTCTTTTAGAAATAATCTAATAAATGCTATGCTTCCAAATATATAAAATATAGCTGTGAAGAAGAATCTTATTATTTCTAAATTATTTAATGTAGTATTTTGTTTTAAGCCTATTATTGGCTTTATAATTTCAATTAATTCTGCTTGATTGATTTGTTTATCAAAAACATTTGAATTATTTTCTAATTGGTATATGAACATCACATTGCCTTTTTGAAATTTAAAATCTTGATAATCTTTTGAATTTTCAAAATAAATATTTTCTAGATTTTTAATATTGTACTTTTTTGTTGTATCAATGTTTTCTAAATTAAATAATATATATTCTGATTTAATATCCTTTAATGGAGTTAACTTAAGATTATAATAATTTGATCCAATTGAGATAGTTTCATATTTGTCAATCTCATCATTTTTGATTTTATTACTTAAATCATTATATTCAGTTTCACCTTTAACTTGATCATTTAAAGTAAATTTTTCTTGAATAGTTGTAGTTTGGAGTTTTGCTATACTAAAGAAAAACATACTAATATAGATTATAAAAAAGATTAACGCTATTGTTGGCATTAATTTGTATTTGATTATTTTTGAATTTGTATTTTTTAATGTATAATAAATCCCAATTGAAACTATTAAACTTAAAACTAAAAAAGTTATCGTACTTAGCATAGTTGTATTTGTTATTTGAGTTATAGTTTGATGAGTATTAAAATTTACACCAATTATTTGAGAGTTATCAAGCGCGGAGTTTATAGTTATATTTGGATTTAAATCAGGAATTAAAAACAATGATAAGTAAAGTATGCTTACAGTTAGAAATATATATTTTACTAAATCAGGGCTATGAGTTTTGTTATTGGTTATGAATTTGTAGAAATAATAAAATGGTCCAAGCATTACTAAAAAATAGAATAGAATAGTTGTCATATAACTTACTAGAATAGTTAAAATTAACAATGGATTATAATTTGCAATTGTAAAATCTAGATAAATTTGTGAGAATTGATAATTAAATATATTAATTAATGGAGTGTTTATTGATGAAGCGTATAGAGCGTTCGGATTTCCCAATAAATATGGTATTAAATAAACTCCTATGTCAACAATTAGATGAATAGTTAATATTAATGATGTTCCAATTAGAAATGTTTTTTTGTTTGAAAATTGATTAATTAAATTTTGATAAAAATTATTTCCAGTATTTGAAATTGTTCCAAGGTATTTTTCTGTATTTAATTTAGTGTGTTTATGGAGATATTTGATTATATAATAAATTAAACCTATTACAAGTATTACTGAATCTACAGCAAGTGCAAACCACTCCATAAAGAAATTAAATACTATTAAACTAAAGAAGGTTAGAGTAAAGATTAGTATTATATATTCTCCTCCTACAAATTTTATATATCCTTTCAGATTAAAACTTCCAATAAGAGAATCTTTTGTTGCCACATATTTTTTTAGAGAATAAAATGAAATAAAAATTATTATTATAAGTCCTATTATGAAGAGTGTTTGTTCAAAAGTTGTTATTTCTTTTATATTTTGAAAGAATTTAATTATAAACTCGAAAATTAAGAAATTTGATTTTTGAGTTGATTCAAGATGAACATATAACACTATTGATTTTGTAATTGTCATTAATGAGAATGCTAAAAGTAGAATTAAATCAATTATTTTATCCCTTGTTCCTAAAAATATTTTGGTGAAACTACTTTTGTAAAAGATATAACCAATAATTGTCCAAGAAAGAAGTTTCTTAAAAAAATCAAAGTCTCCTTGTAAATATCCAAGAAAATCAAAGACATTTAGAAGGATGAATATTATAAAATATACTTGTAAAAGTATTTTTTTAGGAATTTTCATTGTTATAATTTAATTAAAAATCTTTATAAACTTTCTTTATCACTTGTAATTATGCTTGATTTTAAGAATCTTTTCAAATTAGAAGAAAGACTTGTATTTTTCATGAATTTTATTTTTGTTTTAATAGTTATTTTTTCTTTATTGTATAATATTTCTCTTAGATATTTTTTTTATTTTAATATAATTACAACTTTTGTTGTTTCATATTTTTTCTTTAAAAGATCAAGAAAACTCGCTAAACAACTAATTGTTACGAATTTATTTATATTTTTTTATTTTTTATATCCACAAGTAGCTTGGTTTTTATCAGAAATTTTCTCAGCACAGAGTTATATTTTTATTATAGCATATAATGTTATTATAGCCTATATTTTTTTAATATTTTCAGGAAATCAAAAGAACTTATTGGGGAATTTTAATAGATTTCATTTAGGGGTTTTATTTTGTATTGCTTTGTTAGGTATGGTTTTTGGACTTCTTTTTAATTTAGTTAAAGAACCAGTTCCGAGTTTGTTTGTTAATTTTGCATCAGGAGAGTTAGCTAGTGTTTTCATTTTTTTAATTTTTAGCTCTTTTGCGGTTGCTTTTTCAGAACAAATGATTTTTTCGGGATTTTTATTTAATACTTATAGAAGTTTAACTTCAAAGTATGACGCATTTTATCAAGTTTCATTAATATTTGTTTTGTTTCATTTACTTAGATTTGAAATACTTGTGAAACATTATTTTACTAATTTTACTAATTGGTATTTAGTTTTCATTACTTGTTATTATTTATTATTGTTTGTATTTATGCTACTTTGTCTTTATTTTTATTCTTTTAAATATAAGAAATATGAAGGTAATTTTTTATATCCTGTAATTTTTCATTTTATGGCAGATTTAGGATTATTCATATTCTATATAATTGGAGCTGGGTAATTTGGAATAAATGTTTGAGACTTTCATTTTTAATTCAGAGAAAAACTATTCTTTTTTTAGAGTTTTTTTAGGATGTTTTTTTTTAACTCTAATTATTTCAATCTTAAATTCATTTTTAGGGGGAGATTTTTTATTTCTAGTTGCTTTGGTTTCTTTAGGTTTATCTTATCCAGTTATTAATTTTATTTTAGATTTTAGTAAAGTTGAACTTGAGACTCAGATGAGAGCAAAAATTTTATTTTTAAGACATGAGAGAGAAATGATTGTTTTTTTAAGTTTATTTTTAGGTGTTAGTTTAGGATTTTTTTTATCTAGTTTTTATTTTATTTCTGATTTTTCATATCAGGAAAAATTTGTCGATTTGATTAGTGGAAGTTTTTTGAATTTAGAGAGTTCTTTTTTTACTATCTTATTAAATAATTTAATTGTTGGTTGTTTTACTTTTTTGATTAGTATGTTTATATTTTCAGGATTTATTTTTATTTTAGTTTGGAACGCATCTATTTTGAGTTATTTTATTTATAGTTTAAAGAGTACAAGTTCTATGTTTATTTCTTTTGTTTCTATTTTACCTCATCTTTTATTTGAGATAGGAGGATTTATTTTAGCAGGATTCGCAGGATCAGTTCTTGCTTACAAATTTTATAGAAAAGAAAAGTATGGACATAATTTTAACAATGAATTTTTCAAGGATTTAATAATACTTATTTTTATGTCGTTTGTTTTTATTTTAATTGGAGCTTTAATTGAAGTTTTGTGAGTTGAGAAGTTATAATTAATTTGCTATATATTTATTAAGGATTAATGAGAATTTATTTTAATGAAAGTTGAAGATGTTATTTTAAAATCTCGAAATTTAATTTTAAAATCTAAAAATCCTATTGTTTTTTTCGATCAGGACACTGATGGTTCTTGTTCTTATATTCAATTAAGAAAAACCTTTTCAAATATTAAAGAGGGTTATCCACTTTCAAAAAATGATGATTCTCAAGATGAGTGTTTAGAAAAAATTTACGATAATCATGATTTGATTATTTTTGTTGATACGCCTTATTTAAAGAAAGAGTTTTTTGAAACTGTAGGTAAAAGAGATTGTATTTGGGTTGATCATCACCCGCGTGCGGGTGAGATGCAGGAAATACGAAAGAGTTTTAGTGATAATATAATTGTTTTGAATCCACTTGATTTTGACTCTAAAGACGGGAGATGTACTAGTTATCAGATTTATAGAATTTGTGATAAAAAAAAAAATTTAGTTTATTGCGCTCTTGCTTGTGTTTCTGATTTTTATTTGTTTGACATATTAATTGATTTGTATAATTATGATTCTAAATTGTTTAGTTTAGTTTTTAAAATATCTGAGGAGAAGAGACTTGAACTTTTTGATTTTATTAATAAGTACGATTTTCGTGATGATACAGTTTATGATGAGAGGGCAAATTGGATACAGTATTTAAGTTATGATTGTGGTAGCATATTATATAAAAATTTTTTTGATTTACTTTACAAATTTAGTGATTCTCGAGATTCAACTCGTCTTTTAAGAAAAATTTCTAAACTAGATTTCATTGATTTTAAAGTTGAGTTAAATAATTCTAAGGATGAGTTATTTGAGAGATTCAATACTATTTACGATGAATACAAACAAGTTTACAAAAAAGTGTTTAAGAGTTTATCAAAGGGTGAGTGGAAGAAAAGTGGAATTGTTTTTGTAGAACATAGTAATTGTATAAAGAGTTTTAATAGGCAATTATCAGAGGAACTTGCTTATAGATTAGAGGATTGGAGAGTTATTTGTTCTTGTTATCAAAAGGATAATTATGATAGCGTTTCTTGTAGTTTAAGAAGTAGAGGAGTTAATGTTAATGAGCTTTTACAAAATGCTTTAAGTGGACTTGATGGAAGAGGTGGTGGTCATGATTTTGCTTGTGGTGCTAGCATTTCAAAGAAAGATTTTAATGAGTTTAAGAAAAGATTAAACGCAGGAGTTTAGACAGTTTCCATCATTAGCATTAGAGTTTGAATTTGCAACTTGAGTTTCTTGCGGAGTTCCTTCTTTTTCATTTATATTTTGAGTATTTTGTGTATTTTCTGAAGTTGTAGTATCAGTAGTAATTTGTGTTTGAGGAGTGTTTGAGTTTTCATTTGATGCAATTAGGGGTTCGTCTTTCTCTTCTACGAAGTTAGGATCTTTTATTGCTAGCCTTAATGTGCCTTTTTTCTCAAACTCTGAATTTGTTGTAAAAGTTATAACATCATTTATACTTTCTTCTTCAAGTGTTGAACCTTCAGTTGTAATTGTAAATCTTAAAGATGCTTTATCTTTGTAGGATGCAAGTTCATAGGGTATTGTAGGAGGATTTTTAATTGAAATTATTTTGTCTGTTGGTTGTTCAAATTTAGTTAATGTGCTCTTTGTTAGAGTTCCTAAATTATTTAGATTGTCTTCTTGAAAAATTATTTCTACATAATATTCTCTATCATTTTCATCAGGACTATTTATAATTACAGGAAACGGTGAGTTTTCAATAGTATATTTTAGAGCATTGTTTAGTGCTGCAACTCTTCCTTGTCCTAAATTTTCTAATGCGTGAGAATATACATCTTCACCACTATCAAAATCTAACTTTTGAATGTACAAATCATAATTTACTACAGGAATTTCTAAATTGGAATTAGTTTCTACCTCTAAAAATAGAACTGTTTTTATTTGGACATCTTCATCAAATTCTTGTTCTAATTTTAATTTTTCTGCTGAACACCTAAATACTTCATTTTTACTTTTTTGAGCTATTATAATTTTATTTATTTCAACAGTCTCTAATAGAGTATTTCCTTGATAACATTCAATTTTTTTAACTAAAATTCCATTTTCTCCAGTTTCAAAATTATATATAACTGGAATTTTTTCTTCTTTTAAAATAGGTAAATCATAACGAGGATTATTGGGTTGTTCTAATCTTACTGTATATCTTTCTATAGTTTTTGTTTCAGTTTCAACAGAGTTTTCTTTTGCAGAACATTCTGTGGGAGTTTTACTAAGGTAGCACATAGGTCCGTCTAAAAAGTTTTGCCATGCTGATTTGGATTGTGTTTGGACAGTATCTATAGGATTTGTATCATCAATTTGAAATGTATTTGCCCAAATTAGAGAAGTTCCAACAGGAATTAATAGGAAAATTAGCATTATAGCTTCCCAATATACGAATTTCATAGTTGTTTCTTTTGTGTTATCTTTAGCTTTTAATAAATATTCAAACCAGAGAAAAGGAAGGAGAATTAAAATGTTAGCATATAGAGTTAAGGTTAGATACCCTACAACAATACTTAAATATGATTTAGCACTGATAGTCCAAATAGTAGGATGAGTGTATAGATTTGCTACTGATGAAAATAAATTACCAATAATACTAACAGTTCCTAATAGATTAAATTTTATATATAACATATAAATGCACACAAGTGCAAAAAGATAAATCGTAGTTCTTAAGATATCAGAAGAAAAATTCCCTTTATGATTTGTAGGTTTTGTTTCTGTTTCATCTTGTCTTTCTTTTAATTCATTAATTCCAGAGCTTACTTTTTTGAATTCATTTTCAATTTTTTTGGCTTTGTCGGTATCTAGAAATAAAAAAATAATTGGTATAAATACTTTAAATTGATTTAATATTTGAAATATTTTTTCAATATAAGACAAATTAAATAGTATAATTGAGATTAAAACTATCGAAGTACTAAGTAACAAGTATCGAGGGTGTAATATATTTTTTTTTATTTCAACCTTTGAAATAAATCTTGAGGATTCTAAATATTTCATTGTAGCACCTCTTCAATTTTTTTTGGATTAAATTCATATTGTCCTATACTTTCTATCAATTGTTTTAATTGAGCTTTCTTTCTTGTTCTTTTAAGAAAAGACAAATTTCGAAAATCATAAGTTTGAGTATATTTTTCAACTTTTGTTGCAAAGTACGCTCTTAATTTATTTTTTAAATGTCCTTTAAATTTTTCAAATTCTTCATTATCTTCTAATTTTAAAATACTTTCAATAACATCAAATCTTGCAATGATATAGAAATTAATTAGTTTGTCAATAATATTTGAACAATTTTCATTAACTTGATTTTGGTTTGCTTTGTATTCTGATAACCATTTTGAATAAGCTTGTTTTATTATTTGTAAATCATCGCTACTTTCTTGATTGTTTTCAGTTTGATTTTTAATTTCATTTTCACATTCATCAATTATTTGTTTTGCCCAAGGTTCAATTTCAGGTTTTTCTTTAAATTTAATTAAGTCATTTTGGTTTTGTGAAACTAAATTTATTATTGAATTTTTTATTTTATTTTTAGAATAATTATCAGTTGAGTTTTTGTATTCGTTAAGAAGGTTAAGTAATTCTAGTTCAAACATATATATTTATCTGTGAAAATTGTTTATAAATGTTATTTTTTGTTTAAGAGTGAAGTTTTTATATAAAAAGGTTTTAATAAAATTAAAGTTACTAGTAAACTATATAAATATTAATGCTTGTTTTATTTTATGAGAAAAGTTTTAATAATTTTATTTATACTTTTAGGACTTATTTTTAGTTCTTGTTCAGGTGGATTGAATTTTGGAGGAAGTAAGACTGATTATCCTGATGAAGTTAAAAGTGGAAATGGTCTTAAAATTAATTTTAATATTGATGATAGATGGATAAAGGCAGGAAAATTACAATATGAAATAACATTAAAAAATGAAGGAACTGATGAAATTAAACTTTCAAAAGATAATTTTGTTTTAAGTGTTGATACGACTCAGAGTGTTTTTGTTCCTAGTTCTTTAGAAGAGTTTTATAATAGTATATTAGAGGGGGGAGATTTAGTTTTATATCCTAGTCAAGAGAGAAGTTCTGGTGGGGCTTTAGAGTTTGAACCTAATTTTTTAGAAGATAGAGTTTTACCCGATTTTAATTTAATTTTAAATGTCAATTATGATTATACTACAAAGTTTGATAGTAGTGTTAGTTTAAGAAGAGAGAGTGGAATTTGGAAATTAGGTCAAGATAATTCTAACCAAGCAGCTCCAGTTAAGATAGATAAATTAGAACTTATGCTTGATAAAGGAAATAACTATTTTTTAATTTTTTATTTTAGAGATGTTGGTCAAAATGGAGGTTTACTTTCAAATAATGTTTTAATTAATATTGATAATTTTAATGCTAATTTAGGAACAGGTTCACTTAGTTGTGTTCCTTCTTATTATGATGGAAAATATTTTACTTCGGCTAATGGTTATATTATTAACTCAGAAAAAGATGATTTGGTTGCAAGATGCAGTATTTCACTAGGAGATGTTTCAGATTATACTACTAAAGTTGTTTCAACTTTTGATTATAATTATAAGATGAGATTTAATGAGAAGATTACATTTCCTAAAAATTGATTGAGAGAATATTTCTAACAAAAATATTTATAAAGGCATATTTATTCTTATTATTATAAATCCGTTTACTATAGTCTTGTTACTATAGGAGGAGCTTTAAAATGAATGTTAAAGATATTGAGAAAAAAGTAAAAGAAGTTCGAGCAAACTCTAAAAAGAGAGGTTTTCCTCAAACTTTTGATTTGATTTTCAACCTACAAAATATGGACTTGAAAAAGCCAGACCATAAGGTTGATGTTGGAGCTGTGTTATACACACAAGTTAAAACTAGCAAATTTAAGATTTGTGCTATTATTGATCATAGTGTTTCTGGTGCTGATGAAGTATTTGATAGAGTTTTATTTAATGATGAACTTGCTGCCCTTAAAGGTAATATGAAAGAAATTAGAAAAATTACTCAAGGTTATGATAAATTTGTTGTTCAAGCAAATCATATGCCTTTATTTGCTCAAATTTTAGGTAGATACTTAGGACCTATGAATAAAATGCCTTCTCCAAAATTAGGTATGATTATTACAGCTAAAACTCCTCTTGATGATTTATATAGTAAATTACAAAAGACAGTTCATTTACAAACTAAGAAAAATTTAGTTATTCAAGCAAGTGTTGGTTCAGAAAAAGAATCAGATAATAATGTTGCACAAAACATTGTTCATATTTATGAGACAATGCTTCATGCACTTCCAGCACAAAAGAATAATATCAAAGATGTTAGCTTAAAGCTTACTATGGGTAAGCCTGAGGTGTTATAAAATGGCAATTGATAGTACTTATAAATCCAAAGTAAATCCTAGAAATAAAGAATTTGCAGATAAGATTAGAAATTTATCTAATAAATATTCAATTGTAGGTATTGTTGATGTTTCAGGTTTACCTGCACCACAATTTCAAAGAATTAGATCAAAAGTTAAAAAAACAGCAGAAGTTTTAATTGTAAAGAAAAATTTAATTGAAATTGTTTTAAAGGAACTTGAAACTAAGTTTAAAGGTATTAGTGACTTAATTTCTAAAACTTCAGGAGTTGTAGGACTTGTTTTTACTAATGATAATCCTTTTACTTTATATAAATTTGTTAAAAAGAATAAATCAACAGCACCTGCTAAAGCAGGTCAAATTGCACCAAATAATATTGTAGTTCCAGCAGGACCAACTAGTTTTGCACCTGGGCCAATTATTGGTGAGTTAGGAGCTTTAGGAATTAAAGCAGGAATTACAGCGGGTAAAGTTGAAATTAAGGCAGACTCAGTTGTTGCAAAAGAAGGAGATGAAATATCAGCAGCTCTTGCTGGAGTTTTATCCAGACTTGGTATTGAACCTATGGAAGTTGGTTTAAATATTAAAGCTATTTATGAAGAAGGAACAATTTATGGAAGAGATATTTTAGATGTTGATTCAGATGCAATTCTGGCAGATCTTATAGGTGCTGCTAGTGATTGTTTCAACTTAGCTTTAGGATTGCATTATCCAACTAAGGAGAACGTATCATTGTTAATTGGTTCTGCAGCGAGAGATTCTCTTGGTTTAGGAATTGGTGTTGCATATCCTGCTGCTGAGACAATTAAGCAATTAATTACTAAGGCTGAGTCTCAAGGTTATGGGGTAGCATTATCCCTACCAGAAGATAACAGGCCTGCTGGGTTTGCTGTTAAATCAGCACCAGTAGCAGAAAATAATAATGTTTCTGCTAATGAAGAGTCAAAACCAGAAGATAAAAAAGAAGAAGCTCCTGCAGCAGACATGTCTGCTGGCTTTGGAGGACTTTTTTAAAAATTATTTGAGATTAAATCTCATAAACTTATAAAAAATGGAATACATATACGCTGCTATGCTTTTAAACAAAGCTGGGAAAAAAATTGAAGAGAAAGATATGACTGCAGTTCTTAAAGCTGCAGGTGTTGAGGCTGACGCTGCTAAAGTTAAGTCTTTAATTGCTGCACTTGATGGTGTAGATATTGCTCAAGTAATTGCTGATTCAGCTATGGTTGCTGCACCTTCTGCTGCTGCTCCTGCTGCATCTGCTGCATCTGCTCCTGCTGCTGAAGAGAAAAAGGAGGAAGCTCCTGCTGTTGACGCATCTGCTGGGCTTGGCTCATTATTTTAATATTTTTATTTAATATTATTTTTTCAAATTTACGTCAAATATTAATAGGAATATTAAATATTTTTATTATATTTTATAGTAAATAAACAAACAAACTAAACAAAATCATAAAAAATGGGAGAGACGCTCAAAAATTCGCTCTTTCACATTTTTTATTAACAAAAAACATATATAAAAAATGGATAAAGAGGCAATTCGTGATGAATTGAAAAAGGTTCGAGAAGAAATCAAAAAGGTTAAATCCGAATTTTTGACTAAAAAAGATAAGAAAGAAGAGCACTTTGAAAAAGGTGATGATTATTCTAAAGAAATTGATGCTTTATATGAAGAAGTTAAAACTATTGAGCAAGATAATAATTTAGATAAGATTAATGAAGAATTAGAGATTCAAAAAAAAGAATTTGATGAACACTCTGCTAAATTAAAAATTTTACAAACTGAATTTGATAAAGCAAAAACTCAAGAGAAACCTTCTACATTTAAACCTAAGATTAAAACTGTTTCTTTAGATAAAGCAAACAAAGAAATTGCAGAATTAGATTTGAAATTACAAACTCAAGTTTTATCTTTAGATAAAGAATCTGTTATTACTAAAAAGATTGCAGAATTAAAAGATTTCATTGGAAAACATCAAACTTCTTCTTCATCTTCTTCAGAAGGTAATTATAGTGATGATTTTAAACAAGTTAGAAAAGATTTTAACAATGTTCGAAAAAAATTTAATAATTCAGAGAGAAAGATTAGAAACCTTTACAAGAAAATTCGTTTAATTAGTAAAGAGAAGAAATTAAGATATAAAAAGATTGATGAATTAAGAAATCTTAAAAAAGAGGTTTTTGAAGAATTTAGAAGTCAAAAGAAAGAATATTCTGATATTGGAAAATCGCTTCGTGATCTTTTTAAAAAAGAAGAAGAACTACTTATTGAGTTAGGTGAATCACCAAATCAAAAGAAGAGACAATTCGAAAAAGACATTAAAGTAAAACAAAAGGAAGCTGAGGATAAATTTATGAATAAAGGTATTCTTACAACTGATGATTTACTGATGTTACAATCAGGTAAAAAATAATTTTATTCTTTTTTAACTACTACTACTACTAATTTTCACTAATAAAGTTTAATTAAATTTATAAATTTGTATTTTTCTATTTTATTATGTTTATATACATTTTTGCTTTATTTGTTGTATTTTTGGGAATTTATATTTTATACAATAGTTTTACTTTTCAAATTTTTATTAGAAAAGTTAGAGTTAAAAATAAAGTTTTAGATGAATTTGTTTCAAAAGTAAGGGGAACTTATGTTAGTTCAGGATATTTTTCACTTTCTCATAAGATAATCTATGAAAAAGAATATATTTCTTTAAGCAATAGAGTAAAAAAAGAGTATGGAAATTGTTATAATGTTGTTAAATTTAGAACTGCAGATGCTAATTGGGAGCTTTTTTTTCATCTTTTGAAAGAAGGATTGAAGTTTAGTGAGATAATGACTGTTAGAGTTTTTCCAAATGATATTAAAATACGTAGTGAAGGTAATATTGAGAAGATTCATTCTAGGTTAAATATATTTACTAATAATCAATATTTAAGCAGAATATTAGAAGATTCACATATGAAGAATCATTTAAATTTTTTATTGCAATCCAATGGAGATATGGGCTTAATTGCACATAACAATATACATTTTAAGACTTTTACCAGTGGAGTTTCAGTTGAGGTTAATGATATTTTAGAGATTATAAAATCTATTAATTATATTAAAAATAAAGTGTATGTTAAAGGAGTTATGGAATATTAATTTCAGAATCAGATTGAGATTGCGAGGAATGTATAGTAGTTGTGAAAGGCGATGAAAATTTAGACTAAAATTAATAAGTAATTAAGAATTGTATTATTTATGGATTGGAATAATGTTAAGTTTAGAAATTTAATTACAGATGAATTAGAATTAAATCTACCTAAAGACAAAGAAGTTCAACAAAGACTTTCAGCTTATTGCTTAGTTATTAAAGATACAAGGGTTTTACTTGTAAAAGATAGTTTTGGTGAAAAAGAATTTTGGCAATTACCAGGAGGGGGAGTAGAAATAGGTGAATCTCTTTTTGAAGCTGGAGAGAGAGAAACTTTAGAAGAGAGTGGTTATGAAGTTAAGATTTTTGATAAACTTCCTGTAGTAATTAGAACTGATTTTGCAAAGAATGCAATTTCAGATAATTATTATCAGAGTTTTTTGTTTATTTATAGGGCGGAGTTGTTAAATGATAAAGTTAAAGAATTAAATTTGGATTTTGAGGGAGAAGTTACGGAAGTTAAATGGATTGAACTTAAGGATTTAGAGAAATTAGAAAATATAAGAGAAGTTAATAAAGAAGTTTTAAGAAATATTAAATCTTATCTTTGAATTTTTAGTTGCCTTAATGCCTTTATTCGATCTTCTGTTGAAGGGTGAGTTGAAAACATTTTAAACAATGAACTTGATTTAAATGGATTAATTATAAATAAACTCTCTGTTGCAGCAGCACTAGGATTATTATTTGTGTGTCCTTTTACTCCTTCTTCAAGCTTTCGTAGTGCATTAATCATTGGTTGTGCTGTTTTCATTATTTGAGCTGCTCCAGCATCTGCAAGATATTCTCTTTGTCTTGAAATTGCTAATTGAATTATAGTTGCAATTAAAGGCGTTAATATAATTATTGCCATAGCACCAACAATATTACTTAATCCATTATCATTATCACCTCTACCATATCCAAAAATAATTGCCCATTGAAGCATATTTGCAATAAGAGAAATTGCTGATGCTATTCCTACAGCTATTGTTTGAATCAATGTGTCTCTGTGTTTAATGTGAGATAGTTCGTGAGCCATAACAGCTCGGACTTCTTCCTCGCTCATAAGGGTGAGAAGTGATTCGGTAGCTGCGACTGCTGAATTTTTGTAATTTCTTCCTGTTGCAAAAGCGTTTGGAGATGGAGCTGTTATTGTATATACTTTTGGTGTTGGAATTTTTGCAAGTCTTGCAAGTTCCTTTACTATAATATATAATTTATGATCGTGTGAAACTTCTTTTGCTTTGTACATTTTAAGTACAATTTTATCACTAAACCAATAACTACCGAAATTGAAGATCATTGCAATTGCAAAACCAATTATCATACCTACTTGATTACCTATTAGGTATCCAATTCCAATAAAGAGACCTGCTAAAGTTGCAAGTAATATAGTTGTTTTTATTCTATTTCCTATCATTTTATTTTATTATGTTATATTAATTATAAATGTTAATATATATTTAAATATTTCTTTTATTTAACAATTGTTAATAAATAGGTTATTATGTAGTATTCAAATTACAAATTTTTATAAATGCTTGAATTTAGAATAGTTTATGGTAAAAAAATCCTGGTTTGATAAGTTTGAGAGTATAGATAGACACACAATGGCTCATTTCTATTTAGGAATTGGTGTAACAATTTTCATATTGAATGTAATTTCATTTATGTCAATTTACGTTTATTTTAAAGATTCAAGTTTAGGAGTTGTTGGTCCTTATTTTGGTCATTATTCTTCATTTGTTGCAGCAATTTTATTGATTGTCTTTTCAATTTATGAAATGAACAAACATAAGAAATAATTTTTTTAATTTTAAGTTAAGTTTATAAATAATTTATTCTTAACTATATCATTGAGTTTTGGTACTCTATAATTCTTAATTCGAAATATTATACGAAAAGAATTCTATTTAAAATGGTAAAAATCCTAGATGAAATTATGAAAGAATTACCTCAAGAAGAGGTTAGTTCTGTTGAATTTGAAGGTGCAAACATTGTTGTTTACACGAAAAGTAAAGACTTCCTATTTAAAGGAAGAGCAAAGATAAAACAAATTGTTTCTATCTTTAAAAAAAGAATTGAACTACGTGCTGACGCAAGTATTTTAATGAAAGAAGAAGATACGCAGAAAGCAGTAAAAGAGATTTTAAGCGATGTTGAAAATTTAGAATTTAAATTTGATTCTGCAAGATCAAGATTGACTTTAGAAGTTGATAATGTTGGTGCTGCTGTTGGTAAAGAGGGTTCTAATTTGAAAGAAATTCAGAAAAGAACAATGTGGACTGTTGTTGTAAGGAGAATTCCTCCTATTAGATCAAAAACTGTTGATGCTATGCGTGCTGTTGAGTTTCAAGAATCAGAGTATAGAAGAAAATTTTTGAATAAAGTTGGTAAGAGAATTTATGGAGGTTGGAACAAAGGAAAGATTAAAGGCTGGTCAAGAGTTACTATGCTTGGAGCTGGAAATCAAATAGGTAGAAGTTCTATTTATTTACAAACAACTGAGAGTAGAATTTTATTTGATTGTGGAATTGATCCAAGTGTTCCTTTGGGTGACCCCGCGGAATTTCCTTATTTAGATTCTCCAGATTTTAAGTTAGAAGATGTTGATGCAGTAGTTTTATCACATGCACATATGGATCATTGTGGTTTACTTCCTTATTTATATAGGGTAGGATATAAAGGTCCTATTTATTGTACTGAGCCAACGCGTGATATTATGGCTCTTTCCCAATTAGATTTTATTAAAATTATGGGACAAACTCAAGCTGAGAGTGTTTTATATAAAGCTGAAGATGTTAAAGAGATGATTAAACATGTTATTACACTTGATTATGGAAGTGTGACAGATATTACTCCGGACATTAGATTAACATTTTATAACAGTGGGCATATTTTAGGTAGTGCATTTTGTCATGTTAATATTGGTAATGGTATGCATAATTTCATGTATACAGGAGATTTTAATTATTCTTTTAAACAAAGATTACTTGATAGGGCTGTTACTGAATTTCCAAGACTTGAGAGTATTATGATGGAAAATACAAGTACTGGTTCTAAAGATATTTCAATGTCTCGTGAAGATGCTGAAGAGGAACTTCTTAAAATTTTAGTTGATGCTTATGTAAATAAAGGAAAAGTTATTATTCCAGTTTTTGGTGTTGGACGTTCACAAGAAATGCTTCTGGTTATTGAGAGTTTAATTTCTCAAGGAAGATTACCTAAAGATATTAAAGTTTATGTTGATGGAATGGTTTATGAAGTTACAGCAATTCACACAGCTTATCCTGAATTTTTAAATAGGCAATTAAGAAGTAGAATTTTGCGAGGGGATAATCCTTTTACAATTGAGAATTTTAAAGCAGTAGGTTCTCATAAAGAGAGAGAAGCAATTTTTGAGAGTAATGAGTGTGCAATTGTTCTTGCAACATCAGGTATGCTTAATGGTGGAACTTCACTTGAATATTTTAAACAATTCGCACCTTATGAAAATAATGCAATTGTTTTTGTTGGTTATCAAGCAAGAGGAACTTTAGGACGTCGTGTTAAAGATGGTGAGAAGGAAATCTTATTATCTAATACTGGAAGTTCTGATGATAGAATTTCTGTTAAAATGAAAGTTTGTGAAATGAAAGGTGCATTTTCAGCTCATAGTGATTTTAATCTAACTAAGAAATTTGTTTCAAATTTATCAGTTAAACCTAAAAAAGTGATTTTAAATCATGGTGAACCTGCTAAGCTTGCTTCATTTTCAGAAGTTGTTAAAAGAATTATTCCGGGTGTTAAAACTTATACTCCTGAGAACTTGGAATCAATTAGATTGAATTAGGATTTAAGGCTTTTAAATTTAAATATTATTAAATAAAATGATTATTCCTCAAAAACTTGAAAAATTAATATTACAAGAGAGATTTAATATTGGGTCTTTTTCAAATAGTGATATTGAAATGGATATAGGGGGTAATTTTTATTGTGATGGTTCAAATGAGTCCCATTCTTTTCCTTCTTTTTTTAAAAAATCAGATGGAGCATATCAAATTCATTTGATAACTGAAGGTTTAGAAAGAGGTTTAGCTATAGCTGGACTTAGTTTTGATATTGATGAAGATTTAGAAATAGTAAAAGTTCTTCAAATTCAAGGTTTAGTTGATAAAGAATATTTTAAAGAATATTTAGATTTACTTAAAGAAGTAGATTGGAAAAAATTACTTTTAAGTTATATGGTGTCTTTGTCAAAAAAATTAAATGCAGCAGAGATTTCTGTTCAAGGGTATAGAAATAATTTATCTGTTGGAGAAACTTATGAGTTTGTAAGGGAAGTCGGAGAAAAAGTAGATTTTAATAATTTTTTAGTTTTTTCAAATAGAAAGATGAGAAAGTTAACAGATTCAATTTTAATTTCTAGTGATGATCCAAATAAAAGCTACCATTTATGGCCAAAAAGAGCATATCAAATTTATGATCAAACGGCTTTAGATTTAGGATTTTCTCCAGATGGAAATGGAGATTATGTTTTAGATTTAAAATAAATTTATCAAAAAACCTCAGTTCCTTTTTAAAGGTTATTATGCGATTTCTTTCACACTTATTCTAAGCTACAATAAGCTTTATAAACCAATTAACGTTATTTTATAGTTATGCCGTTTGCATTAAGCGGTGTTTGATTGGTGGGCCTGTAGCTCAGTCCGGTAGAGCATCGCCCTTGCAAGGCGGGGGCCTCGGGTTCAAATCCCGGCGGGTCCATTGAGTGTGCAGTACTTGAGATTATCTCGAGTGCGAAGAACGGAAGAAATGTTTACATTTCTAATGAGGTTAAATTTGAATCTGTAGTAAAAATATAGTGTATTTGTAAAATAATAAACTCTATTATGTGGATGACTTGGCTTGAGTAACGATGAAGGGCGTGGTTAGCTGCGATAATCGTAAGGTAGGGGCATACTCCCATTGAACTTACGGTACCTGAATTGGACTTCCTAATAATTCGCTAGACGAAGGTGTACCTGGGGAACTGAAACATCTTAGTACCCGGAGGAAGAGAAATCAATTGAGATTCGGTTAGTAACAGCGAGTGAAAACCGATCAGATCAAACTGAATCTGTATTAGTAATAATATAGAGATGTGGTGTATGGAGCCTTGTTGGACCTTGATAAATGTTAAAATATTCTGGAAAGTATAACCTTAGAGGGTGATAGTCCCGTATGGCATTGTTGATAGGTTCTTTAGGAATTCCTGAGTAGTGTCTGTTGGAATTCAGGCATGAATATGGGGGACACTGACCTCCAAATCTAAATATAACTCAAGACCGATAGAGAATTAGTAGCGTGAGCGAATGTTGAAAAGAAGCCTTAATAGGTTTTGAAAAGATCTGAAACATACTAGAGATAGGATGATGCGGCGTTTAGGCGTTGCATCGTACGTTCTGAATAACGGGCCAGGGAGTTTATTTTTGTGGCAAGATGAAAGTCGAAGGGAAACCGAGTGGTGTTAATAGCGCCCATAGTCACAGGGATAAGACCCGAAACCAGATGATCTATACCTGAGCAGGCTGAAGCGGGAGTAAAATCCCGTGGAGGGCCGAAGCTGTATCGCGTTTATTGATTTGTATGACTTGGGTATAGGGGTGAAAAGCCAATCGAATCTGGTGATAGCTGGTTCCAGTCAAAATTGGCCTTAGTCAAGCCTTCATGGAGAATGTTACAGGGGTAGAGCTACGGATTAGAAGGTTGGGGAGAGCAATTTCTTCATTTTTTAGTCCAACTCCGAATACTGTGACTTCGTAGAAGTGAGGAGACGGGATTACACGGGGTAAACTTGTAATCCGCGAGGGGAACAACCCAGACTACAGTTAAGGCCCCTAAATGATAATTAAGTGATAAAGGGTAAAGGGTGTGTGTATTCGAAGACAAAGAGGAGGTTTGCTTAGAAGCAGCAATCCCTTAAAGAATGCGTAACAGCTCACTCTTCGAGAGTATATGCCCCGAAAATAATCGGGTCTAAATTATCTGCCGATACTGTAGTTCATGCACACGGTGCATGTAAGTTAGACTGGTGATGTGATAGGGTAGAAGTAAGTCTTCAAGGATTTGTGGACCTATTACATATAAGAATCCTGGCGGTAGTAGGAGAATAGAGGTGTGAGAGTCACCTCGGACGAAAGGGCAAGGGTTCCTTCTCAATGTAGTTCAGAGAAGGGTTAGTCACTCCTAACTCCTGTCCTAATTGGATAAGGGGGAAAGGGAAACAGATTAATATTTCTGTACTGTTTAGATAAACATGGTGACATAAGTACTATTTCGATCGGATAGGGCTAATTGCTACTAGACTTGTCTAGTTTAAGAAGCATAAGACATTGGAGTGTTGTAATGACGAGAAAATGTTTAAACTTTTATGAGTAATTTGTGATGACGCCTAGTTTCTTTGAAAACGAAATAGTATTGATTCTAAATAAGTGTACCCACAACCGGCACAGGTGCCCCAAGGTGAGAAACCTAAGTCCTGCAGGGTTAATCTTTCTAAGGGAATTCGGCAAATTAGCCACATGCCTTCGGTATATGTGGTCCCTGGAATATATGATAATTTCAATTAATTTCAGGGTGCAATAGCAAGGACGGTCCGACTGTTTAATTAAAACATAGCCAACTGCTAGGCCGTAAGGCTGCGTATAGTTGGTGAAGTCTGCCCACTGCCAGTAACTAAAACCCTTTTTCAAGGGGGCCAAGGTCTGGTAAAGGGCGGGGATAACTATGATCCTCTTAAGGTAGCGAAATGCCTTGCCGTTTAAATGACGGCTTGCATGAATGGCGTAACGAGATTGTCACTGTCCCTAGAAAGAACCCTCCGAATACACTATCCCGGTGCAAAAGCCGGGGACTCCAAGTGGGAAGTAAAGACCCCGTTGAACTTTACTGCAGCCTGCTATTGTGATCAATTTTATAGTATAACAAGGAGCTTCGGCGACAAGGTAGTACTTGTTGCTATGAAGTTGGTTGCTTATCCCTATATGGGAAACAGTAGTTGGTGGGCAGTTTGGCTGGGGTGGCACCCTGCTGAAAAGATATCAGCAGGGCCCAAAGGTTGGCTCAGTTGGTTTAGAAATCCAACGTAGAGTGTAAGGGCAAAAGCCAGCTTTATTGTGATTACCATAATACTAATCGCAATTTGGAAACAATGGCCTAACGATCTACAATGTGCTTCTTAGTGAGGCCTTGTATTGACAGAAAAGTTACCACGGGGATAACAGAGTTGTCGCTCCTGAGAGTTCATATCGACGGAGCGGTTTGCTACATCGATGTCGGCTCATCCTAACCTGGCACTGCAGCAGGTGCCAAAGGTGGGGGTGTTCACCCATTAAAAGGGTTCGTGAGCTGGGTTTACAACGCTGTGAGGCAGTTGGTATAATATCTGCTTGGAGTGTTTAGTATCTGCGAGAAAGATGCGTTTAGTACGAAAGGAACGGCGGGTCGTGGCCACTGGTGTATCTATTGTCCATATGGGCATGTAGAGCAGCTACGCCATCAGGGATAAAGGCTGAAAGCATCTAAGCCTGAAACCCTCCTCTAAAAAAGATACATTGTTTGCGAGTAAAAGACTCGTTTGATAGGAGTGCGGTGTGCGATAGAAGCTAAAGCGACTATTTTAGCCGGCACTTACTAAAAAACATATTAAACACAAAATACACTATATATAGATTCAAATTTAACCTGCAATTCGTTCTGCACAACTTAAATCACACTCAAGCATAAAAAATTAAAATAAAAACTTAATTTATTTGTTCTAAACATAATAATTATAACTTAAATTGATCATTTTATATTCAAAGAATTAGTCTAATTAGCTAATTTATTGATATTTTGAAAACTTTTATTTTCATAGTCCAATAAATTGAAAGATTTATTGATAAAATTTTATAAATAACTTTTTTTTAATATTTTTAATGAAAAAGATAGGTTTGTATATTGAAGGAGGTGGCAATAAAGTTTTTTTTGCAAATGGTGTTCTTAAAGTATTTAATGAAAATAAAATAAAGGTTGATCATGTTTTTGGAATAAGTTCTTCTTCTGCAATTTTATTTGCATATTTATTTAATTGTAATAATTTTGTTTTGAAAATTTTTGGAAAAAAATTAAGAGAAAATAAAAGAAATTTTTATTATTTTAAGAAAAAACATTTTCCTCAAAATGATATTTATAAAAATTCAATTGAAGAAATGTTTGAAAAATATTTTGATAATTTCAAAGATAAAAACTTAAATTATACAATTATAGCATCTTCAACTTCGATAAGATTTAAGCGTTTAAAAGGGGTATTTGCTTCATTTTCTTTAATTTTAGATATTATATTCTTAAAAATTTTACCGAAAAATTACTTTTTAAAATTAATAAAAAAAGTATTTAATATTTCTGAGTTTTATTTTTATTCAAGTAAAGAACATACTTCTAAAGATATAATTAATGTTATTATGGGGTCTTCTACAATATACCCATTTATAGATTTACATACTTATAGAAATAAATTAATTTTAGAAGGTAGTTTTGCACAAGCTAACTATAATTTATTGTTAGAGAAATATGAGAAGAAAATAGTTATTCATAATGATTTTGGAAAAACACAAATTAGGGATAATACTCTTCATATTTATTCTTCAATAAAAATTCCTGAGAATATTTTAGATTATACCGATGAAAATAAAATTATAAATTATCATAATGCTGGTGAAATTGAAGCAAAGAGAAACTTAGGATTAATCAAGAGTTATTTATCTTAACATTTATAAGTTCTTAATTTATATTTATTTTATGAATAAAGTTAAAGCAATTTTATTTGATATGGATGGTGTTTTAGTTGATTCTATGTCAGCACATATAGAATCTTGGTATAAAGCTTTTCACAAATTTAATATTAAAGTTTCTAAAGATGAGTTAAGAAATTTAGGTGGTGTTAATTTTAAAGATACAATTCAGATTTTGTCTGAAAAGTACAATGTTAAATTATCAACTGATGATCAATTTAATTTGTATCATCATAAAATTGAAGTCTTTAAGAAAATTCATAAAGTAATTATTTATTCAAATGTTGTTTCAAATATTAAATTACTTAGAGAAAAAGGATTTAAGATTGCTCTTGTCACAGGATCCTATAGAGAACTAACTGATGAGATTGTAGAAGGTCATTTTAACGAGTTATTTGACGTTATTGTTACTAGTGATGATACTTATTTAGGTAAACCTAATCCTGATCCTTATTTGAAAGCGAGAGATGATTTGAAATTAAAAAGTGAGCAGTGTATTATTGTTGAAGATTCTATTATGGGATTAACTGCAGCAAAAGCTGCTAATATTTTTGGAATTGGAATTACAACAACTATGAATAAAGAATTTTTAGAAGAGATAGCAAATAAAGTTGTTTCAAATCATGAAGAGTTATTTGAATATTTAAGCAGCTTGTGAAAATTTGACAAATTCATTATCGTTTGCAGCAGAAATTATTTGTTCTTTAGGAGGAAAATCTTTTTTTTTATCATTAATTGGTATTAATAATACAATTGCAAAAATGGGTGTTTCTTCTTTTTGTAGTTCATGACTATTATGGAGGTATTGCATAGTTTTAGATAAAAATATTTCTTCTTTATTTGTTGTTTCTCTATCTAATAATTCTTTTGGTATTACTGAGTTATTAATATATATTATGGATTTATTTTGTCTATTAAAAAATAGTTGATATCCCATTGAGTTATCAATAATGTCATCATCCTCAGGCACTCTATTTTTGAAATCTATTTTTTGAAAGTAAATGACTTCATTTATTTTTTTATCTTTCATAATTGCTCTTATATTATTTACTAATTCTGATCTTAATTCTCCTACTTGTGTTTCATATTTTGAATCATATTTTGATAAAACTGAAATTATTTTAACTTCAAATCCTGTAGAGTTTTTTTTAATTCTTTCTTCATAATATTCACAAACTTTATCTAAATCTTCTGGTGTCATTTTATTTAATTGAATCCATATTCATTTTTTTCAATTATGAATTCTTCAATCTCAAGTGGTTTTGTTAAAAATTTAAGTTCATTTTTTCCAAATTTTAAATATTGAACAATTGATTTAACTTCATCTCTTCTTAATGTCATTGTTTGTTCATTTAATCTTACATCAATAATATCTTTATCAAAGTCTCCATACATAACTACATCAATTATATCGTTAAATGAGTTAATATTAAATTTGTATGTTTGTTCATCATTGAAATAAATTTTATTAATTGAATATGCAACTTTATAATAGCCTTCTGTTTCTAAAACTAATCTGTTCTTTTCATCATTAAGAATACTCAAGGAGATATTATTAGTTGTAATTTTATTATATTTAGATGTACATTTAGGATTTTCATTAGCAATTATATATCCATTTAAAGTAACTTTAATTGGTTCACTAATTTCTTTTATTTCATCACAACTAATTGTTAATTCAACATACATTCTTTCTAGAAAATCTTTATTTAAAGCAAAATCAAATTCTCTTTTTTTATTAGTATCGTCACGTCTTATTTCTACTACTTTTAATTCTTCAATATCTAATTTGTTCCAATTAAATACATCATAGAATCTAGGTTTTTCAAGTTCAAATGTAAAAGGAATATAAGAAACGTTATTATTAATTACAGGTAGAACAACATTTAATGGGATATCCGAAGACTTAGCAAGAGTCTTAACAACTTCTTTAGTTCCTAGTTTAACAACTAATTGGTTATTCCCAGAGATTCTACTTGGATTGAAGTATATAAGATATTTATCAATTTCACTTGGATTTTTTACAGGTATATCTATTTGGTTTGAGTTTTTAGTAAATGGGTTTGAAAGCAATCTAAAGCTATTTCCAATATGAACTACATTTGCAGTTTCTTTTGCTCCCAATTCTATATTTGGGAAATTTTCAGTTACTTTTTTTTGTCTTCCAATATCCATATCTTCAAGATAAAATAAATATTCATCTTCAGGAGGAGTTTGTCCGTATTCAATATTATCTTTATTTGTTAAGTATGTTTGCTTAGAGTTAGGATCTGCATCAAAAAAAACTGCTCCTACAAATAATAATAATGCAATTGCAATTATTCCTACTCCAACTTCATTTACTGCCTTTTTATTATTTTTCATTTTTATAATAATTTAGAATTTATTTGTTGTTTAAATCTAACAATCATTTCTCCTATGTCTTTTGAAGTAGCTTTATCAATTTTTGTAAGTTCTTCTTTTCCAAAATATTTGTCATATACTGAAAGTACAAATTCCATTAATGGACTTGAATGTCTTTTTCCTAAAAAATCATGCTGAATATATGCATTTGAAGTTAAAATTGCAACGCCTTGAGTCATCATTCTTTTTTTTCCTGAAATCTCAACTTCAATATCTCTTCCTTTCATTTCAATAGTATATTTAATTACAATTTTATAATAATCTGTATATTGAAGCTCTGCTTCATTTTTAGAAGAAATCTCTCTTTCTCCTCCTAAATTTTTCTCAACTAAGTCTTTTTCAGTGAGATCGTAATGTCTTTCACCATCAAGATAATCTCCAAGAGCTTTATATAATTCTTTCATATCAAAAACTCCTTCGTATTTGACCTTTTTTTCGCTGGTAATTGGAGTTTTATCTAATGAGCTCATTTTTATATATTTTTATCTCAAATTTTAAATTTATAAACATTTCTATTAATGTTAAAGGTATCATTGCTACTTAATTTAGTTTAGGAATATTTAAATACTAATTTTAAGAAAAATTTTTATGTTTCATTTGTATAAAGGAAGGAAAAAAAAACATTTGAGGATTACAACAGAATTAATTTTATTGCGTTTAATAATAACCTTAGCAGTTTCCTCTGTTGGAACTATTTGGGCTGTTTATATGAGTTTTAATTTGGGATTAGATGAATCTTCAGTTGGTTTTTTGACTTCTTCTCTTTATTGTGTTGCTTTTTTAAGTGCTTTTCTAACGATTCCAATTTTAGAGAGATTCAATGAGAATAAAATCCTAGTTATTAGTTTATTTCTTTTATCATTAAGTTATTTTTTTATTCCACTATTCAATAATTTTTTTTATTTTTTATTTTTTGCAGTTTTAATTTCAATAGTTGGAGTTTTTAGAGTTGATAGTTTTGATATTTTGTTTAGAGATAATTCTAAAAAAAAGAATCTTAATCAAGATGAAGGATTAATGTATTCAATTATGGGTCTAGGCTGGATTATTGGACCTTTAATGGGCCTATTTTTTTTAAATATTTTTATTGAACTAGAATATATTTTTTATTTAACTTCAATTTTATTTTTATGTGCTACAGTTTTTTTTATGCGACTTAAAGTTAAAGTTGTTCCAAAAAATTTTCTTTTACTTGATAGAAATATTCTTAAAAATATTAAATCTTTTCTATTAAATAAAAAATTAAGAATTCCATTTCTAATGTCATCAGGAGTTTATATGTGGTGGTATTTTGTTTTAATTTATATGCCATTATTTTTATTAAATAATGGACTTGATGAGAATTTTTTAGGTTTATTTTTTGCATTTATTTTTATGCCTTTAATATTTATGGATTATTTAATAGGAAGACTATCTCAAAAATATGGTTTCAAAATATTTTTTAAATTAGGTTTTTTAATTTTATTTTTAGTTTGTATTAGTTTATTTTATGTTGATAATTATTATTTAATGATTATTTTAATTATTATAGGTAGTTTTGCAATTTCATTTGCTGAGTCTATTCAAGATACTTTCTTCTTTAGTAAAGTTAAAAGAGAGGAAGAGGAAAAATTTTATCCAATTTATGCTACTTCAGAGTTTTTTGGTGCTTTTATAGGAAATCTAACTATTGCAGTATTACTTTTATTTTTTCCATATAATTATTCTTTTTTATTTGTTGGTTCTTTCTTACTTTTTCTTGCTTATTTGTCTACAAAGATAAAAGAGTAGATTTTTAAAATCTAGTCTATTATAATTTATTAGATATAGGTGATTATATGAATAAAAATTCTGAAAAAAAACAAAAAAATACTAAAGAAACTATTTTAAAAAAATCAAATACTCTAGAGGGGTGGCCAGAAATTAAGGGTTATAATTTTGATGAAAAATTTGACTTTGAGAAATTTCTAAAATCCTATATAAATTATGGTTTTCAAGGAACACATTTAGCTCAATCTATTGAGATAATTAAAAATATGCAAAAAGATAAGGCAACAATATTTTTAGCATTTACTTCAAATATGGGAACTTGTGGAGTTCGTGACAATATAAGTTATTTAGTTAAGAATAAATTTGTACATTGTCTTTCAACCACCGTTGGGGCGATTGAAGAAGATATTGTTAAATGTTTTAAACCTTTTGTTTTAGGAGACTTTAGAGCAGTAGGTGCTCATTTAAGAGAAGAAGGAATTAATAGAACTGGAAACATTTTTGTTCCTAATGATAGGTATATTTATTTTGAGAGGTTTATGATGAAATTTCTTGATAGACTTTACAAAATTCAAAAAAAAGAAAATAAAATTATTGGAATAACTGAATTTGTTTATGAATTAGGGAGAGATTTGGAAATTCAAGAAGTCCCTAATAAAGAAGAGAGTTTTACATATCAAGCTTATAAAAATAATATTCCTTTTTATTGTCCTGCAATTTTAGATGGGAGTCTTGGAGATATGGTTTATTTTTTTAAGAAGAACAATCATTTAGATTTTAAAATTGATACTAGTGATTATATTGTTGAGATTACAGATTTAGCTATAAATTGTGAAAAAATGGGGATTATTGCAATTGGTGGTAGCGTTCCTAAACATGTTATAGCTAATGCTGCACTCTTTAGAGATGGATGTGAATATGCAGTTTATATAAATACTGGGCTTGAAATGGAGGGTAGTAATGCTGGCGCTCCAATTGATGAGGCTGTTAGTTGGGGAAAAATAAAAGCTGATGCACAGAGAGTTAAAGTTGAGTGTGAAGCAAGCGTTGTATTTCCTTTAATTGTAGCTGGCGCTTTTAAATTATTTAATGAAAAAAAATAGTTTTTAATTTTTACTTATGATTTAAATCAATAATTGAGATTAGAACAGTATCAAGTAATCCTAATATATCTTTTAGTAGTTGAGTTATAACTAAATATAAGTTTAAGTTTTCATTTAATTTTTCTCGAAGTGTTTCAAATTCCATTAACAAAGATTGTTTTTTATCTAAATACAATTTTAAGTTATTATCTAAGTTAACATCTTTTGTTAAGAGGGAAGTTATAAAATTGAAGTATTCACTAACATTGAAAATTGTTTCGTTTATATATATAATTTTATCCTCATCTATGTCTTTGGTATATCTTGAAACTCTTTTGATAATATCACCTATTGCTTCAAAAGAGGATACTATTCTCCAATAATGGATTGTGTCTTTTACTTGATCAGGATCTTTCCAAACATCTAGATTGTAATTGATTGCTTTAAATGCTAAAAAGGTTAATCTATTAATATTAGAATCTAATTTTTTAATTAAAAAAGATTTTTCATTATTCATATTTTTCATTAATTCTTCAAATAAAATTTTTTCCATTTGGATTATTTCATCCATTAATCTTTCTAATTTCAATTCATCTGGACTAGATAAATCTTTTAATAAAATATAATCTTTATTAACTTCAACAATTTCAACTGAACTTAATTTTTCTTTTAGAACTCTTATTTCTTCAAGCTTTTCAATACAGTTTTCACATTTAATTTTTATGTATTTAAAATTTTTAAGATAATAAGATATTAGTTCCCTATTAAATATTTTTAGAGGTTTTCCTTGAAGATTTATTTCAGCAATTTTTTCTTTTTTTTCAGTATCAGTAGATAAAATAATATAATTATTATTTTGGGCTAGATTTATATTTTCACCTTTTAATAAATTATTTTTTTTAATCCAATCTTGAGGTAATGTTATTACATACGAAGAGTTTCCAAATTGAATAATTTTCCTTGATTCCATATCAAAAGAAGTAAATATATGTTTATATATATTTCGAAATTATATATTTAAAATTTTTTAAGTTTGTTTAACTTCGAAGTGTTCTTTTAGGAATTTAAGTAGGATAATTGTAATTGAAATTATAATTGGTCCAAGTATAATTCCTGGCAATCCAAATGCTAACATTCCTCCAATGAATCCTACAAATACTAATGGAGGTGAGATAGTATCTTTATTGCTCATTAAAATTGGCCTTACAAAATTATCAATCATACTAATGATAAAAGTTCCATATAGTAATAGCCCAATACCATTTACAGAATTACCAATTAAAATCATATACAAACTAACTGGAACCCAAATTAGAGGAGTTCCCAAATATGGGATTAAACTAATGAAAAGAGTTAAGAATGAGATAATCATTAGATTAGGTGCTCCAAATACGATATAACCAATTACTGCAACAATTGTTTGTATTAGACCTGTTAAAAAATATCCCCTAAATAAAACTTTAATATTCTTTTTAATATTACCAATAATTTCATTTTGTTTTTTTAAGTTTAAAGGAATGTATTCGTTCATTGAAGATAAAATTTGTTTGTTATAAATTAAAACGTAATATACAATAAAGAGCATAATTAGAAAATAGAATAAGCCTTTTGGAATTGACGAGAAAAAGTTTTTCGCAATATCTGAAATTAATATTACAATATTACTAAAATATTCTGAAAAATTTATTGAATTTAAAACTTGAGAATTGGTAAATTTTTCTAAAAAATTAGTTATTGTAACATCTAGTAACTCAGGATTTTGGATATATTCTTTATACTGAAGAAGTACTTTGATTAAACTTAAAATTAAGAAATATGAGAGAAGAGCAATTGGGATAAAAATTAATGTTGTTGCAGTTACCAAAGTTAAAAGAGAACTTATTCTTTCATTGTTAAAGTGCCTTAAAAAAAATTCATATCCTGGAAATAGAAAATATGCTAGAATAAAACTAAAAATTATTACTGCAAAAATTGCTTTTATTACAATAAAGGATAGAATTAAAAATAATCCTGCAATAAATACAATGAAATATTTTTCACTCTCTTGTGTGTAATTTCGTGACGCCATTATTTAAATTAATCCTCTCATTGTTTTTGTTGCTTTTTTAATATTCTCATAGAAATATTTTTCTTTTTCAAGTGTTTCAGAATTAAAAAAAGTTTCGTCTTGATACATTTCACTTTTTATTGCTGAATTTGAAATTTTTGATAATCTTATTTGAATTAGTTCTGATGCAATTTTTTTAGAACTAGAGTGGATATGCATTTCCTTTTTTAATTTTTCATTATCAGTTGATTCTTTTTTGAGTTTTAAAATTTCAGTTTTTTTATCATTTAGAAATTTTTCAAGAGCCTCATAAAATAGTTCTGGAAGTTTTTGAAGAGTTTTAATCTTTTTCTCTTCTCTTAATAAATTGTATAATGAGTTAAAAGTCAAAAGAGGGATTTCATTAGAATTAGATTGTGTTTGTGATTCCATAGATATTATGATATTTCTTTATATATAAATATTTGGTTGAGTATTAGAGTTTAGATTGAATTTGCTATTTAGAATTTACAGTATTTTAAAAGGCGGAGGAGGGATTTGTTCTCAACAATTTTTTCTTAGAACTTGTATAAAAATTCTTGGTACCCTAAAGGGAACCTTGTTCAAATCTTAAGGCGGAGGAGGGATTTGAACCCTCGATCACAGGGTTGCAGCCTATTGCCTTAACCACTTGGCTACCCCGCCATAATTGAATATTAACAGAGAATATTTTATAAAGATTTAGATTTAGAATTAGTTATGGGAGTTTTAGAAGCTTTGGCCAAAGGAGCGATTATAACTTTGAATACTAAGTTAAAAAAGGGGAATTTAATTACAATAGAAGAAGGTTTTGACTTTTTGAGAAAAAGGTTTCCTAACGAAGTAAACGAATTTAAACCTTTGACAAATGTTAAGAATTTTCAGATTGTTAGATCTTGTGGTTATCCAGTTGTATTTGCTCTAGATTTGCTTAGTTTTATTGAAAAAAATGATTTCAAATTAATTGCTATAAAAGGAGCAGGAACAAGAGAAGAAGGAGATAGATTAGTTGGTTTTTTCATTAGAAATTAGTATTTAGTAATTTTTCAACTCACCAGTAATTTTATTAATCTTAGCTTCAGCTTCAGGACCTATTGCAAGACAAGTTATTGTTCCAGGTGTTAGTTCAGTATGTCCTGCATCTGTAATTAGGGCACATTCAATGTTTGCTTCATCAGCAAGTTGTTTATATTTTAGAAGTTCTTCTTTAGATTTAACTTCTAGAGTTATTTTTTTCATTCCAATTTCTCGCCATTTAGAAATTAATTTTTTATTTGAGTTTAAAACTGCTTCGACTGAGGCGTGTGCAACTTGTGCTGCAGCTTTTCCTCTTGACATTTTAATGTCAGTTCTAACTAAAATTACTTGCTTTATGTCTGCCATAGTGTATATTAAACTCTTTTTATTTAAATAATTACCTTTATAAAGTTTTAAAACTTTATTTTACTTAGGATTTAATATAAATTTTAAGAAATTATAATAAAATGGTACTTGATAAATTAGGAGATTCTTTGAAGGGGACTTTATCTAAGATTAAAAACTCTTTAACTGTTGATAGAACGCTTGTTGAAGAAGTTGTTAAAGAAGTTCAAAAGGCACTTTTGGGTTCTGATGTTAATGTTAGACTTGTTTTAGAACTTACAAAGAAGATTCGTGATAGAGCAATTTCTGAGGATATTAAAACACTTAATAAAAAAGATCATTTAATTACAATTATTTACGAAGAACTTGCTTTTTTTTTAGGAGAGGGGAAAGAGTTTAATTTAAAGGAAGGACAAAATAGAATTCTTCTAGTTGGACTTTATGGACAAGGAAAAACTACAACTTCAGGTAAACTAGGAAATTATTTTAAGAATCGTTCTAAAAAAGTAGCATTAATTTCAACAGATACTTGGAGACCTGCAGCATACGATCAGTTAAAGCAATTAGGTGAGAGTATTGAGATTAGTGTCTTTGGTGATAAAAGTGTTAAAAATCCTTGTGATATATATAAAAAATTTGAAAAAGAACTTTCTAAATTTGAAGTTGTAATTATTGATAGTGCAGGGCGTGATAGTTTGAATAATGAGCTTATTGAGGAAATCACAGAACTTAATTCTGTTGTTAACCCAACTGATACCTTTTTAGTTTTAGGTGCTGATGTTGGACAAACTGCTCAAAAACAAGCACAAGCTTTTAAAGATAATTTAGACGTTAGTGGAGTTATCATTACAAAGATGGATGGAACTGGTAAAGGTGGTGGTGCACTTAGTGCTTGTTCTGTAGTAGGAGCCCCTGTTTCTTTTATTGGTGTTGGAGAGAAAGTGGATGATTTTGAGAGATTTAATTCAGAAAGATTTGTTTCACAACTTTTAGGCATGGGTGATATTGAGAGTTTACTTGAGAAAGCAAAGCTTGCAATGGATGAAGGAAAGGCTAAAGATATAAGTTCAAAGATGATGTCAGGAGAATTTGACTTAGATGATTTGTATGAACAATTAGGAGCTATGAATAAGATGGGTTCTATGTCAAAAATTATGGGGATGATTCCAGGAATGGGTGGACTTAATATTGATAAAAATATGATGGGTGCATCTGAGGAGAAGATTAAGAAATGGAAGTTTATTATGGATTCAATGACAAAGTATGAAAAGAAACATCCAGATGTTATTGATGTTTCGAGAGTTAAAAGAATATCTACTGGGAGTGCGACACAGATTTCGGACGTGAGGGAATTATTGAAACATTTTAAGCAAACTAAAAAGATGATGAATATGTTTAAGAATCCAGAAGATTTAGAAGGGATGGATGAAGAGTCAATGGGCAACCCTGATGAGATGATGAAGATGATGAAGAAGTTTGGTGGGAATAAGATGATGAAAAAAATGATGAAACAAAGAAAATAATCTTTTATTTTATATTTTCGTTATTTTGATACTTATGTAGTTTTACTACACTTTGCATCAAAATGTCTCAATCTAAAAGAAAATCTTTATTATCTTTATGTTTTATTCTTTTTTTTGGATGAAAAGATTTTATATAATATTTATTTGATTTTATTTTATGGATTTAGCAGCATATCATTTTATTATTAAATATAAAACTCATGAAGAGAGAATAAAATTACTTGAGATTATTATGAAGTTAATTAGAGTTCATGAGTTGAGTGATTATCAGATTGAGGAAAAACTTGCATTTTTACAAAATAAAATTATATTTAATAAACATACCTTAGAGAGAGGAAATAACATTTTATTTGAAGAAGTTGAGAGAGAGTTTTTGAAAGTGATTAATAAATTGGATATGTAGTTTATTTATTTTTTTATAAACACATCTTTAAGATTTACAACTGGAAATTTATGACGAACTATATCGTCTCAACCCAACCTTTTCTTTAGCATTCACTAACAATGTGTATTGTCAGTTCATTAAGAAAAGATTGAGCAAAAGAATTGAAATCTTTTTAAGATTTCTTAAATATATCTTTTAAATTAACTACTGGAAATTTATGTCTTACTATATCGTCTTGACCTATTCTTGGACAAGCTGTGTTTACCCAGCAATCAATGTATGGGAAGTTTTCCATTTCTAAGTCAACAAAGTTATCTCCAATGAAAAAGTATACATTTTTATCTTTGTATTGTTCTTTTAGTTTTAATCCTGAATTCATATATTCTTGACCCCATTTTGTTGTTACAAAGACACCTATATTTTTTGACATATGGAATCTTGCGATATTTGCTTTTTTCTTTTTTAGATATTTTTCAATATGAGTTTTATCAATTATCTCAACGATTTGTTGAACAACATTAACAACAATTACAGGTTTAATATTTTCTTCGTATTCTTGCGCTAGAAGTAGAGCATTTGGGTGGAAGTATCCATCTCCAATGTATACAAATCCATCTATTTCTGATAGATCTAATTGTAGAGAATCTGCGTAAGAATCACATCCTAATATTTGTCCTTCTATACTTGTTCTAAATGCTTTTGAAGTTTCTGTAGTGTGGCCTTGTTTGTTTATGAATTGCATGGACTCATCTAAATTTTCACGAAATTGAACAGCACAAAAAACAGCTAAATTTGAATCCTTTTTGAAAGTTTTCTTAAGAACTTCTGTGAAGTTTTCAGGGATTTTAAAATCAATTCCATATTTTGCTTTTAAAAATGTCAGTTTCATTTTTTATTACCTTTTTTGTAAGTATTTTTAATTTCAATTTTGAATGACGTATTTTTTATTTTTTTAAACCAATTTTCAAAATCATTGATAATAGATAGTTCAAGAAAAGAAAGCAGTAATAATTTAAAAAATGAATGTGAAAAAATAAATAAAGCTAAAACTAAAATCCAAGTAATAATGTTATCTAAAATGATTTTTGATATTACTTGGTTTAGTTTTCCATAAGCATTTATTGAGAATAAGGAAAAAATAAATAATAATGAACTAAAAAGAAAATTATGAGCCAATTTAGAAATAGAAATATTATTTATTTTTTCATTTTGACAAATTAAAGTTAATGAAAAACTTAAAATAATGAAAGATAATATTAAATTTAAGTCCATTTTATCTGAGTAATTATTAATCCCTAAGAATGATAGAATTCCAATTATAAAATATATTAAAATATATAAATAGATTAATCCGATAAAAAGATATAGAAAACTTTTAACAGTGAACATACTTATTTTATCACTTATCGCGTTTGTTTTAATCATTTTATCACCATCACTATCTGCCGTTACCACATATCTTTCCTCTTAATATATACACTATGTCCCCATTGAACACATAAGTCAAATTTCATTTCTTTTAAATGTAGTGGAACATCACAAGCACCGTAACAAGTTCCAAAGTATGAAAAGTATTCAGCGTCTGTTTTTTCTCTTAATGTGTCAACAACTTCTTTAGAATAATATTTAAGTCCGTCAGGGAATTGAAGTAATACTAATTTAGACTTATCTTTGTTGATTTGCTCTATTAATTTATCTAATTCTAAATCATAGTATGTTGAAACACTTTCTTGCATATTTATAGTAAGACATTTAAATTTAAAAGGTTTCGGTATAGTATGACTCAACAAACACAGAAATATTGGGATGACATTTTTTCAGAATCTACAAGTTTTACATATTCAAATAAGCTATTACCGGGGTTTAATAATATTTTTAAACATCTTTCTTCAGGTGAAGTTTTGGATTTAGGATGTGGAGATGGAAGATTTTTATTAAAATTAGGTGAAACTAGTGATAGTTTTAAATTAAATGGTGTTGATATTTCAGATGTAGCTTTAAATAAATTAAATGGTTTTGCAATAGCAAAAGGTTTGAAAATTAATTTAGAAAAAAGTTCTATAGAGGATTATGTTTTTAGAAAAGAATATGATTTAATTATGAATTGTTTTCTTCTTCATTTGTTTGAAATTGAAGTTGTTTTAGAGATTATTGAAAAAATGAAAAAAGGAACTAAAATAGGAGGTTATAATTATATAGTTTCTTTTGTTGGGATTGATTTACCTGATGATTTTAAATGTAAATTAGCAAGATTTGATTTAAGTCATCAAATTTATGGAAATGATGAAAATTGGGAAGTTGTAGAGTTAGAGGAATCACAAGCTTCATTAAAAAGAGATACAAAAAAACTTTATAATGTTGAGGTTATTTTGGTAAAGAGAATTAAATAATTGGACTAATAGTTTCTATTTTTATTAGCTTCTTCAATTATCCTATCGGCTTTTTTCTCATCATAATCATCACCATCATCTTCTAATTCAGTTTTATCATATGTAGTTTGAATTTCTTCTTCTGAATCTAAACCATTATTATTTATTTGTTCAAATTCTACAGAATTATCTTCACCTTCTTTACCCATTTCATATATTCTATGAAAAAAAGAATAAAAAATAAATATACCAATAAGGAGATAAATGATGTCACTTCCTAGAAATTCTAAACTGCCTAAATCATCAATCTCTAAGACAAATACAAAAAAGAAGACTAATATAATTAGGACTATATTGATTGGTTTTTTTAACTCAGGTATTTTTTTTTCTTTTTTTTTAATAGGTCTTCCTTGTGAATCATATTTAGGATTAGAATTATTGTCTTGCATATTTAATTTTAAATAATTAAATTTATTAATGTATCTAATAATTAATAAGTATGGACAAGCCTTTTTTCAAAGTTAAAAAGTTAAGAGATGGAGCAAAGATTCCTTCTAAAAGAGAAGAAGACGCAGCATATGATTTTTATGGTGTATTTGATGAGCATTTCAAACTTCTAATGCCAGGTGATGTAACTTTAATTCCAACTGGACTTTCTTCTGAAATTCCAAAGGATTGGGTTTTATTTCTTGCAGAGCGTGGAAGTACTGGAACTAAGGGTATTGCTAAAAGATGTGGAATTGTAGATTCAGGATTTCGTGGAGAGATTTTTGTTGTAATTAATAATACTTCAAATAAGCCTGTTGTTTTTGCAAATCACGAAGGGCCAGAGTTAGGAGTTTTTTTAACAGAGAATAATTTAGATGATGTAGTGGTTTATCCACAAACAAAGGCAATTGCTCAAGGGATGTTATTTTATTGCCCACACGTTGAAGTGGAAGAAGTTACAGAAATGTCAGAGAGTGAGAGAGGAGCTGGAGCTTTAGGTAGCTCAGGGAAATAAATTATTTTTATTCTATTCTTTTAATTTGAGATAACATTTTTTCAAGTTTACTCATAAAATCTTCAATTTTATCTAATCTTTGATTTATATCCTTTAATTGTTCATTTGATTTATTTTCTTTAATCTGTTCTTTCTCTTTTGATTCTTCACTATTTCTTGGCATTATCTCAACAAGTTCTGAAATTGTTTCTGCTAAGATTCCAATACTTTTCCCAATTTCACTTGTTTTTGTATCTAGTTTTTGTGTTCGCTCTAAAACGTTATTTAATGTACTTTCACTCATTTCATGAATTGAGTTTAGAGTTGTTATTATATTATCTTGTTCGTAGTTTAGTTCTTTTTTAATTTCTTCAATTAGTTTTGAATCTATTTTGGTTTCTTTTGGTATTTCTTGGAGTTTAGAAGTTTCTAAAGTTGAAATTTTATTTTTTAACTCTACATTTTCTTTTTGTAAAGTTTTGATTTTATCTTTGGGAACCAATTCAAATTCATCATCCATAAACTATTTAAACATTAAAGCCATATATTACTTTATTACTACTATACTTTAAAAAATGATTGAATTTATAATGTTATTATTTGGAATTAGCGGAGTTATTGTTTTAGCTTTAGTTTTTATTTTAGAAGATTTGAACAAATTAAATAAAAATCATCATATGTTTAGTTTTTTGAATTTGTATGCAACAATTGCACTTTTATCATATTCGTTATATTCTAGTGTTTGGCTTTTTGTTTGGCTTAATTTAATGATGCTGTTTGTTAATTTATATGGATTGTACAAAGTTTATAAGAAATAATTTTTAATAAGTTTTATAAAATCATTTTAGTTCTTTTTATGTAGACATAATTCTAAATTGTGTCATTTATCCTTAATATTTATCATTAAGGTTGCTTATAATAATATATGAAAAATGGCTAAAGAAAAAATAGAAATTTTAATTGAAGGAGGAAAAGCTTCAGCCGCTCCACCTTTAGGACCGGCATTAGGTCCACTAAAAGTAAATATTGGGCAAGTTGTTGCTGATATTAATAAGAAGACAGCAGATTTTAAAGGAATGAAAGTTCCAGTTAAAGTTACAGTTGATACAGAAACAAAAGCATATGAGATTGAGATTGGAACACCACCTGCTAGTCAGTTAATTAAATCCGAATTGGGAATTAAGAAAGGTAGTGGAACACCAGATAAAACTTATGTTGGTGATATGAGTATTGATCAAATTAAGAAAGTAGCTAGAATGAAGTTCGATGCTCTTTTAGCAAATGATTTAAGTGCAGCAGTTCGTGAAATTGCAGGAACTTGTTATTCATTAGGTATTAAAATTGATGGTAAAAAACCAAGAGATTTTATTGCTGATGTTAAGAAAGGAAAATATGATTCAGTACTAAGTGAGGAGATTTAATTAAAATGGCAAAAGCAAAAGAAAAAAAAGCATCAAGTCAACCATCTAAGAAGTATAATATGGTTAAAGAAGGAAGAAAGCACTGTCCTAAATGCGGAAAAGGAGTTTATTTAGGTAAATATAACAATCCGCAAAGATACCATTGTGGTAAATGTTCATATACAGAATTTATTTCAAATTCTAATTAATTTTATTTTTAATTGTGATTTAATTTTATTTTTGTTCTCTTAAAGAAAACCTATTTAAATGAAATTCTTTTATTTTATTTATGGAAGAATATGATTTAGTTATTATTGGAGGAGGATGTGCTGGTTATCCTGCAGCTGTTTATGCCGCAAGGTTTAATTTAAAGACTCTAGTTATTGCAATGGAGAAAGGAGGACTTATTACAACAACTCATCTTGTTGAGAATTATCCAGGTTTTATTTCTTTAACAGGGCAAGAGCTTGCAGATAATTTACAAAAGCACGTTGAGGCTAATAATGTTCCAATTAAAAATGATTTAGTTTCAAGTGTTAGACGTGAAGGTAATTATTTTATTTTAAAAACTGATATTTCTGAAGAAGAAATTAAAGCAAAGACAGTAATTTTAGCAACTGGAACTAAACATAGGCATTTAGATTGTCCTGGGGAGAGAGAGTTTGCAAATCGTGGAGTTAGTTATTGCGCAACATGTGATGGAAATTTCTTTAAGAACAAAGAAGTTGTAATTGTTGGTGGAGGAGATTCTGCAGCTAAAGAAGCAATGGTTTTGTCACAAAATTGTTCTAAAGTTATCATGCTTATAAGAACTGAGTTAAAGGCCGAACCAATTAATTCAGATAGAATTAGAAAGATTCCAAATATTGAAATTCGTGAGGGTATTATGGTTAAAGAAATCAAGGGTGATGTTAAAGTAAATTCAGTTGTTTTGGATAATGGTGAGAGTTTAGAAGTTAGTGGAGTTTTTATTGCTGTTGGAATGCTTCCACAAAACGATATTGCAAAATCACTTGAAGTTGAATTAAATGAAAGAGGAGAAATTGTTATTGATAAATTATCACGAACAAATCAAGAGGGAGTTTTTGCAGCAGGAGATGTTACAAATGCCCCTTGGAAGCAAGGAATTGTTGCAAGTGCCGAAGGTAGTATTGCTGCGTATAGTGCGTTTGAGTACATTAATTCTAAGGATTGGGATTAAGATTATTTAATTTCTATTCTATTTGAAACTATAGCAAATTATATATATTCTACATGTTTATTCAATTCATATGACTAAGAAAAATTTCCTGTTATTATCTCTTGATGATGTGAAAACAAAGAAGATTGCAAATGTTGTTAACAATGTAACTAGCTCTAAAATTTTAGAGTATTTAACAAAAAAAGATGCAACAGAAGGAGAACTTGTTAAAGAGTTGAAACTTCCAGCTTCAACTGTTAATTATAATTTAAAACAGTTAGTTGATTCTAATTTAGTTGAGTGGGAAGAGTCTCATTATAGTGAAAAAGGAAAGGAAGTTAAACACTACAAATTAGCTAATAGTTATGTTATAATTGCTCCAAGGGGAACTTCTAAAGAAGATTTTTTAGAAAAAATAAAAAATATTTTACCAGGATTTGGTTTTTTAATTTTAGGAAGTTTAGGAATTTATTTGTATGAGAAATTTAATTCAGGGACTAATTTTATTCAAGAATCAAGAATTATGGAATCTTATGATATTGCAGGGGATAGCCAAATGATGATGGCAAAAGTTGCGCCAGTTGCTACAAATAATGAACCTTCAATTGTTCTTTGGTTTTTTTTGGGTGGAATCCTAACTTTAATTTTTATTTTTTTATTTAATTATTTTTTTAGGAAAAAGTAGTTAAATTATACTAATTATAGTTTTAATTTCATTTGAAGTTATAGAAATAGATTTAAAAATAAGAAGATTCATACTTGTTTATGAGTAATATAAATAAATTCATAAAAAGTTTAAAGGGTAATTGGCAAAGTTATTTGATAATTGTACTTTTGCTAGTTTTAGTGGGGGGCTCAGCTATGAGTAGTTTCTTTAGAATTAGTTCTAGCTCAATTATGGGAGAATCTTATTCTTATGATTCTATGGCATCTTCAAAGATTGCAAATGGTCTTAGTTCTTATTATGGGGGCAGTGATTCTGCTTTATATATAACTGAACGAAAAGTAATTAAAAATGCAAACATTAATTTAGAAACTGATAAGTATGTTTATTCTAAAAATTCAATTACTAGTTTAGTTGAGACATATTCAGGTATTGTTTTAACAGATTCAGAATCTAGAGATAGAAATGATAATAGACATACAAATATGGCTGTTAAAATTAATTCAAAGGATATTGATGCATTTTTAGAAGAAGTTAAAAAATTGGGAGAAGTTACTTCATTAAATGTTTATTCAAATGATATTACAGGAAGTTATGTAGATTATACTGATAGACTTAATAGATATGAAGAGCAAATTAAAAAGTACAATACTATGCTTGAGAGTGAGAAAATTACAATTGAAGAAGAAGTTCAAGTTCAAAGTAGAATTGACCAATTAGAAGAACAAATTTATTATTTAAAAGAGAGATTAGGAGATTTAGATGAAGATATTTCATATTCAGAAGTTTATATTTCATTAAGTGAAAAACCATCTTTACTTGAAGAGGTTAATTTTTTAGGATTTAAAGAAGTTGGAGTTCAATTTTTAGGGTCTTTAAAGAATGGTCTTAGTATTTTATTAAACATATTTGGATTTGTGATTCCATTTGTTATTGTATATTTTGTTTATAGATTAGGAAGAAGGTTTGTTAAATAAAATAACAATTAATTTTTAGCTTTTCATTTACAAAATATTTATATACAACCTTTCTTTTGTTTTTTTATGACTATTAATATTTTATCTGAGGAGATTATTAATCAAATTGCAGCTGGGGAAGTTATTGAGAATCCTAGTGCAGTTATTAAAGAATTAATTGAGAATTCTATTGATTCAAAAGCAACTCAGATTGATATTGATATAGAGGATTATGGATTAAAAAAAATAGTTGTAACTGATAATGGTTTTGGAATTTCTAAAGAGGATTTAGAGAAAGCACCACTACGTCATGCAACGTCAAAAATTCAGAGTTTCAATGATTTGTACAATATTAATTCTATGGGATTTCGTGGTGAGGCATTAGCTAGTATTTTTTCTATTTCAAATTCTAAAATTATTTCTAAAAGAGAGGGAGAAGTTATTTCTTATGAGATAAGTTCTAAAGATTTGAAAGTTAAAGAGGGTGGATCAGGATTTGGAACTAGTGTATATGTAGAAAATATTTTTTATAATACTCCAGCTAGGAAAAAATATTTGAAATCAAATAATATCGAGTTAAAATCTATTTTAGATATAGTTAATCGCTATGAAGTTTTTTACAACAATATTAAATTTACATTAAAACACAATGGTAAAATTTTAGTTAATAAACCAATTTTCAAAAATGAGATTGATAATTTATATTATGTCTTAGGAAAGGAGCTAAAAGATAATTTAATTTATTTTGAAAAAGAAGTAGAAGGAATTAAAATCAAGGGATTTATTGCAAACCCGAGTGAGATAACTTATTCTTTTAAGAAAAATCAATATGTTTATGTGAATAATAGATATGTTAAATCAAAGATAATTAGTGATGCAATTTATAGTGGTTTTGGAACAAATTTAATGACTGGAAGGCATCCTTTTTTTGTAGTTTTTGTTGATGTTGATCCAGAGATTGTTGATGTTAATGTTCATCCAACTAAGATAGAGATTAGGTTTGAAAATGAATTAGATATATATGAGTTTGTTAAAGAATGTGTAGTTAAAGCATTTGAAGAAAATTCTACTTTTAAAAAATTTGAACCTGAGTTCTCAGAAGTTGATACAAAGATTTCTTCTCATTTTGAAGATGTAGAATTTAAAGATGTCAAAAAACCTCAGACTAAATCTAAAGATTATTTTAGTAAAGAAGTTCAAAGGGAATTTAATGTTAAAGAAGATGAGGTAGAGTATATTAAAATTCCTGAAAAATTAAAAGAAGAGATTTTGGAAAGTGAAGAAAGAGATAAAGGCCCTCTTTTTGAAGAATTAAAAAATTACAAAATTTTAGGTCAATTAAACAAAACATATATTTTAGTTGAAACAGATAAAGAATTTCTTTTAGTTGATCAACATGTTTGTGAAGAAAAATATTATTTTGAAAAGTTTAAAGAAAATTTGAAGGATTCAAAATCTAAATCTCAAAAACTTTTGAGTGGAGAAGTTGTTCACTTATCTAATTCTGAAATGCTACTTTATGAGGAAAATAAAGATGTTATTAATTCAGTTGGGTTTGGATGTGAAAAGTTTGGAGAAAATGAAATAATTGTTAGGGAAGTTCCTACAACAGTAAGGCGAGAGGTGATGAATGCGACAAATCTACGTGATATACTTTATGATATATTAATTAATAAGAAAATTAAATGTGTTGAAGATGAAAAATATTCAAAGATTGCTTCTATGGCGTGCCGAATTTCAGTTATGGCAGGTGATGAGTTAACAAATTCACAGATGCACAGAATGGTTGAAAATTTAAGATATTTAAAACAACCATTTAATTGTCCACATGGAAGGCCAACTTTTTTGAAATATGAATTTAAAGACTTAGAAAAGAAATTTAAAAGAATTGTTTAGCTAGATTTAAATACTTTTAATCTCTAAGAGTGTGAAGTTTCTCACTTCTATTTCAACATAAAATTATGTTTATAAATAAAGCCTACTTAGTTATATTTACAATGATAAAATTAAATATCGATGCGCCAAGTTTTAGCGCAACAGCAATGCATGATAAAGACTTCACAGAAGTCTCATTAGAAGATTATAAGGGAAAATTTGTAATTTTATTTTTTTACCCTGCAGATTACACATTTGTTTGTCCAACTGAGTTGGAGGATATGGCTGATAATTATGAAGCTTTTCAAAAGTTAGGAGCTGAAGTTTTAAGTATTTCAAATGATACTCATTTTGTTCATTTAGCATGGCATAACGAATCAAAATCTATTGGAAAGATTAAATTTCCGATGATTGCGGATCCTAGTCATAGAATTTCTAATGCTTATGAAGTATTAAGAGATGGCCAAGGAGTATCTGATAGAGCAACTTTTGTTATTGATCCAGATGGTAAGTTAAAGTTAATTGAAGTAAGTGATGAGCCTGTTGGACGTAATGCAACTGAATTACTTAGAAAAGTTAAAGCTCTTAAATTTGCAAGAGAGAATCCAGGACTTGCTTGTCCTGCTAAGTGGGAAGAAGGAAAAGCGACACTAAAGCCTGGCGCAGACCTAGTTGGTAAACTTTAACTTCTGATACTGAGGTTGATTCAGATTTGTGAAAGGTGATTAAATTTAAAGCTAAGGTGGCGTTGCCACATTACGCTTTAATTGTGCCTTTAATTTAACAAAAAATTCTAAATTTTTATTTTGTTTATACTTTATTTTTTACATAATTTTATAAATATCTTAATTAGTATTTTATTATGAAGAAAACTAAAATAATACCGACAATTTTTGCAACTGATGCTTTGACATTTAATACAAAATTACATAATTTAAGGTTTGCACCTAGTTTACATCTTGATTTTATGGATGGAAAATTTACAGATAGAAAATCAGTTTCTTTTTCTGAAATGCTTGAGGTTAAGAAATATTTTAAAACTCATTTTGATGTTCATTTGATGGCTTATGAACCAATAAAATACTTAGATAAGATTAAAGATTTAGGAATAAAAAAAGTTTTAATTCATTATGAAGTGTTTGAGAAAGAAAAAGGACTTCGTGAGACTATTGCAGAATTTAAGAAAAATAAAATAGAAGTTTTTTTAGTTTTTAACCCTAAAACTGATGTTAAAAAAGTTATTAATTTATCTGAGTTAATTGATGGTGTGATGTTAATGTCTGTATGGCCAGGAAAAGAAGGTCAAGAGTTTATTGAAGATACATATTTGAATATAGAATTTTTAAGAAGAAACTTAGTTGATTTAGATATTCAAGTTGACGGTGGTATTAAGGATACAAATATTCGTAAGATAATTCGTAAGGGTGCTAATTTAATTAATGTGGGTTCTTTTGTTTCATCAGCTGAGAAGCCTAAAGATGCTTATGACAGGCTTATTTATTTAATTAGATAAATTAATTTTATAAATAATTAGATATGTTTAGCATTTTTTTCACCGCTTCTATTAAAACACAAGTTATAATAATAAGATATTATTGATTTTTTCAATGGTTCCAAATTTAGTTAATTTAGATTATGATTTTTTTGAAGTGTTAAATGCTTTTCCGATTTTAAAAAAAACTTTATTAGATTTGGATTTTAGTCTTAGGGATGTAAAAGAGGGAGAGAGTGTACATGATTATTTTGAAAAAAAGTCATTATCTGAAGATGAGATTAGTATTGTTGTAAGAAAATTAAATCAAAAACTAAATAGTTTTTTTAAGAGTTATGATGGTATTGTTACTGATGATTTAGATTTAGAGATGATTAAAGCCCAAGAAATTGAAGTTATTGATTCTCAGTTTGATGAAGATGAATTAAAATCTGAAGAAGAGTAAATTCTTATTTTTTAATTAATTGGTTGGTTTGTTCTTTTTTATATTGTGCATTCCATCCAATTAAATTTGCTGTTATTTGTAGAATTGAGGCAATTCCTGCAAGTGCTAAGATATAAAATAAGTATGTAAAGAATGTATCTATTAAATATAAGTATATTACAAACATACTGATCCAAACTCCAATACACCAAGGGCAATTTAGAAGAGTTTTCATTTCTCTGTTAAATCCATTTAATAATTTAGATTTAGTATTTGTATTGTCAAACATTGTTCTTAAAGACTCGAAGACTTTATCATAGCAGATTAATCGGATTAATCTTGTTGTTGCAAGTATCAATACTATAATGTGAAATGTTGAAATTGATGTTGGTATTTGAACATTCAAGCTTTTTAATGAGATATACATTAAAACTACAATTACTAAGAATAATATGTTAAAGATTATGTCCCATAAGGTATTTGGTTTTTCGTTCATAGAATATTTTTGAGTTTATTATTTATAAATATATTTGAAAAATAGTTTAATTTAGTATTTAAATTTTCTAACATAAGAACAGTTTTTACAGATATAGTTTTTAGTTTTAGTTTTTGAGTTTAACCTTATTTCTCTGGTTTTAGTATTCCAAGGAATATTACATTTTTTACAAAATTTTAATTTCTCTTCTCTTGATAATCTTATATTGAAACTTTGAGCTAGTTTTTTAATTTCTTCAACGTATTTTGTGTGGAATTGGGGTTTGAAGTTTCTTTCAATTAAACTAAAAAAAGAATTAATGTTAGATTCTCCTAATTCTCTTTGAATTTTTTTTCTATCCTTAGTTTTCATTTAAAACACCTTATTGTAATCAAGTTTTCTAGATTTAGAGGTGTAGTTTAGAAACATATTATCTTTAATACTAACACATCCTAAATTTTCTTTTTCATATTTAACAATTAGAAATGGATAGGTTTTGTCATTATTTACTTCTTTAACTTCTTCTAAGAATAAGTTTTCAGCTGCCAAATATGATTTTAAAGATTCAGGTGTTAACTCTATAAAATTTTTTTTTGGTTTTATCATATTTGTTCCTTCGATGCTTAATCTAATTGTTTCATCATCGTGCATTGTTCCAAAATATATTCCCACAGAATTAATTCTCTCAATATCAACTTCTTTAAGATTAATAGTTGTTATATGAATTTTTTGTCTACTATTGATTACAAAATTATATTCTTTTAAGAAATCACAGTTAAAATCATATGCTTTTGAAATAGTATCAACTATTTGATTAATTTGTGATTTTTTTAGAATATTGTCCATTTTATTTTTTATTAATGGAATAAAAAAAATTTAGAATAAATTTTATCCGTATTTAATTGCAAATTTACCATTAGATTTTAATTCTAATTTCTCTGCAATAATTGATTCTTCAGATTTAATTATTACTGCTCGACCTTTGTATTTTTCAACAAAAGATTTAGATCCACAATTAGAGCATTCTTTCTCAGTTGTTATAAATCCACATTCTTTGCATGCTTTTTGTTTTTCTGATGCCATATTTATTTATACCTTCATCCAATCAAGAGAACCTAATCCTGGTTGTCTCATTGTTAAACCAATTTTCACATTTCTGATATCTTTAAATGATACTGCAACAACTGATGCTCTTACTACATCATTTGCTTTAAGACTTTGTCCTGTTTGTGATCCTTGAATACTTCCAACTTTACTAAATGATACTTGATCTGCCATTGTTTGTGATAAATGAACAAGACCATCAATAATTCCCATATTTACAAATACTCCAAAGTTTGTGATTGAACTGATTTCTCCTTCAATTACTTCGTGAATTTCTGGTTTGTATGTGATTACTGTAAATTCTACAATATAATGTCTTGCTGAATCTCCAGGCAATTTAAAACCTGAACCGATAGAATTTACTTCTAGAATACTAATTACTAGGCCTAAATCTTCAGTTGTTTTATCTTGGTAATTTCTAATTAATTGTTCTTTAAGTGACTCACTTAAATCTCCATTAAAAAGGTCTGGACTTAAATCTACGTAATCTTTAAGTTTAATTTTATAAAACATCTTATTTATAAGAGTTAATATCCATTTATAAAGCTTTTCGGTATTTCTTAAGTTCTCTTTGAGATTTTAATTTTAATACCTACATTACAAAATATTTATAAACCATATCTAATTATCTTTAGTAGATTTGAAGATAAATGGTAAAGAATAGCGGTAGTGCAGGAAGATTTGGAGCAAGATATGGAAATACTTTAAGAAAAAAAGTTAACGATATTGAGAAAAATTCTAGAGGAAAACATAAATGTCCTTTCTGTTCTAAAGAGGATAAAGTAAGAAGGATTGCTTATGGGATTTGGAAATGTTCCTCCTGTGAGAAAGTTTTTGTTGGTAAGGCATATAAACCTTACTAGATTATATTTTATATACAATTAAAAAAATGGTAGATTATACTTGCGCGGTTTGCGAAAAAACAGTTAATGGGAATCTTGTTGAAAGAAAGATTAGGTGTCCATTTTGTAGTTCTAAGACTCTTAAAAAGAAACAAAATAGAATTTTAGAAGTTATTAAGGCCAGATGAATGTTAAAACTAATTTAATTTTAGATACTATTCATTCTGATTTATTCTATTCTTTATTATCACAAGAGGATTTTGATTTTAAAACTAAAGAGATTTCTATAATTATTTCTAAAGACGGAGATAAAGTTTTAGCAGATATTAAATGTAGTTCTATTTTAGATTTGAAAATTGCAACAACTGCAATTGTTAAAAGTTTGGAAATTATTAATAAGAGTTTAGAAATTTAAAATGGATGATGAAATAATTGAGATTGTAGATATGCTTGAACTTTTAGTTGAAGATTTACCTTTGAAAGTTAGAGATGAAGTTCAAAAAGTTATTGATAATTTAAAAAAGTCTTCAGAAATGGAGATGATACTTAAAATTCGTGATGACTTAGAATCTATCTCCAATATGTCAAACATTGATTCTTATTCTAGAAATGAATTAATGAACGCCATTGCTTCACTTGAGACTATAGTTAATAATTAATTTTTTGTGTAGTTACAAAAAGTTTAAAAAGTATTAATGTTATAAATTCTTATGGTTAGATTTATGTTTAATTTTTTTAATCTTTTTAAAAGAAGAAAAAAGATTAGTTTAGGACTTTATGGTCCGCCCAATGCAGGAAAGTCAACTCTTGCAAATAAGATTTTACAAGATATTTTAGGAGAAGATGCACCTAAGTTTGCAACTTCAAATGTTGAGCATGAGACAAGAGAAGTTCAAAAAGTTGAAAAACTAGAACTTACAAAAAATGGTAAAACTATTAATTTTAATTTAATTGATACGCCGGGTATTGCAACTAAGATTGATTTTGAAGATTTTGTTAAGAAAGGAGTTAAGAAAAAAGATGCAAAAGAGAGGGCAAAAGAGGCAACACAAGGAGTAATTGAGAGTATTAAATGGCTTGATAATGTTGATGCTGTTTTAATAGTTTTAGATTCTACACTAAATCCTTATAATCAGGTTAATATTACACTTGTTGGAAATTTAGTTGCAAAGAAAAAGAAAATAATTATTGTTGCAAATAAAAATGATATGAAGAATTCTAATGTTGAGAAAGTTAAATTAGTTTTTCCTGATTATCCTTTAGTTTCAATTTCTGCAAAATCAGGTAAAGGAATTGATAAATTATATGAAGTAATATTTAAGGAGTTTTATTAAACAATGGCAGGCGTACAAGTATTATCTTATGAACTTTTGAAAGGACTTGATTCAGATTCAAAATTAAAAAAAATTATGGAAGTTGTTAAGAAAGGAGATGTTGTTCTTTTAGAAGGTAGAATTACGGCTGATGAAGAAACTACGCTTATTTCTCAAGCTCTTAAAAATGTTTCAGGAAAGTTTTCAGGAATTGAAATTGCATTTTTAGATTCAACTGATTCAAAATCAGTTTTTGAAAAAATTAAAGGACATTTACTTAGATTTCTTGCAGGAAATAGAATTGGGCTTACAGTTGTTGGTCCAAGTAAAATTATTAAAGAGATTAAAATGAACCCAGATAAACTAGAAATACTTTTCAAGTAGTTTCTAGTTTTGAGTGTGATTGCGAGTTGGGAAATTGTGAGGTGTGATGACATTTTCTTTTGAAAATATTTATATACTGATTTAATTTTATAGTTTTAATATGAAGAACCCAATAAAGAAATTTTTAAACTTTTTTAAGAAAGAAAAATATCAATCTATTGAAGTTTTAGATAAAAAAGAAATTGAAAAAGAAGCTAAAAGTATAGAAATTAAAGAAGATAGTGGAGAGCCTTCTTGGTATCATTATGTTATTGTTTTTTTAGTGTTTTTTGCAGCTATAGGTATCTTTTATGGTGCATTTGAGGTTTATGATAATTTTTTTGGTGATACTAAAAATGTGGAGGATCTAAAAAAGACATATATTTATCCCTATAAATTAGGAAACACAACTTATAATGTAGAGTTTCATTATCCTATAGATGAATTAGTACAGATGACATATCCAATTGAAGTTAGCACTTTAGATTTGATTAATAGTATTGAGATTATTAATTCTTTTTATGAGTATAATGGAACTGATAATGGGAAAGTTACAGTTACAGCTTCAAAGATAACTTCTTTTTTTAAGAGAGTTTATTTTTTTAGTTTTGATGCTGATGTGAATTTTAAAAGTATTAATGAGAGTAATTGTACAACTTCAACACTACGAGATAAAGTAATTATTTATGATCCTTATTCAGATAAAAATGGAGTTTTTTATAATGAATCTAATGGTTGTATTCAAGTTCTTTCCCAAACTCCTGATGATTTAATTAAAGTAGGAGATTATTTTATATTTTCTCTAATAAATAATTAACATTTAACTAAAAGATATTAAAATGATAGATAAAGAATTACTTAAGATATTGTGTTGTCCTAGTTGTCAAGGAGATTTAGAATTAAAAGAGAAAGATTCTAATTTAGTTTGTGTTTCTTGTTCTAAAAAATATTTAGTAAAAGATGAAATCCCAGTTCTTTTAGTTGATTATATTTGAGCTATTTTTACGATTTGATTTATAAATTCTATGTGTGAATTTTAGCACACTAGAGTAAGCTTTATAAACCAAATCAGGTTAATTAAATTTACTTGTGAGCAAGCATACTTAAATGATGTTTGTGATTGACGAAATAGACACGCATACAATTGTATGACAAACTCTAGGCAAACTGAATTCTCGTTGATCCTGCGAGAGATTTCTGCTAGAGGGGTTGGATTAAGCCATGGGAGTATGTTAGACTTGTTCTGACTGCGGAAGGCTGAGTAACACGTCATTAATCTGCCTTGTGATTTCTAATAATCTCGGAAAACTGAGTGTAAAGGGAATAGTTATCTATAACTGGAATGTTTTGATAATCAACACAAGATGAGATGGCGGCTGATTAGGTAGTTGGTGAGGTAATGGCTCACCAAGCCTTTGATCAGTAGGGGTCGTGAGAGCGATGACCCCCAGAAGGACACTGAGATAATGGTCCTAGCCCTAAGGGGTGCACCAGGCGCGAAACCTCTACAATGCACGCAAGTGTGATAGGGCAACCCCTCGTGCTTATCTAACGATAG
>CAYGPK010000002.1:0-76895 GCA_964351975.1 uncultured Methanosarcinales archaeon
GGTTGAATTAAAATCTCATTTTACTAAAAGATAGGTAATGTTCGTATAATATACACTACTCGAAAGTAGTTAAAATTGTAACAAATGTTACACTTTTTTGAAAAAAAGCTTTAAAAGTTAAAAAAAAGTTTAATAAATCCTATAAATTCATATTTGTTTTAACTTTTTACTAATGAAAATGTCGAAGATAATAAGAATAAGTGAAAAAACTAGCAAAAATTTAGACGATTATTGTAAAAGAAAATTTGGATGTGAAATGCAATATATTAGTAAGGATTTTCTACTTTCTAAGCTACTAGATGAATTAAAACCAATTTCTAAAGTCTAATAACACTCCAAATAAAAAAAGTCTTCTCTAATCGTTTCTAATTTTAAAGGGTTACCTAAGAATTAGATCTATTTTAGAGGTTACCTAATTACTGCAGTAAAAAAGTAACCTTTGTGAGCTTGCAATAAGGTAACCTTTTTTAGATCAACAAAAGGTAACCTCTACTGCAGTAATTATTTTTTAATAATTTTATTAATAATTTTACCAACTATTTTTTTATTATTTTTCTCTCTAAGCCAATCAGGAATAGAATAATTAAACATCTTAAAGAAGATTCCACCAAACCCAAAAAGAATTAAAATAAGAGCTGTAGATTCGTGAGATGGAAAGCCATCAAAGAATTCTAAACTACCAAAAAATAAATAATGATTAAACAATAAACCTAAACCAATTATAATTGGAGTTCCAAAAAGAAAAATTAATTTTTCTCTAGCAAAATAATCTTTAACTTCCATCATTTTTTATATTTCATACTCTCATAAAATCTAGTTAATGCAATAGTATTATTATTGATTAACTGCTTTATATCTTTTTGAAATGTAATTTTATCATACATAAAATAGATTAACATACAACCTGCTACTCCATAATTATATAAAATTTCAAAATCCATTTTAATTAAAACCTACTATTGAAGCTCCCTTAATTGAGGGTATTAAATTTCCAACTTTATTTGCAACAATTTGAAATTTTTTAGCATCTCCACTTAAAGTTGAAGTGTCAATAATTGTTCCTACTCCTTTATCTATAATATCATAATTAGAGCCATTATCATCTGAAATTTTTATTGTTGAATTTGTTAAATTATCCCCAAAAGGCATTACTGAAACATATCTATAAGGACAACTAGAAATATTATTAAATGTCATATTTCCACTTGCTGCATATTCTCCATATTCTAATGAAAATAATGATGCATTACCATTTAATTTATCTCTAAACTCTATTGCAATTCCTTGAACATTTGAACTTAAATTTATTATAGTCGTAGTTTTAGTTGCAACATTATTTGTTATTGTAGAATGTAAATCCCAAGTAGTTCCGTTATAAGTATGTAACTTAACAGCTCCTGTTCCTGTTCCTCCACTATATTGTGTAACAGCTCTTACAAATCCAACAAACTTTTCAGAAAAAGTTTTTCCAATTAATTTACTTCCACTCGTAATTGTTAAAGTTGAAGCTGTTCCATCATCTGAATCAAAAGCATTATCAGGATTTAAAAAAGTTTCAGGATTATAAGTTGTGTCACTTGGTGCAACGTCTGTTCCTGTTGGAAGTTGATATAAATCAGTTGAAAAAATAAGGTCTGTATTCCCTGCATCTAACATAGAATTGTCTCCACCACTAACTCCAAATTTTTCACAATAAAAACCATTTCCATTTGTAAAAGTTCCAACTTCATCAAAAATTTTAAATAAAGTATTTCCAATTAAAAAGGGGATTTGTTGAAGTTGATTTTGTGAATCTAAATTAATAGTTTTATTATCAACTTGAGTATTCTTAATTATAGGTGTTGTTTCTACACTCATTTGAACTTAATCACCTCTGAAATTTTCTTTTTAGGAGCTGGAGAAAATCCAACACCACCGCCAACTTTTGAAAAATTAGCTCCACCTGATGAACTTGGAGATTTAATATTTAAAATTTCATTAATTGACTTTTTAGGAGCTGGAGAAAATCCAACAGGAGTGAAAGTTGTTTGACTATTTGAGCTTGGCTTATTCTTTTTAGAACTACTACTTCCACCACCACTAACTACTTTTTCAATAGTTCGAGTTAATGGATTATTTGTTAAAATATTTCCTTTTTTCTCTCCAACTACTGCAGTTTGAGCTCCGTATTTTGTGTTAAAATTTCTAAGCTCTTGACCTGTCCAACTTGCAACTCCAAAATTTTTAATATTGTTAGCACCTGAAAAAAAAACTCCCAATCCTAAAAAATCTGCAGCTTTTCCTGCAAGTCCACCATCTGAAACTAATTTAGTTTGTGCTGGATTTGTTGTTCCTGCATTTGAAGTTCCACCTGAAAATAAACCTGAAAAAGGATTTTTAAATCCTAAATCTGGAACACTTGGAACATCAGGAATTAAATCTTTTCCTCTTTCAACAATTCCATCACTTAAATTAGTAAAAACTTCTCTTGTGTTGCTTGTGACTTCCTTTAAAACTTGAACTCCGCCATCTTTAATAATTTCAGTTACATAACTTCCTGTTCCTGCAGTTACTTGTTCAGTTATTTTTCCATCATTAAATGTTTTATCTAAAACAAAAGCTCCTGCAAGAGCTCCTGCAAAAATTAATGCTGTATCTTGAAGTTTCACTTTATCCACCTCACAACATTAAGAATTTTATTTAATGGGCTTTTTGCTTCTAAAGCTTGTTGTCTTGCTAATTTATCAGAATCAATTCCCTCTTTTTGAATTACAATAATAACATCTCCTGCAGTAATTGCAACTGAATTAGTTACAAGTTTCAAATTACTATAATTCGTTCCTTTAATAGTTTTAGTTTCATTTGCTAAAACTCTAATATAATTTCCATCATAATAAACATCTAAGTAAGATGTAGAATTATTTGTTATTGATAAAAAATTATATGGCACTTCTTCTAAATATTCATTTGTTTTAAAATCGTATGTAAATTGAGAACTTGAATTAATTACAGGTAATAAAGTTCTTGGTGGTCTCCCATATACATCGAAGTTTTGATAATCTTTTTTAGCCATTCGTTTCACCTATTGGTTTTTTGTTTGGAATTCTAAAGGATTTAAACCTTTCAAAATTCATTATAAAATATTTGTCCTGGTTAAGGGTTACCTTTTCTAGATCTAGAAAAGGTTACCTTAGTGCAATTGAGAAATTTATAAATTTCTCATCCCTGATGCAGGGAACACAGAAGTTGGAATCTTAAATGTAGTTTCAGGATAACCTAAAGTTCCACTTCCAACTGTTGCTGGTGTAAAATAAACAGTAATTCTATCATTATGTCCACCAATCCAACTATCCATAGCTAACTTAATTCTTTTAGTAATGTCTGTTGCTCCAAGTCTTAAATCACTTGCAGAACCTTCATATACTTTTTCAGTATGTCCTCTATCATAATCAGAAATAACAATTCTAACTTCACCTTCAAGTTCAACAGAAGAACCTGCATTATCTTTAAAATTCATAGTAATTGTTCCTTGATTTTCTGGAAATTGTGCACTTCCATAACCAACAGCCATCTCATTTTGAGGTGGGATTAAATATGAACCAATAATTGCTTCAGTTCCTGCAACTATTGGAATATCTGCAGTAAAAAAATCTGATTCTTTTAATGTTTTTGGACTTGCTTTTGCAGCCGCTCCCCTATTCGGGTCTATACTTCCTTTAACAGAGCTTACAGCTCCTCTAATTCCGCTTAATATACCTAATACCATTTTACATAAATAATTCCTTTACAAGCTCTTTACCTTGCATAGCCGCCATCGACTTCCTCACACTATCATCTCCAATAGTTGGAATTGCAAGCAACCCAACTAATGAACCGACAAACTTACTCCCACTAACAACCTCTCCAAGAACTTCACCAGCTCCAACCATTGCACCTTGTGCAGCAGGTTTTCCTGTTGATTTAATTCTTGCTTTGAAAGATTTGTAAGTTGGAACTTCAACTGCTTTATTCTCTGCCATTGCACTAATAGTTTGAATTTTCCCAATTATAAAGAATAAATATTTTATTTCCCAAACTTCCCAAAAAGGTATGATTTGGATTTAAAAAAAAGAATTAAATGTTATCTTTTGCCTTAATTTCAGGCGGTTTTCCCAATTCCTTTACAACATATCTATAATCTTTATAGTTTAATTGTAAAACAAGCTCTGCGAGTTCCGAATTTATGCTTTTTAGCTTTTTTATGAAGTTATCTCCATCTCCTGCAAAAACTAACATAAATTGACCCTCTTCTGCTGTCATTGTATTCAAATTTTGCGGTCTTCTACTTGCAAAAATAACACTACAACCCCAATGCCTATGTTCATCAACAAATTCTCTTGCAATATCGCTTAAATCTTTCCTACTTGGGAAAAGTCTATCTGCTTCATCAAAAATTACTGAATCAATTTTTTTAGCTAAACACATTTTTTTTAGCCAATGCAAAAAATCATCTAAATTTTCTTTAAAATTATTTGGTCTAAATATTGCAATACCATCAATTTTATCAAAATCATCTGTCATTCTATAAACTACAGGTTTCTTAAAGCATTCATTCATTATTGATTTCATTTTTTGGGTTTTACCTGAACCCTTAGCTCCAAAAATTGTTATATGAACTCCAAATTTTTTGCCACCATCTTCTCTTTTTTGTTTCTCTAATGTTTGTTTAATTTCTATCATTTTTTATTTTTCCCATTATAACAATTAAAATTCCAAGTGTAAATCCTTGTAAAAATAAAATTATAAATTCAACCATTTTTAACTAAATAATTCTTCTAAATCAGCTTTATTTTTTTCAACTTCTTTAATAAATTCAGAGACTTTCATATCTTCTGCTTTTAGAAACTTAACAATTAGTTTCGCCTTTTTTAACATCTTTTCAATATCAATATTTTCCATTTTTTTTTCTATTATTTTCTCCTTAACAGGAGCAGTTTTTACTTCATCAATCGTTGTATCTCTATACGGCTGTTGATGCGTTATTTGTCTTTGTGGATTTTGTGGAGCTTGAAATTTTTCAAACACTTTTTTTTTAACATCATCAGTTGTTAAACCAAACATTCCTAAACTTTCATTAATTGCAGTTTTCACAATTTTTGCAGTATCAACATAATTTTTTAAATAACTTGTTGCACTCTCAGGCTTCTTTTCAGGAGCTTTTTTATCCACAATACCTAAATCTTCAAGTTTTAATTCAAATGCTCCCATAACAAACTCTCTCCGCAATTATTGCAATATAAATCTCCCTTGTAAACTTCAAATCTACAAGTTGCACAATTAAATTTTACTTCTTCCTGTTCTTCAAAATTTTCATTCTCAATTTCAGGAGCTTTATTATCTTCATTAATTTCCTCAATAATTTCATCTTCTCTCAATTTTTCAATATCATTAATTAATTTATTGGAGGGTTTTTTCTCTGCTGAATATTCAGGCAGAGCCATTAATTCTTCTTTAATTTTTTTCTTTCCACATTTCGGACACTTCGGAATTTTAGCCCAACCCTCCCAAGTATAGCCACATCCAAAACACCCAAACTTTTTATAATCTCTAGTCATTTTTATTTATTGCAATAAGGTAACCTTATTTAGATCCTTTTTTGGTAACCTTTTTACTCTTAGTTTTTTTAGCTTCTTTTTCATCAAGCTCTTCTGCAATTTTCAAAAGTTTTTCTATTGTCAGATTTTTAGATTTCTTAATATAGTAGCCCCAATAATCTTTATTAGGATTTTTAGTTTCGTATTTTTCAAGTCTCTCAAAAACTTCATCACTAACTTTAATTACTTTTCCCATAGTCATTTGCTCCATCTAAAATATCAATAGCTTTTTCTCTAGTAAAATCCCAAGTAGAATTTTCTAAATATTTTCTAGCTCTATAATTTCTAGTTCTCATTCGATTATAGCCCTTTTTTGCAGTTATGTAATCAGAAGTTACTTTCTCACAATTCTCTCTCCAATGTTTTCTATCTCCTGCAACAATGTTAAATTCATTTGCAAGTTCATTATATGAATCTTCCCAATATTGAGCTTTTAATTTGTAATCTCCAAATAAATTATTTAGAAAATTTTTAATAAATTTCATTCTGGTAAATAACCTCCCTCTCTCCAGCTGGAGTTTTTCAAAAGAAAATCTTTTGCCTTTAATACATCTGCGAAAAGTTTTATTTCGCTTGTTTCTCGATTAATTAATTTAATTATTCCTACCATTTTTTTGTGTTTTTTCTAAGCTCTGTAACATCTCTAGAGCCTGTTCTTTTTTCTCTCTTTCAACTCTATCAAATTGTTTTTGAATTTCGTTTCTAGCTCTAATCAATTTTTTATATTTGTTTGAGAGTTTCTTTTTTTTAAGTTCTATAACTTGGAACTGAACAACTATATCTTCAAGTTCATATTCGATATCATCGAACTTTTTTTTTAGTTTAGCTCCCTCATCTAACATTTTTTATTTTTTTATTTTAGATTTAATTTTTTAAATTATTTAGAAATTCAGTATTTCCTGTTTCTAAAGCTTTTTGAATTTCCCAATTTTCAGGTGTTTTATCTTCTTCTTCAACTTCTCTATTTTCGCTCGTAGATAACGAATTCTCAACTATGAAAGCAACTTCGCTTTTCATACTTCTACGATTTCTCTTTGCTCTTAGTCTAACTCTTTGATGAAGTTCATCATCAATTTCAATAATCATTTTAGCCATTTTTTAGTGTATAATTATGATATGTTTGATATCACAATAATATGAAATATATATTTTTCTATATATTTGATTTGTGTCATTAAATGGTTACAAAAGAATAGAATTAATATAAGTTTGATATCAAATCAATAGTTTTATAAATAAACAAATATAGTATATATTAACTTTTAGAAGTGATTTAAACTAATTGCTACAAGTGAGCAAATATTCACACTTTTAAAGGTAGTGTATAAAAAATGACAAGTACGATATTAGTAAGATTAAGTGATGATGAGCATTCATTAATTAAACAAAAAGCACAATCTGAAGAACGAAGTTTAAGTAATTTCGTTAAAAGAGCAGTTTTAAGAGATATTAGCCAAAATTCTCGTAAATCTGAATAAATAGTTACTTAGTTCGTATAATATACATTATACGAACTAAATAACCTATAACTGACACTCTTATACTCCCCAAAACTAGCAAATTTGACACTTTAAAGGTATTTTTGATTTTTAAGCCATTTTTAGAAGACTTTTTTATTTTAGAATATAAATATTCATATTAAATTTGATTTTCAAAAGATATATTTAAATAAATTAGAAAAATAATAAATTTATGCTAGAAAATCATTTAACTGAAGTTAATCAAACTTTTCAAAATTATTCTCTCTGTAATTTAATTTGTTATGGAGGAATTTATAGTTTGTATTATAAGGAAAATTCATTACTAAATTATCTTTCTAATGACGATTTAATAAAAATGACTAATTCTACATTTTCAAAATTATTGAGATCACCTAAAGCCCAAATTGCTCTTTTCACCTTGTCCTATATATTTTCTTAATACTTTAAAAGTGTGAATAACTAATCACTAATAGTTTTAGTTACTTTTAAAATAAAATGGAGAGAATCTTACTGATTAAAAGTTATTATCAATATTAAATTTATTTAATAAATAAAACTTACTCTTTTTGCTAGTTATTTTTAATCAATTTAGGAAACTAAAAAATATAGTTTTTGACAATAATCTTTAAGCTACTATTTCTAAGGTGTGAATTTATATTCTTTTCCAATTAATTTCTTTGTGTGCTAATAAGTTATTATCATAATTTTAAATTTTCAATCAAATTAAATCTTAAAAATTTCAAGAATTGATAAATATATTTAAGTCAATAATAATAATTTAGATTAAAAATATCTATCAAAGTTTAATTCTTTTTTCTAGTTAACTATATACTAAAGGAGCATAATCTGTCCAATTTGAATCTATATCAATAGTTACATTATTGGGATTAGTACATACAAAATAATCCCCTCTGGCCTCAGAAGCTAAACAAGAAGGAATAAAATCTTCCCAATAATTACCAATATTAACTCCCGAAATAGAAGAATTGAAATATTGTTCAACATTTGTGTCAGTTCTCACATCTGTACTATTTTCAAAGTAATTTCCATAAAAAATATTATCATAACCAGTACTAAAAAGATAAAAGATATCTCTAGTAATATTAAATGTAGAATTAAAAACAATATTATCATAACCTGAAGAAATTCCAACCCCATACCAAATATTATCAACATCTATATTTGAGATATTATTTTCTCTGGCATCATTTCCAAATGATAATGCAAACTCTGAACTAGAATCATCACCAAAAATAGTTATATTATCTGCATAATTATAATTTCCCCTAATATTAAGTGCATCACCAACATTATAAAGTAAGGAATTTGTAAAAAAATTGTTACTAGATGTAGCAAATTCAAAAGCAACATTAGTGCTATCATAAATACTCCCCCTATCAACTCTATTGTAAGATGATAAAGTTAGAAAAAATCCTCTATTACTAGTCTTAGTGTAAAAATTAGTAATATTTGTATAAGTCATACTATATCCATAAAAACCATAGAAATTATTTGAACTATTTATATTTCTTATAATATTATCTCTTGAAGTTCTAAAATATATACCTTCAGCAGTGCCTACTGAATTAGTTACATTTAATGAATCTAAAGTAACATTTCCTGTAGATAAAACATAAACTCCCTCTCCAGCCCAATTATCAACATTACAGTTTTCAATTAAAATATTAGCTGTAACATTATAAACTCCAGTATACACATAAATCCCCCTTGTTGCAGCACCATCACCTTGAATTAAATTTGCATTACAATTCAAATTCACATTTCCACTAGAAATAGTAATACAATCATTTGTAGAAGAAGAAGTAATATCAGTATTTAATCTATAATTCCCCTGAGAATTTATATCTGTACAAGAAGAGATATTTGTATATGGTTCTTCAGTTGGATCTATTACTATATCTTCAATAAACATTTTTTTTGAATTAACATTTTTATCTGTAATTACAGTTACTTCATTAGAACCTGTAGAAATATTTTGCATACAATAATTAAGACTTAAGCTATTGATTCCAGGTTCAAGAGTTGCAGTCACATTACAATTAAAATTACTAAGTTTAAGTTGAGTTATAGTAATGTTTTCAGTTCCTTTATTTCTTATATACAATCTATTTCCCACTATATCTTCCACAATAAGACTATTTTCATTTAAGGATTTTTGTTCAGCATCAGAAAAAATAGTAGTAGAATATGTATTAAACCAAGTTTGAAAACCTACAACAGAAACAATTGCAATAACAAGTAAAAGCCCCGATGCTATAACTGGACCAATACCTTTATTACTAGAAGAACTAAAGTTAAAGTTTCTTCTACCTTTTTTTGAAAAAAACATATTATATCCACTAAAAATAGTATTTTAAAGTTTTGTTTTTTTATATAGTAATTGAAAAATAGAATAATAAATTTATTCAATAGATTCAACTGCTTTTTGAAGAGCCGGAATAACTTTAGAGGCTTCTTCTTTAGTCATTCTACCCAATTTAACCCATCTATATTCCCCAGAATTAGGGTCTAGATTTTCCCTACCAACTTGAATTTTTTTTGTTCCTTCGTTATAACTCATAACTGATACCTTAATTTTACAAGTATCAAACTTAACTTCTTCTGCAAATAATTCTTTATCTAATGATCTATCAAATTCTGCCATATATAGTATAGTTAATTTTGTTTTTTAAAACTTTAGGTTTTACTTATTCCTAGGAAATCTCAAGCTAACTTGCGTTCCATCAAATAAATCTCCATCTTCATTTCCATATCTTCGAATATCGAATCCAACATTGTTTAATTCAGATAAACTTCTACAAATATACAATCCCAATCCTGAACCAACTTCTCTTTTATTAGTTGAAACTACTCCTCCTGAGGTTTCCAAACCTCTCCTAATTAAGTAGATATTATCGCTACTAATTGGGTTTCCATCATTAATAATTCTTAAAGTTATAGATTCATCATCTTTTTCTTGTGTGATAACTATTCTATCCATAGCATATTTAACAGCATTAGAGAGTGGGTTTGAAATTATACTATACATATGTAGTTGATCCACATAAACTAATTCTCCCTGTTTAGCACTAATTTCTCTCAAATTTTTAGGTTCTAATTGAACATTTGTAATTTGCCTTTTATATCTTATTTGAAATGCATCTAAAAAATTTAAAACATCAGGATTTAAAGTAACACCATTAGGATTTACAGTTGAAAATGCTACAAGAGGATCACCCTTTCTTGCTTCTTCCATTGTTTGAGAATACTTTTTCAACCAATCAATTTGATTTTCAGATAATCCAGTATATTCATCTTTAAGCTGGTCTGATACTTGTTCAGAGCTAATTATTGATAAAATTGTACCAAGTTTACTATACTCATGTTGTAAATGCTCATCAAGAATTTCAGTTAATTTTTTATTCTCAAACATTACCATAATATAGTAATATCATTATTCTTTATAAATCAGTCTAGGTTTTTGATTTTTTTTGATTTTTTTTCACTTTTATTAATTTTTTTTCAACTTTTAAATTTAATTTTAAAAAATAATTCTAATTATAATTTTTTAGATGTTTTGGAACTCCAAATCTATCAACTCTTAACAAACCACGAACCCAAGGATTTGTTCTTTCAATTCCTTGTTTCAATAGTCTTGATTCTAATTCTGAATGTTCTGATCTAAAATCACTTAGAACGGTGATATTTGTACTTTTTCTTAACTCTCCAGTCCTTTCAAGAAGTCCAGAATAAGCTTTATGTGAAATTTCTTGAATATCAAAATCTCCTTTAACTACTAATTCAGTCAATGAGGATGTTAAATCAAAAGCAGTTAATAAATAATTAACATCTCTTACATCAGATTTAGTATATACTTCAGACATTATTGATTTAATAAACTCCATTATCTTCATTCTCCCATCAAAATCAACTAATCTTCTAAGCTCTTCTTTATCCTCTGGAACCCCCCCTTCACCCAATCCTTTCCTTAATAAAATTTTAATCCCTTTCTCAAATTGATTTCTAAACTGTGGGAGAGTTCTAAGATTATCTGCAAAAAAATTTATCATCTCACGCCTAATATATGCCTGTTTTGAAATATCAATTGTAAATTCTTTAGAACCCACCTCAACCTCTCTTCTAGATCTCCAACCCAAATTAGTAAAACCTGCTGTTACATACAATAAACCTTGATTTGTTCTATCTAAAATAGGATACATAACTTCATTATGAATTAAGTGTCTGGACTTAGAGACTTCTCCTCTTACTACCTGCCTATCATCATTTGATACAATCCTTGGATGTATTGGCTCTTCTTCATTTAAACCTTCAATAATCTTTGCAGAAGTTCCCCTTAAAACTATATTAACATTAGATAAACTTTTTCTTAGTGCATTTGTATCTTTAGTCTTTCTTCTTTTTACTTTCTTACTCCAATAATCAAGTTTTTTTGAAAATTCTCCTATTTCCCTAACTAAATCAAAATCAACTCTAACTGTATCTTGACTAATTTTTTCAAGTTCCTCTTGAACTACCTTAAGCCTATTAAGAATTGTATAATCTGAATTAACAACTTTTTTACCATATATAATATCTAATATTCTATTTAGTCTTGGTGATAAAGCTATATTTGGAGAGAAAATCATATCATTATTAATTGCAATTTCTTTAATTTTATCTTCAAGAATTTTTTTAGTTTGAGAAACAACCGCTTTATTTTTCAAACTTGGAGTTGAATATTTACCCATAATAAATTCATCTTGAAGAGAAAGAAGTCTAATTAATGAAATTGAATCATTTGGCATAGGAGTCAAGTCATATTTTTCTCCTTCTAATAATATTTGCGCTACTTTCATTCTTTGAGGTATCTTCCAAACTGCCCCTAAATTTTCTATAACAGTATCATCAGGAGATAAAAGAATATTTTCTAATACCGATAATGATTTGTTTGATGCTTTAAAAGTATCAATCTTTACAATAGGGTTATAAGTAGAACTTAATAAGTCTAGACCAATATCAAAACCTAAAGTTAATGCAATATCTTCTTTCAACTTTTTTAAATTAGAGTTTTCACTTCGAGTTTCAATTCTTGAGATTTCTAGATAATTAAGTGCTTCAGTTAAAAATGACCTTAAAGATCTTTTTACAAGTTCATATTCATTTGGTTTTTTTTGCGCTTCTTGAAAAGTTTCTAATATACTTTGAATAAAATCTGAATTTCTAAATTTTTCAGGACTTATTAACCATCCTGTAAACTCTTCATAATTTTCTTCAAATTGATTTAATACTATATTGATATGAACCATATTTATACTTATAGTAACAAGAAATTATTTATAATAATATTTATAATCATACAAAATAAAACAATTTATATATTGCAATGAATTAGATAAACTATGTCAAAAATTAATGAATTAATTAATCATTGTGAAAATATACTTAAACACAATTATAAGATAACCAATTCTAATAAAGTTCTAATTATTTGGGATGAATCAAAACTTGCAAATCTTTTAAGAGATTCTTTTGAAAATGCAGTTAAAAACCTAAACTCAAAATTAGAATTAGTAGAATTTAACTTAGAACAAGCAGATAGTTTAATTGAAAATATCAATAATAACTATGTAAAAGATGATATTGTAGTATTAGTTCAAACAACTTCCTTTAGAGTGTCAAAATTTAGATGGAGAAATGAACTATGTTCAAGAGGATTAAAAGTTGTAGAATTTGGACATTTAAATAAAATACTTGAAGATGAATTTGACACATTCATAAATTCTCTAACATACGATTATCCTCACTATAATGAATTAAACAATAAATTAGTTCCAATGCTAAGTAATACTAAAAATGTAAAAATAGTATCAACAAATGGAGCAGAAGTAATTTATTCAGGTCCAATGGATAAGATTGTTCTTAATGATGGGAACTTTGAAGGTAATACTAATTACGGTTCTAAATATCCAATTGGCGAAATAGTTACTGAGGCGCTTGATTTAAGTACTTTAAATGGAGAGATTGAAGTTTATGCCTTTCCTAATTTAGAAATCGAAACTGAGTTTGTAGAACCCTTTAAAATAGAAATTAAAGATGGACTTGTTGTATCACATAATGGACCAAAGAATTTTGAAGATATTGTTAATATGATTAAAACCGAACACCCTGAAGGTAAAGTTTATGTAAGGGAGTTTGGAATAGGAATTAATAGATTCATACCTCGCTTATCACGCCTTGGTGATCCAATTTCTTATGAAAGACAAGAAGGGTTACATTTCTCACTCGGGATGAAACATGGAATTTATGAAAAAAAACTTCACGCTAAATATGGAAAAAAATTCTTTCAAAGATATCACATTGATGTATACGTTAATTTAGATAAGATGTATATTGATGATGAACTAGTTTATGAAAAAGAAAAAGGGTATTTAATTTAATTATTTCTTGCCCCAATTCCAAGCCCATTTTCCATCTGTTTTAATTCTACAAAAAATTACAAAAACTATAATCAATGGAATTAGTGTTCCAAAGAAATATAAATTATTTCCTGCAAAATTTAAAGCAATTGCAAAGACAATACCTATAAACAAAGCTGTTGAAAGCCATCCTTCTATTGTGTTTGGATAAGCACCATATCCATATAATTTTGGTTTAAACCAATATTTATTTAGTTTCATTTAATATTCATTAAACTTTTTTATTTATATTATTTTCTCATCTCTTTAAGTACTAAACAAGTATAAGGGCCTAGTGTATTAATCTCAAGTTCCCTATCTAATACTTCAAAATTATTACTCTTATTATTAGCTAATTCTTTTTCAATATAAGTTCCAGAAGACCCACAAAACTCATCTTTATCTGAATTAAAAATGGTTTCATAATTATTTTTACTTTTAACTCCAACTTTATAATTGTGTAAAGTCCAAGATGATGTATTAATAACAACAACATAATTCTCATTTTCAGATGAGCGCTCAATTACAAGTACTTTATTTTTATCATCAACATTCAAGAACTCTCTCCTATTGACATTGATTGGAAAAAATGCAGAATTATCCATTATTTTATTTACTTCTTTTTTAAAATTAATAAGTTTCTTAGATTTATCGTTAAAGGTCATTTGCCATTTTATTGAAGAATCATGCTCAAATGTTCCTTCTTGTAATAAAAACGTCTGTAAAAGGTTTAGAGTTCTTCCTTCAAGGCAAAAACTAATAATTGACTCCATAACTTTAATCTTACCAATTGCATCAAACTCTGGAGCTCCAACTGCCTTTAATGAATCAAATGCGTATGAACCTGTACATCTCATACTCATAAGTCCAGCTGCAGCATCATGATTGTGAAAATCAGCAACAGTAGAATTAGATTTCCCCCACTCTTTTTCTTCATTTATATATTTAAATTTCCAAACTGAAATATCTGAGGATGTTTTAAACATGTAAGTTGTATGAAAATAATAAGTTATTCTTGAACTATTGTAACAGGTGCTACCAAGGGCGAGTGGATGAGAGGTGAGAGGTGCGACTAGAAATTTAGCGTTATTATCATAGTAATAATGAGCTTCATAGTGAATTAGAGCTTTAGGATTATAACTATAAATCTCACTATTTAATTCTCTTAGAAAGTTTCTACCATTTGGCCTTTCATCTCCATCTCCATTTTGTCCATATCTAATTATACCATCAACATTATCAATTCTAAATCCATCAATTTTGTAATTCTTCATAAAATGGACAACTGACGAAATAAAAAACTCCCTAACAAATTTATTATCAAAATCAATTCTCATTGTTCCCCAACTGGTTTCTTCTTTTAGATATAAAATCTGATTTCTTCGATTTTTCCAAGTATGAAGACCGTGAGAATCAGAGCTTTGTCCAAATATCTTATAATCTTTATGAGGAATATGCCCAAGTACAAAATCTCCAATCACAGCAATACCGGCTTTGTGAAATGAGTCAATCATTCTTGCAAAATCATCTGGATTTCCCCAATTCTTTTGAATTGCATATTGAAATGGAACTAAATATCTAAACTTCCAATTACTTCCATCAATACTTTGCGCAAATGGTAAGAATTGAATTGTATTAAATCCTAGATCCTTAATCTCTTCTATAACTCCCGACTCCGCAATAAATTTGTAAATCTCGCACTCTTTAATTTCATGTCCCATTACACCATTTTTATCTTTAAAATGAGAAATTAGGCCTGGTAAATCCGTTTGAATAATTTTGGTTGATCTGTTAAATGTGTCTATAAAATCATATTTTTGTTTGTAAGAATTAGGATCTTCAAAATCCCAAAAAACTGCATTTCCTAAATCATCAAAATAAACTCCCGCAGGATCTTCAAAAAAAGTCAAATTACCTTCTTTATCTTTTACTAAATACTTGTATTTGTCTTTGTGTTTAAGAAATTTAGAAGTAATTGTAATTGATGCAAAAATACTATGTTCATCTTTTTCTAATTTAGAATCATTTAATACATCTAAATCCTTTCCCCAATCATTAAACTCACCAACAATAAAAACATCTATATTTGAATTATCAATAAGTAAAGAAAATTTTATTTGCTGTGCAATTCCATCATTATCTCTATTTAAAACTTCATATCCGAAATTACTGTTAAATTTAGAAATATCCTTTTTTGGAGTTTGAATCTTAAATTGGTTCTCCCACTCATAATTAAATTCCATCTATGTATCTAACTAAAATTACTTACTTATATTAATTTTGTATTCATTCTAAAAGGTGAAAAGTCTATCAAAATCTTTAACTAATTATGATTTGTACAAATTCCCTTAACTTCTAATTGAAAACTAGTAATCTCGCCAGGTATCTTATTTTTTAGAAAATCAATATTGTCAACATTAAAATGAATTATCTCTCCACTTTTTTCACAAATAAAATGGCAATGATTACTTCTTGAATTTGAATAAATATTTTTACCATCACATATATATGTATAGATTTCATTTTTTTCTCTAAGATTCTTTAAATGGCGATAAATCGTTGCTATGCCTATCTTTTTATCCTTTATTAATACTTTCTCATGTAAAGCCTCAGCACTATAAAAAGTACTAATAGAATTTCTTTCATTATCAATTATTTCTTTTTGTTTAGTTTGTCTAGTTTTCATCTTAATGATAATGATTCTCAATAATATTTATAAAGTTAACTAAATTTATTTTTTTATGGAAATATTAATACAAATATTAATTGCAACATTTTTGATAAGTCTAATATCTTTAACAGGAGCAGTACTTTTTGTTTGGAAAGAAAAATCAGTAAATAAATACATGATTTTATTAGTAGCACTTGCTGCAGGTTCACTTTTGGGGACAGCCTTTTTTCATTTAATCCCCGAATCAGTTGAGTTGTATGAACAAACTGAGGTTTTTCATATTAGTGATTCTCTTGAAGAGATTGGATCTCATAATGAACACGCTCATTCTGAACATAATCACTTTTTCTTGCCAAGTTACTTTATTTTATTTGGAATTTTAACTTTTTATATTATTGAGAAGTTTATTCGTTGGCACCACCACCACGAAATTGATTGCCATAAACATTCATTATCAACACTCTCATTAATTGGAGATGGTTTTCATAACTTTTTAGATGGTGCATTAATAGCATCAGCATTTTTTGTTGATGTAAGACTTGGAGTTGCAACAACCTTTGCAATAGCCCTACACGAAATTCCTCAAGAAATAGGAGATTTAGCAATTTTACTTCATGGTGGAATGTCAAAGGTTAAAGCCCTAGTTTGGAATTTTATTAGTGCTCTAAGTGCAATTTTAGGTGCAATTGTTATGTATGTATTTGTTGATTTCTTTGAAACCTCAATCCCTCTATTAGTTGCATTTATTGCAGGAACATTTATCTATTTATCACTTGCAGATATTATTCCTGAATTAAATAAGAAAAATCATATTTTCTCACAAGGTATAATAACTTTAGTATTTCTATTTGGAATTACATTAAGTTTAGTAATGTCCTTTATTTCCCATTAAATCTCTTTTTCCTATTTTCTAATAAAACTAATATTTTTAAATAATTAAATAGTATAAATTTCACTATGGCATTATTTGGAAATAGTTTAATTGGAATAATTGCACTTGTTTGTGCAATTTGGGTTATTTACGACGTTTGGGCAAACAATAAAAAAGCATCTTCAACAAAAAAAATTGTTTGGACTGTTTTAGCAGTTCTTTTTAGTATATTAAGTGCAATTGGTTATTATCTAATTGAGAAAAAATAAGAAATTATTTTTTCAATTTATTTTTAATTTAAAATTAAACTCTACGAAGTCCATTTTTTACAAGTTCTAAAGCAGCATTTTCAAGTAAACCATTATCAACAGCTTCACAACCTGGTGCTAGAATAAAATAATCTTTTACTAAAAATATAGGGTAATCCCTGCAAACAAGTGGACGCTCAGTTTTTGTATGGATTTTACACATATCTTTTGAATCTAAATTCTTACAAGGCTGTTTTTCTAAATCATACATTAAAAATCCATTTGGGGATGGTTTAACAATCTCTTTTTTTTCATACTCTTTTAATCTAGCTTTTGAACCAACAATTGCTTTAGTTTCTTTATCAGTCATTAAAAGAAGAAATCCTCTCTTACAACATTTTGCTTTGCAAGTATTCACACAATAAGAGCCAATACTCTTTCTTGCATCTTGTGCGATTTGAGTTATATTTGTCAAAGCAGTTGTTTTCCTCAGTAGCTCTTAATTCGAATATAATATAAAGTATCTGCGTCACGAACAGTTACGACTTCTGAATCTGATTGCGAAATAAAACAAAATAAAATGGTGTTATAAGCGATTAAAGATTTTATTTATATCCAAGTAAACTTGTTTATGCGATTCTAATAAAATCTATAAAACTCACTTAAAGATTTTATTTATACCTAAGACAAATTTATTTGACGTGGTTCTAAGAAATTCTGAAAACTCACTTAAAGAATTTGTTTATAAAGATTATAATCTATATATTATTATGGAGATAAAAATTATTACATTACTATCACTTATGTTCTTATTAAGTGCTTGTACATTAAGTCCAAACTTAATTAATAACAATACTAACAATACTGAAATAATGACAGATAAAGTTAATATCTCAATTCAAGAAATAAGTAATAATATAACTAATGAAATTAACATAAATACAACAATAGAAGAGGAAACTAATATGAAAAATATAAATAATAAAACTAATGAATCAAATATTACACAAGCATATGAAACTGCAATTTTTGCAGGTGGCTGTTTCTGGTGTAGTGAATCAGATTTTGATAAGCATAGTGGAGTAATAGATGTTGTCTCAGGATACGCAGGAGGAGTTGAAGAAAATCCAACATACAAAGAAGTATCTTCAGGAAAAACTGGACACAGAGAATCAATTGAAGTAACATACGATCCTAAGATAATCTCTTATGAAAATTTACTTGAAATATATTTCAAACATATTGACCCAACTGATGAGAGTGGTTCTTTTGCTGATAGAGGATTTCAATATACATCTGCAATATTTTTTATGAATAAAGAACAAGAAAAACTTGCAAAAAAAGCACTATCCGATTTAGAAAAATCTAAAAAATTTGAAGAACCAATTGCAACAAAAATACTACCATTTACAACTTTTTATTTAGCAGAAGAATACCATCAAGATTATCATATAAAAAACCCTATTAGATACAAATATTATAGAGGGGGTTCAGGTCGTGACAAATTTATTGAAGAAAATTGGGCACAAGAAGGATTTACTTTTGAGAAAACATATTCAAAACCCTCTGAAGAAGAAATAAAAAACCTATTAACAGAGGAACAATTTTATGTTACACAAAAAAATGGTACTGAAAGACCATTTGATAACGAATATAATGATAATAAAGAAGAAGGAATTTATGTTGATTTAGTATCTGGAGAGCCTTTATTTAGCTCAACCGATAAATATGATTCCGGAACAGGTTGGCCATCATTTACAAAACCAATTGATGAGAACTATATTGTAGAAAAAAAGGACTTTAAATTAATACTACCTAGAACAGAAATTAGAAGTAAATATGGAGATTCTCATCTAGGACACGTATTTAATGATGGGCCAGAGCCAACAGGATTAAGATATTGTATGAACTCAGCTGCACTAAGATTTGTATCAAAAGAAGATATGAAAAAAGAAGGGTATGAAAAATACTTATATTTATTCAATTGATTTTTGTTACTACTCTTTGCGACAAAAAACTAAGTTTTATAAATTACGATTTATTATGTAAATTATGAAATCAAGATTAATAGGAGCTTTAATGATGACATGTATTGGATTAACCTCAGCTAATGCTAGTGATGGAATTAAAATCCCACAAAATTGCCAAGAATTAATGTCAGAGAATAAAATTGCAAATTCTGTATTAGATGAATCATTAATTGAAGAAGCAAGAACAAGAGTGATATATAATATGACTAATGCAACAACAGGTTTTGAAAAAGGAAGAAATTGTTTAAATGATCTGGGATTTGATATTGCAAGAGATATACCTGTTAATCAAATTCGAGGTTATGGTGTAGGTGTAAAAATAGGTGAAAATTGTTTAGAAGATTTAAAAAAATTTGATTATCCAACTTCAAAAGATACTACTTGGATTTTTGAACCATTTACAATTAAAAAACCAAATCATGACAGATTATGCTTTGAATTTTTTTACGGTATAAAAGATTAACTCTATTTCTTATCTTTTTCTTTATTATTTTTAGAACTATCACCTTTAAGAAAACTCTCAACAATTTCCCTTAGAACATCAACTGTTTGTTTATTAGATTTTTCAAGTTCTTCTCTTGTTACAAAATCCATAGGATTCCATAAATCAATATATTTCTCGAGTTTAGCAACTTCATCAGAACCTGCCATCATTTTAACTTGCTTTACAACCTTTGCATTAAACTCCTGAATTTGTTTTATCTCTTGTTTTATATCATGAATTTCATCACGAATATTCTTAATATCATTATTTGTCTTTTTAGAATTAGAAACAGAATTATGATCAAGCATCTCAAGTTTCTCACTAACAATATCTAGTGATGATTCTAAATCTTTTTGCCTCTGAGTAACTGTTAAAATTGCTTTGGATTGAACATCAACTTTCTCTTTAAACATTTCATCAGACTTCTTATCAGAGCTATTAAAAATATTTGTGCCACTCATCTTTATACTAAACTCCTATAAATATTAACTATCTTCTCAGTTGGAACATTCCAGTTGAATTTATCTACTTCATCATAGCCTGATTCACTCATATGAGTATGTAAAGGTTCATATTTAATTAAAGCTAGAATTTTATGTGCCATTTCATCAGTATCCCAAAAATCGATTTTAAACGTATTTTTTAAAACTTCAGAAATTCCTGATTGATTTGTAATTATTGTTGGTGTCCCTTTAGCCATAGCTTCAAGTGGAACAATTCCAAAGGGTTCAAGAACAGATGGCATGACGAAGACATCTGCCATTGAAAAAAATAAATTTGCTTCTTCACGACTGTAAAATCCATGAAATAAAATATTTTTAGAAATTCCTAGTTCATTTGCAAGTTCAATACATTTTGTTAACTGGTCACCTGAACCTGCAATTATAAATTTAGTATTAGGTTCATATTCTAGAACTTTCTTTGCAGCTTTTATGAAATACTCAGGACCTTTTTGTAAAGTAACTCTACCTGCATAAAGAATTATTTTATCTTTTTTACCAATATTATAAGTTTGTTTTAAAGATTTAATAATATCACTGACACCACCATTATGAACAGTTATAACTTTATTAGAATCAATACCATATTTCTCAATTACCATATCTTTAATCTGATTACTAACTGTAATTACTACATTTGCATTTTCAAATCCTTGTTTTTCAATTTTTAAAACTTCAGAGTGTCCACCATTTCCACCTGTTTTATTGTACTCAGTAATATGGGTGTGTAAAATTACAGGTTTTCCTGTGATTTCTTTTAATAAAATTGCAGCAGGAAAAGTCGTCCAATCGTGTGCGTGAATTACATCAAAATCTCCATCTGCACACAGTGCTAAAACTCTTTGGGCATACAAATAAACTTCTTCAATTAAGTTGGCACCGTAAATCTCTTTGATAGATTTAACAGTAACTTTAATATTTCCCTTAGAATTATTTTTTACAAGTTTAGAAATTTTTTCTTCATAAGTTGCAGGAGTGTCATAACAATAAATCATTGAACCTACTTTTTTAAAATCTATTTTTTCAGAGCCAGGAATATTTGTTTTAATTTTAGATAAAAAATTATTTGCAAAAAGTAATTTTATTCCATTTCTTTCTTTTTCTTTTTCATCACCATAGGGCATAAGATAAGTAATGTTAATATCTTTGTAATTTTCCATTAAAGTTCTAGTTAGCTCATAACAGACAATTCCTACACCACCTGCAAAAAATGGAGGAAACTCCCACCCTAACATTAAAACTTTCATATAATTTTCCTTACAAAAAGAGGTTTATAGTCTTTAGTTTCTACTAGAGAATTAGTAACTAAAAACTTTTCTAATTGATAGTTACTAAATTGTTAAATATGTTAATTTTAAAAAAAACTATGTTTAATGAAACTTATTTATTTGAAATTTCTTGGGAAGTATGTAATAAAGTAGGAGGAATTCATACTGTCATCACAAGTAAACTTCCTCAAGCTAATAAAAATTTTCAAAATTATTTTACCCTTGGACCATACAATGAAAAAAGTTCTGAATTTACTGAAACAGAAATTCCAAAACAATTTAAATCAACAATTTCAGAAATAGAAAATTTAGGAATTAAAATCTATTTCGGAATTTGGAATTTTGATAAAAAAACTAAAGTTATTTTAGTTGATCACAAAGGGTTCTCAAATAATATAAATGATATAAAAAAAGAAATTTGGGATAATTTCAAAGTAGACTCTATGAATACACAGTGGTATGATTTTGATGATGCAATTTTATGGTCTTGGGTTTGCGGTTTAGTTATTGAAAAATTAACAAATAAAATTGAAGAAAAAGTTATAATACACTCCCATGAATGGATGAGTGGTGGAGCCATTTTTTATCATAAAATTAATACAGATCCAAATAAGTACAAAACTATATTTACAACTCATGCAACAATGCTTGCAAGAGCAATATCTGGTTCAGGTCTTGATTTAAATGAAGTATTAAAACAACGAGATGTGAATTTTGATTCTCTCTCCTATGAAAGAGGGGTTCATACAAAACACCAATGTGAAAAAGCTCTTGCTAATTATAGTGACGCATTCACAACAGTTTCAGACATAACAAATGAAGAGGCTAAAAGTTTTTATAAAAAAAAAGCAGATGTTATTTTATACAACGGATTTGATTCTGATTTAAAATATGATTATGTAAAGAATAGAAAAATCGTTGAAAATTTTACAAAATCCTATTTTAACAATTTATATGAGATAGAAATGAATACTTGTCAATTTCTATATACCAGTGGAAGAAACGAATTTAGAAATAAAGGAGTTGATATGTTAATTGAATCTTTATCTCACTTAAATTCTAAATTAAAAAAAGAAAATAGTGATAAAACCATTGTTTGCTTCTTCTTAATTCCCGTTGGTGAATTTGCAAATGATCCAATTATTGAAAAATCATTTAATGATTCTAAAACTGGAATAACTGAACTTTCTGAAAAGCCATATTTTCCATTATCAACTAATCTATTACCTATAAATAATGAAATTATTAATGCTTTTATCCAAGCAAATTTATTAAATAAAAAAGAAGATAATGTTAAAGTTATTTTAGTTTCTAAATACTTAGATAGTAAAGAAAATTATTTTGAATCAGAATATTACAATATTGTTTCAGGAATGGATTTAAGCATCTTTGCATCAGAATACGAACCTTGGGGATATACTCCAGTTGAGAGTATTTATTTTAGTGTTGTAACAATTACAACTAATGAAGCAGGATTTGGTAAATATTATCACGAAAACTTTAATGATAACAAAGGAGTATACATAATTGATAGAAAAGACAATAATCTATATAATGAACAAACCAAAAATCTTTTTCTATGTATAGATGATTTTATCTTTAAGTCGATTGAAGAAAAAGTTAATTTGAAAAATTCTGCAAAAATAATTTCTAAAGAATTTAGTTGGAATAAGTTCTATGATAATTATCTTAAAGCCTATCAAATAATCTTAAAGAAATAAGAAAATAATAAGAACTAAAAGATAAATTTCTATTTTCTACTCTTAAATTAAGATGATTTATTTTAAAATTTGATTTAATTAAAATAGTATGAGAATTAGTTATATTCTAAATAACCAAACCTATAGCTACGAACAAAATGATTTAGTTGAGCTTTCAAAATTAAATTTTCTTTTAACAAATGAGAAAGGAGATTTTCTAAACCTAGGTGTTAAAAACAATAATTGTAAGTTTCAAGGTCTAAACATATTTAATTCAGAGCAAAAAGAAATTTTCAAATTTATAGAAGAAATTATCCCCGTAAAACTTAGAACCTTTGAAGTTATTAATGAAGGTTATAGAATAACTAGAATATTTAATTCTAAATTTATGAAACCAACTAAAATTATAGTCTCAGATTCTAATAAACAAGATTCTCTTTTTGGAGAAGAAGGAAAATTAGAATACGATGAAAATGGTAATATATTAGAAAAATTAGATGTTAAATCTCCTAAAATTCCAAAAGACCATTTCTATGTTGGTCCTTCTGGAGGTATGATTTATGAGATTGAAAATTTCTCAGGAAATTTATTAATTGATATTGATATGAAAAAAAGAGATGACTATTCAACTATTGGTAGAATATACAATGTTTACAAAAAAGATAATGTTATTATGATTGAATATACAAAGAACAAAGAAAATAACACAGAAATTGATTATAAACAATATTTAGGAATAAAATCAACAAATTTTGAATATGAATTTATTAAAGAATGGACTGAGAAAAATTATGAATATTCTAAAGTTAGAAATTCTTTATCTAGTTGGTATATATATAGATTAATGAAAATTAAAATTCGTGAAAATAAAAGATTAATTTTCGGAACTGGATTTACTGAAGAAGAAGTTCTAAAACAAATCTCACTTTTAGAACAACACGAGACTGAACTTGAGAGTTATGGGCTTGAAACATATAAAAACAATACATACCTTAACGAACATAGATTTGAAAATCCATTAACTCAAGACGTTTCTGTTGCATACAGATTATCTAAATTTTCAATGCTAGATGTTTTTATGAATTCAAAAATTGAAGATCCTAAATTTGAAAATTCAATTTTTGCAGGATATCCTTGGTTCTCAGATATTTGGAGCCGTGATGAATTAATCTCATTAAGATCATTAATTAATTTAGGTGAATATGATTTAGTTAAGGAAAAATTATTTAATTACCTAGAACAAATAGATGATGAAACTGGATGCATAGAAATTCTACAAACTAAAAAATCAAATAAAAGTTGTGATGCAGTTTTTTGGCTTGCAAAAAGGTTTGAAGATCTAATCTCAAAAGTTGATGAGGAAGGAGAATTTAGTAAATACTTTTTTGATAAAGAATTAAAACAAATATATGAAAAGCTATCTCAATCGTTTAATAAAATTTTAAAACAAAATTGGGACTTTGATTTAGAACTGTTAAAAGTTAAATACGCAGATTCTTGGATGGATACAATTTCAGTTAAATACCCACTTGATATTCAAGTAGGGTTATTAGAATTTGTTTCATTTATGGCAATCATTTCAAATCTTTCTGGTAAAAAAGATGAAGCTGAAAAATATTTAGACTTTGAATTTGGTCTTAGAAATAAAATTAGAACAACTTATCTAAAAGATAACAAATTGTATAATGATATAGATTTAAATGAGGATAATCATAATTGTAATGTGTTTCTAGCATATTATATCTATCCTGACTTGTTTTCACAAGAAGAGTGGGAAAAGATAATTGATAATTCTCTAAAAGCACTTGAAACAAATTGGGGAGGGATAAGTTCATTAAGTAAGTTTTCTAGTAATTTTAAATCTGATTATACTGGAGAAAATAATTTAAGTTATCATAGAGGAGATGTATGGTTTTGGATAAATAACCTTAGTGCAATTGTAATGCACGATTTGAATGAAAAAAAATATAGAAGTCAAATCTCAAAAATTCTAAGATCTTCAACTAATGATATATTAAAAATGGGAACTGTTGGTTTAGGTTCAGAGATTAGTAGTGCAAGTTCTCAAAGAGCAGAAGGAAGTCTTGCTCAAGCTTGGAGCAACTCTACATACATCGAAATGATAGATAAATTATTTCAAAAGAAGTAACGGTCTCCCAAAAAGCTTGCTTTTTGTTAGACAAATTATTTTGTAAAAAATAAAATTATTATCTATGAACTTTTTTCATAATCTCTTCTCTTATGTTTTTTGGGTTTTTAATATCTCTTAAAGTTAAACCATTTTTATTTCCAGCAAGATATTCATCATTGCCAGTATGAATATGTATATCACCAACATTACATATCCTATCCCAAAGTGTTTTTGTAACTTGAACATCAGTTATTTGAGAATAACTTATAGAATGGTTTTCTTCTTTAATAAATTTAAACTTATGTTCTAAATGAGTGGAATAAAAATTAAACTCAGTTGAATAGATAAAAGTTAAATCTTTTGTTATTTTTAATATTGAGAAAAGGACAGTTAAAAAAATAAGAGATAGTATTATTTCTGTTTCAAAATTTAGATTTGCAGAATAATCAATTAATTTGTATAGTCCATATAAAAACAAAAAAAAGATAAAATTCCAAAAAAGATGCTTTAAAAATTTAGGTAATAAAGCATTTAAAATGTCACTTTTTAATCTTATATGATCATCAAATATTTTTTCTGACATATCAAAGTAATTTGTTTTTAACTTTATATAGATTACTTTTTACTTCCTAGTACTATTTCAAAATAATAAAAATATTTATAAATTGTTTTTGTGAGTAAATGATATGATTAATAAGAAAATAAAAGAAATTATAGCATTTCTTAGTATTTTTTCTTTGGCATTTCTTGCTGGATGTTCTAAAGACCCAAACAAATCTAGTTTTTTAATTGACAAATTTATTGCCTTTGGAGAAGGTCTTCTGAAACTTTTGGGTAATGAAGATGCAATTTTCGGCTTAATGTTTGTTGCAATTCTTTTTGGAAGTTTTGCGTTATACAAAGCCCTTTTAAGATTTGCATTTAGAAGAACTGATAATTTCAAAAATAAGGAAATTAATGTTATTGCTTTTATGATAGCAATTATTAGTACAGCAGGTATTGCCTTTATTTTTGGAAATTCCCCTAAATTTTTTATTATACTATTTGGTGGAAGTGCTGGATTATTACTAGTTTTATTTATAGTTTTTTTTATTATGCGAATTTTCTATGAATTTGCTGAAGAAGTTAAAAATGAAGATGGACTTTTGAAAAAAGGACCTGGGTGGATTTTTTTAATGATTTTGGGAGTTATCTTATCATCATACTTACTTTTAGGTTATTCAACAAAAGTTCTAAAAGAGTTAAGTTGTAATGTTAATTTTAAAGATTTAGCAGATTTAAATGCTAGAACTTGTGAGGGTGGAAATTTATTTACTTGGATTGCAAGCATAGCATGGGATGTATTGGGTTGGGCTATTTTCCTTGCAATAATTTTTGGAATTTGGTGGTTTATTTCTAGAAATAAAAAAGATTCAGATGAAGATGATGATAAAGATATTGGAACTTTAGGTAGAATGTTTGGAGGAAGTTCTGAAAAAGATAAAGAGAAAGAAAAAGAAATTGATGGAATTAAAAGTGGATTGGAAAATATACATAAAAGTTTTACCAAAATGAAAAAAATTAGAAAGAACCAAAAAGAACTATTAAATAATATGAATAAATTTCTAAAGAATAGAGGGGACAAAAGAAGTTCTTCGGATATTGCAAATCAAGGAGGTAATAACTAAAATGGCAAATACACAATATTTTACTTGGATTTCAGAATATAGAAAATATAATGATGAGTATGTTACAGAATTAACTAGAGTAATTCATGAAATTGAATCAGTTAGAGATTGGGGCGAACATGAAGAAAAAAAGATTATTGGAAATAAAGAAAAACTAAAAAATCTTCTTTCATCTCTAAAAGGTTCAGATAGCGTAAGAGCAATTGAGCTATCAAATAATTTAATTGAATTATTAAATAAAGAAAGTACAGCATTATCTGAATATTTAAGAAATATTAATCCTGAGGAAATTGAAGCAGTTAGACAGTTCGAAAAAGTTATCCAAAATTATGAAGATGAAAAATTAAGACTTGAGCAAAAACTAGCTTCTATATTTGGAAATTTATTCTCAATTGGAGAGAGAACAATTATTGAGCACGGTAGAGCTCTTGAGACTTCGGCTAAAAGTTTTATTGATTATTACAAAGAACTTGAAGAATACATATTAACTGACAAACCAAATAAAGGAGGTATCTTCTGGAAAATTGATGGTTGTATTAATTATCTTAAAGCATACTTACCACTAGATAATTCCATCCATAGAGAAGATATTAAAGAACTTTTAAATCATCTTGATGGAAATGCTAAAAAATTTGTTTCTAACTTTTTTGCTGCAGGAGAAGAATTTTTTAGAGAATACTCGGAAAAGAAAAAACTATTTGATGGAAATGATGGAGAAGAAAGAAAAGCTTATTCAGGTTTAGGAGATGATGAAGAGAAGGCCGATAAATTTCTTAAAAAAATACTTGAGAGCTTATTTTCAGGGATTAAAAAGAGTAAAGGTGGAAAGAGTATACAAGATAAAATTAAAGCTATTAGTTTTGTTAATAATCTTAAAGAACTTGCAGACGGATTTAAGGCTCTTAAAAGACAATTACAAGATAAAATTAGTAATAAAAAATTAAATTATAGAGTTGGTTCAGAAGGATTTGAAGGAATTAAATTTGCAAAACAAGATGGAACAGGCATTAAAATTGGAGATTTAGATAAGAAATTTCTTGAAGATGATGATAACAAAGCTACAATAGAATTTGTTATAGGTGAAATTGAAGGAATGCTCTCAAATGATGCTAAATTTAAAGATATAATACATACAAATGGATCAATATTTACAACATTAACAGGAAATAATGGATCTGTATCTAGTAGAAATATCGATGAAGACATAGATTTTTCTTCAATTACAAACTTACTTCAGTCTTGTATAGGTGAAATCCAAGCTAGAGATTTACAAAAGGCAAATACTCTGAGAAACAATGTTTTAAGTGCTTTATTTAATCTCCAAAATGATGATGGAAGAGATATTTTAGATATTGAATACTTTAAAGAATTAGTTTCAAAAGCTAGAAATTTAGATGACTTTAACAGTGTTGATAATTCAACTAAAAATTTAGTATTAAATAGTATAATTCCAGAAATCGAAAGGTTAAAAAACTCAATTACTGAATCAAACTTTAATGAGTGGTTAACTCTTTTAGAAAATTTACTAAATGCAATAAATAGGAATTAGCCAAATGGCAGATTTTAGACCATTAAAAGAAGTTGTAATAAATAAAACAAATAAAAGTTATGTTTATTATTTGCCATTAGGACCTAATTCCTTTAAAATTGAACCTAAAGTTCTAAATTTAAAATATAATGAAATGAATGTTGTTGGATGGAGAGTTTTTATTAATTTAAATGTTAGAGTCTCAAATGTTGCAAACTCCACATTTAAAATTCCAATACAAAAAAGAGAAGGTAAAATCGCAGAGATGTATGATTTATATTTTGATGAAAGAAAGTTTAATGAAATAACAACACAAGATCCAAATGGGAAAAAACAAATTTCACATCCCTTAATTAATGAAATTATAAGTTATGTAAACCATAACTATGAAAATAAAGATTATCATATTTCAATTGATGATATTCGTGATGAAAGAAGAAAAGGTTTTGATACTGATTCAATAGATAAAGGTTTAGATGATTTTTCAATTTTACATATAAATGATAATTTTGCAAATGAATTAGTAATGCCATTTTCTGAAAAACAACCTTATAAAAATCCAGAAGAAGAAGATTTACTTTCACTCGATGATATTAGTAATATCTCATTTAACATTCCTAAAATTACATCTGAAAAAAAAGAAATTATTAAAAAACTCTTAAGAGATATGTGTTTAGATTTCTCAGAACAAGAAGGAACTGGTTTATCAACAAGAGAAATGCTTGAAATTTATTCCTGTATTCAAAATTATATTAATGGTGAGCAGCCTAACTTTAGTGGTATAGTTTTATATGGACCACCGGGAACAGGAAAAACTCACCTAATTCAAAAATCATTAATTAAAATTTATGAAGAACTAGGTTTTAATACACATCAAGAAGAGATAGGTGAAATGCTCTCAAATCAATATGTTGGTGGTCTTGCAACTAATGTTACTAAAAAAATTTTTGGACCTGCAATTTCTAAAATTAAAAAAAATAGAAAACCTTGTTTTATTTATATTGATGAAGCAACAGATTTATTAAGAAAATCGAGCGGTAGTGAAAGTGATAGTGGGTGGAGAGGACAAGGTATTGAAGCTATGAAAAGTTTCATTAACCGCTCTAGATACCCTGGAATTATTGTATGTTTAGCAACTAATTTAGAGAAAGAAAACTTTGATGAGGCGTTAACTAGAAGTGGAAGATTACAAAAGGTGTATATTGGCCTACCAAATTATGAAAGATGTGTGCAAATTTGGAACTATGTAAATGATTCAATATTATTTAGTAAAGACGACTCAAATAAATTCTCCGAATCACAAATAAGTGAGCTCTCAAGGATTTGTCAAGATAAAATTAATGTTGCAACAATAACTGAAACAGCGTCATCTTACAAAATTGCACTTAATAGGAATTGGGGTGGAAATTTTGAAGAATTTAAAAAAGATTTTGGGAAAAAAGCAATTTCTGATTTAAAAGAAGAAGAAGAAAAAGCAATTAAAAATATAGAAGATATGGGTAAAGGAAGATTTATGCCTGAAGCTGAAACAAAAGAAAAAGTTCAAGAGATAACTCGAGAATTTGCAGAGAAATACCATATAATTGAAATAGCACTTGACCCTAATAAGCAAACTACAAAACAAGGATTACTTAGAACATTTACCTCTTTTTTTACAGGAGGAGAAAAGAAGGTTGAGAATAGGTATAAAATTGTAAAAAACTCATTAAATAAATGGCTACAACTTTTACAATCAAATCCTCAAAAGTTTCTATATAGTGAGAATAGTTTAAGAATCCTAAATAGAACATCCAAATTAATGTCATTTATAATAAATCATTTAACTGATGACCAAAATGAAATTAAAGAAAAATTAATATATTTAGATAAAGTATTTTTAGAACTAATTAAAATAAATGAAAATCCAAACTATTTTCCAAAAATTGAATTCAATACCACCACATTAAGGAACCTAATAACAACAATAGAGAGTTTACCTAAAGAATTAACTAAAAATGAAGAAATTCCAACACAAGATAATTTGAATGTAACTGAAAACATTTCGAATCAAAATTCAAATCCTAAACTAGAAAGTCCTTTAGTAAAAATAAAAGAAATTATTGAAGAATTAGATTCGATTCATCCTCAAGAATTAAATATTGAAATTAAAAGTGAAAACCTTATAGAAGAATTAATTAAATTAATATCCCAAATAAATGAAAAATTAAAAAAAGAAACTGAAACTGACGTAATAAAAGAATTGAAAATTAGAATTGAAAATTCTATGAGTATGTTAAATGCCTCACTTAAAAATAATTCTTTTCAAGCTAGTCAATATAATTTTATAAGTAATAGTATACATTTTATTCTAGAACATATGAAAGAAAATTAGAATTTGAAACATTTTTAAATAGATTTTTCTACATTAATGAAACCAAATATTTATAAAATCAAAAAATTTGAAAATGGTATGTTTAAACGATTATTTGCTTATTTCCTTGCTATTATAACTTCTTTACAAATAGCATTTTCTGTAGAATTAGGATTTATTGCAAAACCATTTGTTAGCGTTTTTGGAGAAACAGGAATATTTGGAATTTTAAAGAATGAATTTGCAGTTGCAGGAATAATATTTATTTCAATGCTTATTGGATTTTTTAATATCTTTAAAATGGTATTAACACCAGTTTTTGGAAGTCATACTAAAGAGCGAAATGTTGTTGCTTTTTGTATTTCAATTATTGGTAATTCGGGCCTAGTATTTTTTTTTACAAATGAAGGGGTTAAAGGATACATTGCATTATTTGGTGGTTCAATTGGATTAATATTATTACTTATTATTTTTTCAAGCTTAATTTATACAGTTGATAAATTTGTTACTCAGACCTCTGAAAGATTCTCCTCTAAAAAATGGTGGCTCTGGATTTCATTAGCAGTTTTTATTGGTGCAACAGTTTTTATTGGAGTTGTAACTTTAGTTTATGATGATTTTGAGATTAATTGGCTTTTAGATTTCTTAACTAGTGCTCAAGCAATTTCAGGTCTAATTTTTTTAATTGCACTTATTTTATTTTTTATGGGAAGAAAAAAAGTTAATGAAAGAAGAGATATAAATGAAGATAATCCTGACATTTTAAAAAGTAAAAAATTACTTGATAAACTAAGTGAAAAATCTAAGTCAATTGACAAAAGATTTGTAAATATAAAAAAGGAGCTTTAAAATGACAAGTATACAAAATATAATAACTGAATTAAAAGGACTTGTTACTGAATTAGATGAAACTGAAAATTTTATTAGAGAATTAAATAGATTAGATTTAAATGATTTAAAAAATATGAGAAGTGGTATTGCAGGAAGTATTAGTTATATTGCAGGAGGATTTACAGGGAAAAAATATGTTGAAAAATATCAATTAATTTCTTCTGAACAATCTAAAATATTTTCAAATATTGATGAAATTAAAAACTATATACAGCAATTAGTTCCATGGTTTGAAAAACTTTTAACATCTGATGAAAATCAAATAAAATCAGCATTAACTCAACCTAATTTTGTTTTCTTAGATATTCTTAAAAATATGGAAGCAAAATGGATTGAAATTAAAAAAACTATATTAAATACAGAAAAAGTTGAAACAACATTAATTAGAGAAAGTTCTGAATTAAATGAAAGTTTCAAATCTATAAATTTAATTCTTAATTCATTTAATAATTTAAAATCTAATTCTGAATTAAGTTCAAGATTTAAAAATTTTATTCAAGCTTATTTAAACAGTATATTCGTATCTGACAAAATTTCAGAAGCTTATACATATTTAAATGGAGCTAAAGTATTTGTTGATTTTATTATAAATGAAATATTAAATAAGCTTAATAGCATTAAAATTGATGAAGATAAAATTAAAATTTTTGAAAAATTAATAACTGAAATTTTTAATAATAAAAATGTTTTGTATTACATTAAAGATAAAACCTCTTCTGAAAATATTTTTATTAAAATGGCCCAAGATAAAAAAATTGAAGTTTTACAAGATGCTAAAACTACTGAGGACATTATTACATTTTTTATATTCCCAACATTTAATCCAACATGGGTTTATGAATACAAAAATTCTAAGGGCGAAGTTAAACAATACAATATAATTAAAATAGAAAAGAAAGCTTGGGAAAATAGATTAGTTCTATGTGTTTTAGTTGGTACAACTTCCCCTCAGATGGCATTAAATTTTGATCAACTTAAGAGAGTTAGTTAGAATTTAATTTGTCTTACTTATTAGTGACAACAAACATCAGCTTTATAAATAATTAATACTTTACTAATATTATGAATCTTAGAAAAGCTTTAGAACTTGGTGCTTTAACTATAATTGGTGCTGCTGGAATTAGTGGAGTATTACTTTTAACCCCACAAACACAAGCAAGAACAAATATTTCTCAACCTACTAAAATTATAGAAACAATAACTAATAAGGATACACCTAATTTAAATTCAACTGATAATACAAATCTTGAAACTACTAATATTATTAATACTCCTACTACTGAATCTGAAAAACCAGTTCAAGTAGCAAGTCTTGAAACTGTATCAGAACCATGTAATATAACTAGAATCCGCGGTGAAACTAAAACCGAATTTGATGAAAGATTTGAAGATAAATGTATTTCTCAAATTCCAACAACTACTAACACAAGAACAATTCTACCTACTCTAGACTTAGAAAAAATAATTGCTAATTTAAATGAAATGGTTAGAATTGAACAAGCAAAAGATGTTAAAGAAAGGGATTCAATTCCAAAAAAAACTAGAGATGCAATTGTAAGTTTAAGAGATGCAAAATGTGGTAATGAATCTTGTCTAACTCAATACGATAGATTATTAAGAGAAAAAGGTAATGACCCTTTAAAAGGAATTTCCTTATTTATGGCTGAAACTTGGGATCATAAAACTGGTAAAGTAAATCCATTTAGTGTTTCCTATACTTTAGCACTAGGTCCTCAAATTCAAGCATCTAATATTAAAGAATTCTGTCCTACAGTTTCTCCTGATGTAATAGAAATATTGGTTAAAGAAGAACTTAAATCTAGAAATGAAAGAAAGGGTTTAGTTGAAGATAAATTACAAGATTATATTAATGCTAGAACTGCAGAAGTTCAAGAAAAATATGGAACTTTGGTTGAAGATATTATTTCTGATATTAATGAATGTGCAGTTAAGTTTTATAGCAATGTTGTAGAAAAATTAAGAGGAGAAGACTCATTAGCAGATATAACTTCAAAATGGTATAAAGGTGTATCTATGGGAGTTGGTGGAGATACTTCACCAAGAGCATTAGAATTAATTGGTTTAGGAAGAATATTTTATACAGGACTTCTAGAAGCAAGTGGGACTTCCCCTGTTACAAACAAACCAAAACCAGAAACAAATTCCAATTCTTCCACTCAATCAACAATAACTGAAACTGATTCAACTACTAGAACTACTCACACTGCAGCTCTTCAAACTCCAAATAACACACAACTAGAAGAAAGAATTAATGTTCAAGTTCCTACAGAATCTAAAGTTTATGATTTTGCAAAATTAGATCAAGAGTTTATGGCAATAGGAGCCCCATGTCCTTCAGAATTTGAAAAAGTTGATATAGTTAGAGATTCTTTAATTAGAGGAATCCAATTAGGAAATCCTGGTACTAGATATATTAAACATGCACTTACAGCATGTTCAGGAGGAAACTATGCTGCTCTTGAGGAAAGAGCAAAAAAATTAGTAGGTGTTAATTAAAAATGGTAAGAAATAATTTAGATGTTAAGGATTTAGAAAGAATTAAATTTTATGCTGCGGGAAATGAAAATGTTGAAAAAGTTTTGAAAATAATTGCGAGTCGAACAAATATATTAGCTAGTTTAAATCCTTCAACAGGGAATAGAGATATTGCCGAAACTATCGAAGATTATCCTGCTTTAGAAAGATTACTTAAGAAATATGATTTAAAATTAGGAAGAGACTCATCAGGAAAACCAACAATTTCTAGAAAGTTCTTTATGCCTATGCAAGACTTATCTAACTACCTAAAAAGTCTATCTAAAGAAACAATAAGTGACCCTATAGTAGAAAATCCAAAAGCAACTCAACCTAAACCAACTGATTTAAGAATACCAAAAGATCAAATTGTTATAAGACCACCAACACTTATTGAAAGAATTGGGATGAAAGTCTCAAATTTTATTGGTGATGGGAAATTAGATAATATTCCAGGTGTTAAACTAAAAGGAATATACCCTAGAGCAAATTTAAGTGGTAGAGCTTCCCTTACAACTGCAGTAGTTCTAACAACATTAGTAAGTGGTGTAGGTTATTATAATTTTCCATCTCCTAATAATCATCAAGTAACTTCTCAAACAGATGAAGAAATGTTTTCAGAAGTAGGATTAGCTAAAAAAGAAGAAGTAGGAACTTCAAGGCAACCCGTTCCAGAGCCAACACATCCAAAGGTTGCAACAAACATTTCTACAGATACTAAATCTGTAGATTCAAATGCACAAAAATTACAAACTCCTTTAGATTCAAATCTAATATCATTACAAACTCCTGAAACGAAAGAAATGAGAACTGGAGAACCCCCTAAACCTGAAGTTAAAGAAACACCAGTAATTACTACGTCTAGAGAGAGTAGAACTAGATTAGAAGAAATTATTAATAATAATGATGGTAAGCTTCTAATCTCTGAAAAAAATGGAGATAGAGTATACACAGTTAAAATTGAAGATGATTCTAGTTTAGGAAAAGAAGTAATTAATTTTTATAGAGAAGAAAAAGGTGAAATAAGACTTGCCTGTAAAGCAGATTTTACAGATATTTCAAATAAAGAAGATTTAATTAAATTCGTAAGAAATAATGGAATTGATGGTCAAGAAGTTTGTGACCCACTTAGAGATATAATTAATGAAGCAGTTAGAACTGCTCTTTCAAACTATGATCCTGCTAAAGGTTTAATAGTATCCCTACCAATACAAAAACAACCAGAATTAGAAGAAACACTAAAAGAACCAACTGAATGTTTTGGTTATTCTATTAGTTTTTGTTATGGTAAAGCTGAAGGAACAATTGGTGTAAATTTTGATGAGACTACAGGTAAATTTACAGAAGTTTATACTGTTGATAAATTTCTAGAAACTAGACTAGCTAAAGATGGAAGTTGTCTCTCAACACTTCAAATTGAAGATATTATAAACTTATCAAAAGAAATAGAAAGAGAAAGCGAAACTAGAAAAAAATTAATTTCAAATATAAAAGAAGGAGATTGTAAAGATGCAAGTTTATTTTATACTATTGCAGGTGATACAGTATTAGTTAACCCTGTTACTAGAGAAATATCCTACGTTCCAGATAAATTAGAACTAGTCTCCCCTAATAATCTAGCTTATGGCTCCTTAAAAGGTAAAAGTGTTCCTATGGGAGCAATAGATAGTTATTATGCGGGTCTTTCAAACGATAAAAAACTTAGAACACAAGTAGGTGAAATTATTTCCCATATAAATAATTAAAAATCCTCACTTTTAAGTGACTAAGTCCGATAGGTTTATAAATAAATAAACACTCATGTAACTATAAGGTAACAAAAAATGAATAATAAAATTCTCTCAGCTATTGGAGCATCAGCATTGGCATTTACAATGTTAGGCAATCCTAGTACTTCTCAGGCTCAAACAGGACCTTCTAATAGATTAACTTTAGAAGAATGTAGAAAAATAGAGGGCGAATTAAACGCACCTAGAAATTTTAGTAATAATGCATATTGTCAAAAACTTCTAAATGATGCTATAGCAGCAGCACAAGCTCAAGATCCTAATGGACCAGTAGTATTGGGTCCTGGTGCTGCAGAAGAAATAGAAAGAAGAAAACAAGAAGCAGCTGCTAAAGGAATAACCCCACCTCCTGGAGGTACATACCAAAATTCACAAAATACTACTAATAGTACTCATCAAGCACAAAACACAGATAATAATAGAAGTAGAACTATAGTAGGAGAAGAATTGCCTCCAGTTACAAAAACAGACTTTGATATTTTAAGTTTTTATGACCAAGATAAACTGGTAGGAGAAGTTAAAATTCCAGAGGGAAGAGATAAAGCTGAATTTTTAGAATCTGAATTAAGCAGAATTAGTGATCTAGGCAATACACTATTTGTTACAAGTTATGATGTAAAAACAAAAGGTTCAGGGACAATTATTTCCCCTTCTCAAAACGATTTAAAAGGCATTATTTCATCTTTAATGACTGATGATAATACTGTTCAAAATGTAAGAGTTTATGGCCATTTCTCAAGTCCTCAAAACGTACAAGAAGTAGATGATTTCAACAATTCAATTTTAACAGAAATGCTTACTAGAACAACTCCTCTGGAAACATTTAAAGATGTAAAAGAGGCTTCTAGAACTCCTCAAACTCAAAATGTACAATTAGTTTCAGTAAATAATGGTCAAACTTATTTAGCTCCTTTAGGAAAAAGTAATTCAGAACCAGATAAATTTGCACATGAATATGTAAATGGAAATGCTACTGGTTACACTGTTGTTCAATATGATGATGGTAGACTAGAAAAAATTCTTTCAGAAGATTTTTCAAGAGATGTATTAGCATCTTTTGATACAACTACAATTACTGGTGGTGATAAAACTAATTACGGTGGAGTTAGTATGCTTGATGGTAAAGAATCAGGAGTTTCATTAGCACAATATATGGGTGAATATGCACAAATTCTACAAGCAAAACAAGGTTTAACTGAAGATCAAATTAAAAATATAGCCTTTTTTTCAGACTCATTAGCATTAACTTCATATATGGTTGAAAATATTAAAATGAGAAGGGGAGAAGATGGAAAAATAGCATATGACGAAAGTGAATATGCAGCTTTCATTGACCAATATAAAAAATTAGGAATTCCTGCTGACTTCTTTGATAAAGCTGTAGATTTTACAAGTCCTTTAGGTTTAATTGCATATATCGCAAGAGGTTGGACTTTTGATAGAAGTAATAATACAACAGGAAGAGTTTCACTAAATTTAAATCCAAATAACTTTAGAATAACTCAAGCTATTAAAGATAGTGAACCTTTAAGCAAAGTTTTAGGAGAAACATTTAAACAAAATCACCTTGTTTATGCTGCTAATATAGGAGGAGGAAATTAAAATGAATAGAACATTTAGAACCTTAGGTTTAGTAGGAGCACTTGTTGGAACTATTACTATTTCAGGATGTAAAACACCAGATGCAATCTCTGATGGTCTACAAACAATAAATCCGTTTAGCTATAGTAGTAGTAGTCCAAAAGCACAGTCAACGCAAACACCTAAAGAAACAGGATTGCTAGATAGAATATATACAAACGGTAAATGTCCTGAGCTAACTATTTGTAAAGGAGTGGGTTCACAATTAGTAAATCCAAGTATTTATAATCAAGGTATGAGTATGGAAGACAAAGTTGATGCATCTGAAGAATATCAAGCAAATCTATGGAGAAATGCTTTTGAAGTTGCAGAAGATTTAAAAGACTCAGGAGAAAGAATAACTTTATTAGAGTTTCAAAAAAGAATGGAAGCTGAAAGAGATGGTGATCACTATATGGCAGCTCCAATAGGTGCAGCAAATGCTGCAATTATTGCCGGAGCTGCTTATGGTGCTTTCTATGGAAAAGATGGTAATGGAGACACAGTTCTTGATAATGTTATCAGTGGTGCTAAAAAAGTCGGTAATGGAACAATTAACTTCACAACGGGTACTAATACCCAATAAATACTTTATATAAAACTAAAATGAAAAAAATATTATTTATAACAATTGCAATTTTAATGAGCATCTTTAGTGCTTATTCTGCAGACTTTTACGTAACATACGATTTCTCATACGAAGGTTCAACACCTAGTTCCATGTTTGTAACAGGAGGAGAATGTATAGATTCAACTTGTTCAAATTTAGCTGGAGCACAAGAAATTTATTCGGGAAATGGATTTAGTTGTTTTAATGATTTAACACCAAATACTTTCAATTCATGTATCGATAATTTTATAATTGGAAATAATATTGCAAATAATGATAGAGTTATTGTTAAATACAATACTAATACAGTTTTTGGATACAATACATTTTTTCATGCAAATGAAGATTCCCATTTAGCAAAATTCTTTAGAATTACGGGATTTAACTGTGCATTTGATATTTGTTTCTCAGATCCAGTTGTATTAAACTTTGAAAAAAAAGCTAATGCCATTGCTGAAATTGGACAGTTAAATATTATTAATCTAGATGATTCAAATAAACCTATTCAAATTGAAGTACCTGTTTCAATTGAAGAGACTGTGTGTAGTGCTTATAGGTATACAAATCCTGGAATGTATGTTCCAGGTGTTATTCCAAGTGGATATTCAGACCATAGTGCTAATACACAAGTTACATTAACAATTACTAATAATGATGATAATACGTTATATTCATCACAAGTTGTTACAATTCCTATCGAAGCTGGAACTTGCGCAGGACTTGCTGCATTTAGTTGGACTCCAGACGCAGGACTTCTAAATGAAGATATTAAATTTAGAGTTGAAACTGATGTAATTGATAATCAAGTTTCATCATCAATTGCTGATTTTGCAGAGGTTATTGAAACAGTTTACCCAACTGATTTAAACGGTGTATGTTGGACAAGAGCATATGATTTCACTTTATCAAATGTTGAAGATTTTAACTTAAATACGAGTGTTGCTCAAATCTCAGAAGGAGAAAGCCTATTCGCTTTATTTAGTGCTGGTGCATTTAGAGATGAAGCTATGACTCCTATGAACTTTGAAGCTAGATTGTTCTTTAATAATACATTAGTATTACAACAACAATTAAATTCAGGTTCAGATTTAGACGATTATAGCTTAGAATTAACAAATGAGATTAGTGGTCTAAGTAGTGGATCTTATGACGTAAGACTAGAAACTAGTCCTGTTGGAAACGGGTGTAGTATTTCACAACCAGTTATTCAAACTCAAAACTTACAACTTTTAACAGTTGAGAAATATGATGTAACTTTTATTGTTAGAAATGAACAAAATGATAATGTAGTTAATGCAAATGTAAGTTTCGAATTATTGTCATCAGATGACTTTTTTGTAAACACACCAATTTACAATGAATTAGGATTAACAAATAGTTTTGGATCAAAATTATTTAGTGATGCATTTAGAGGCCAATACAGATATACTGTATCAGCTGATGGATATACACCAGTTACAAATGTAGTTACAATCGGCAGTAATACAAATATCTTTGTAACACTTAATGTAAATAATAGTGCGCCTTTAATTGATTTACCGCAAAACTTTACTGCATACTTTCAAGATGAGATTGTATTTGATATAAGAAATTACATTTCAGATTATAACGATGATTTCAGTGATTTAACAATTACTTCTCAATTAGTTAGTGGGAATGTGGTAATTAATTATAATGCTCCATTCTTTACTCTATCAACTAACACACCTAATACAGGAGTTGTTAGAATTTTTATTAAAGATTCATTTAATGAAATTGCATCTGATAATGTAAGTGTTATATTTACAAATAATCAAGTTCCAGTAATTAACAAATTTGAAGCAGAATTAGATAATGGTGGAACACCTTTCAATGCAACATTTAATATTAATGTAACTGATTCAGATTCAAATACATTAACTTGTACTTTAGAATTTGGTGATGGTAATTCAATTGTGGATGATTGTTCAGATTTAGATCAAACAAGTTATGTGTACAATAATCCTGCAACTTATAATGCTAAATTAACTGTAACAGATGGCACTCACACAATTAGTCAAACTGAACAAATCTTTGTATTTGAAAGACAAACACCTTCCCCTGTAATTAATTACTTTACAATTAGTGCCAGTAATGGATTTATTGTTCCAACAGATGTAACACTTGCATGGGATGTAACGGGAACTCCAGGACTTACAACAACTTGTGTTTTAAGAGTAGATTCAGTTGATACAACAGTACCTTGTACAAGTTCAAGTACTATCTCAATTACTAATTCAGGAAGCAAGAACTTTAACTTAATTGCAACTGATAGTGATGGAACACAAGTTATAAGAACTCTTAGTAGAACTTTTTACAACTCTGATGCAGATTTAGCTGGATTAGAATTCAATTTAATTATCGATAGTACAGTTGAACCAGGTGAATTCAAATTTGACATTGAAGTTAAAAATGAAATTATTGCATTAAGAAATATTAAAGTTGAGCCTATAATTATATGTTCAGGTGTTGAACATAGATTAAAGAACTCAAATGGACAATTAGACAACTCAATTACATCTAAATCAATTAATGATATTAATTCATTTGAATTAACGTCAGATACAGCTGATTTTTACGGTGTAATTCCAATTGATACAAGTTGTACTTTCAAAACTATCCTACTTGATAGTTTAGGTTCACAAATTGAATTAAGTGAAAGTGTTACATTTAACTATAATACTGGAATTCAAAGAACTCAATCAATTAGAGGACATAGTACTGATATTATGAACTATATGAGTAGTGTACTTGCAAATGATTTAGTAAAAGGATTCAATACAATTGAATTTACTTTAGATAACAATGAATTCGAAGGTAGAGATATTACAATTACAGTATTAAGTGCTGAACTTGGAATTGACCAAAGAATTGAAGAAAGTCTAGGAGCAGGACAAACAAGAAATGTACAAGTTCCTATCTTTATTAAAGATACAACTAAGAAAGGAATGTACACACTAAGACTTGGAATCAACGATGGTGAAGACAAACAAGTTAGATATACTTACTTGAGAATCAATTAATTTTTTTTTCAATTATTCATCATTAATTTATCCCCAAAATCTTAAAAAATAATTTTAATTTAATTTAACTATTATTTCTAAAACAATAAATTTATATAAAAATAAGATTTATCTTATTTATGGTAACTATTGGAACATCTAAAATAAGTTCAAGAGGACAAGTTGTTATTCCTAAAAATATGAGAAAACACTTCAAAGAAGGTGAAGAAATTATATTTATTGAAAATAACAATAATATCATTATCAAATCTTCTAATGACACATATAAAAACTTTGAAACAGATTTGACCTCATCTTTAGAAGTTAAAGAAGCTTATGAAAGGTATGAGAAAAATCCTGAAAGTTTTACAAAAATGGAATTTGACCATTTTATCAAATATTTGAAAGATAAAATTTAAGGATGAACCTAAAAGTTGAATTTGATCCTTTCTTTGATAAAAAATTTGATAAACTGAATAAACAAAATAAAATTAAAGTAATTAAACAAATTGAAAAGTTAAAAGATAATCCAAATTTTGGAAAACCTATGAAGTATGAGAGAAAAGGAACTAGGGAAATTTATGTCAAACCATATAGACTAGTTTATAGATACTTTGAAGATAAATTACTAATTTTATTTTTAGATCTCTATCACAAAGATAAACAATAGAATTTTATTCAAACTCAAGAATAATTTCATTATTTTTCTCATTTATTGTTTTAATCACTTTCTTTAATCTCTCATCACTTTTCACCTTCGCCTTTACATGTGTCCATCCTTTCTCTTTACCAGCTTTATTTATAGAATTTAAAAGCTCTTCCACCATAGCATAGTTCTCATATATCTTATTACCATAATTATTGTAAATCTCATAGTCTCTTTCAACATCATTCATCTGTTCTTCTTGCTTTTTAAGACGATTTTCAAGCTTTTTTAACTCTTTGTCGTAATTCTGCTCTTTCTTATCAATCTCTTCTTTAAATCCTTCAAAATAACTCTTAATTGAATTATTAAAGGAATCAACTTTCTCTAAATCATTAACAGATTTAAATTCGAAAGGGAAAAAATCTAAAACCTCACCTTTTTCAGATTTTAAAATACAAGCATCAATTTTTTTATCCTTAATTTCTTTAATTACTTTAATTATCTTTTTTGAATCAGCTTCTTTTGGATTACTATCTTTATCTAAGTTTAAAAGTGTGCAAATTTCCTCAGCAAATTTCCCACCAATGCCAAATTTAATTGCTAAAAACTTAACTAAAGTCAAATCAGTCTCATTCAACTCTTTTGTAAGAGCATCTTCTTTAACATCGTTAATTGATAACTCACGTTTAGGTGGAAGTTCATATACTCTATTAACTAAAACATCCCTATCTTTAAACTTCTGTTTTTGTAGAGAATTCTTAATAATGTTTTTATCATCACAAATTACAATATTTCCATTTGCAAATAATTCTAAATACAAATAATATGGTTTTATAATGTCGCCTTCTTTTTGTTCAAATGTAATTTTAATTATACGCTCAGAATTGATTAATTCTGATTTAATTAGAAATGATGTTCTAAGGTATTTTCTCAAATACTGAGTGAAATTATTAGGTTCAGTACTCTCATCTTTTTTATCATCAAGATAAATATACTTAGAAACCTTATTCACAATGTATTTATGGCCTTTTCCTTTAACGTAGAGCCTAATATAAAAAATTCCATCTTCAAAATAAAAATTATCAACCCTAGAATTCTCTAAGACTTCAAATTCTCTTAATAAAAAATACAAATCAACTGAGGATATCTGCTTCATAACTATTATATGTTTCAGAACTTTTATAAATATTATTTAAATAAATATAATATGAAGTTTGAAGTAATGAAAGGAATGAAAGATTGGGTTCCAAGTGAACAAATAGAAATTAATAGAATTTTAGATGTTATTAGAACTAATTTTGAAAAATACGGATTTAGACCTTTTGATACTCCGCTTATTGAATCTTTAGATACATTAACTAATAAATATGATGATGATTCAGAAATTGTTGGTGAAATTTTTAAAGTAAAAGATCGTGGAAATAGAGATTTGGGTTTAAGATATGATTTAACAATTCCTCTTTGTCGTTATATTGCAAGTCAAAAGCAATTAAAATTACCATTTAAAAGATACGCAATAGGTAAAGTATTTCGTGATGGGCCAATTAAAGCAGGTAGAGCACGAGAGTTTATGCAATGCGATGCTGATATAGTTGGAATTTCAGGGCAAAAAGTTGAAGCTGAAACATTAAAAATGTTCTTTGATACATATCAAGAATTAGGGATTAAAGCAGTTTTGGAAATTAATAACAATAAAATCTTGCGTGGAGCACTTTTACAAGAAGGATTTAAAGAAAAAGACTTAGATTCTGTTATTTTATCTATTGATAAATTAAAAAAAGTTGGAGAAAAAGGAGTATTAAAAGAGATAGGCGATAAGGGATTAGAGACTTTAAAGGCGAGTAAAGCGATTAAAATATTATCTTGTAAAGAATTTAAAGATATAACAAAACTTGCTAAAAATGATTTATTGATTGAGGGAATTAAAGAGTTAGAAGAGTTGACAATCTTACTTAAGAAATTAAAAGTTGAATTTAGAGTTAATTTTTCAATGAGTAGAGGATTAAATTACTATACTGGAAATATTTGGGAAATGTATGATAAAACTGAAAAATTCAAATCCTCAATAGGTAGTGGTGGACGTTACGATAAAGGAATTGGTAACTACATAGATGACGGAAGAGAATTCCCGGCATTTGGAGTTAGTTTTGGGCTTGTTCCTATTCTCGCCTGTCTTCAATCTGAATCACCTGCAGAAACTTTAACTGATATTATTGTTTGCCCACTTGAAGAAGAATTATATGAAGATAGTTTAAAAATTGCTCAATCACTAAGAGAAAAAGGAAAAAATGTTGAGATTTGCTACGATTATAAATTAAAAAAAGGATTTGACTACGCAGAATTTGTGGGCGCTTCTGAAATAGTAATATTTGGTAAAAAGGATCTAGAAGAAGGAGTTTATACAATAAGAAATTTAGAAACTAAAAAAGAAGTTAAAATTAAATTTTGATTAATTTAAACCCTAACCTTTATATATAAAATACAATTTATTTCTACTATGAGCACAGATTTACCTATACAACCAAGAATTAATATGGGAATTGTTGGACATGTTGATCATGGAAAGACAACTCTTACTAAACTTTTATCTGGGAAATGGACAGATACACATTCAGAAGAAATTAAAAGAGGTATTACAATTAAACTTGGTTATACTAATTTTACAATTTATCAAAAAGGAGATAATTTCTCAGTTAAAGCTGAAGATGGAGCTAAAGCTCTAAAGAGATTATCAATTGTAGATGCTCCTGGACACGAGTCCTTTATGGCAACTATGATTAGTGGTGCTGCGGTTATGGATTGCGCTTTACTTGTTGTTGCAGCAAATGAAAAATGTCCTCAACCACAAACAATTGAACATCTAAAAACACTTGAAATTTCAGGAATTAAAAATATTATAGTTCTGCAAAATAAAATTGATTTGGTTAATCGTGAAGAAGCAATTAAGAATTTTGAAGAAATCAATAAATTTCTAAAAGGAACAATTGCAGAAAATTCACCTATTATCCCTATCTCCGCCCAACATGGAGCAAATGTATCAGAGCTTTTAAGATATATTAACAAAGAATTCAATGAACCAAATAGAGATATGGACAAAGACTTATTAATTTCAATTGTGAGATCATTTGATGTAAATAAACCAGGAGATTCATTTGAAAAATTAAAGGGAGGAATCTTAGGTGGAGCAATAAAAGAAGGAAAAATTAAAACTGGTGATGAAATTGAAATTAAACCAGGAATTCCTATTACAAAAGATGGTAAAACAAATTATGTACCATTATACGCTAAAGCGCACAAATTAATGTCAGATAAAGACTCTCTTGATGAAGCTTTCCCTGGTGGAAGTATTGCAATTATGACAGGTCTTGACTCTACACTTACAAAAACAGATTCATTGGTTGGACAAATTGCAGGAATTAAAGGAACACTACCAGAACCGTTAACTGAAATTAAATTTGATTTGCATATGTTTGATAAAATAATTACAAGTAGTGGAACTTTTGATGTAAAGCCAATTGTTCCTAATGAGCCTTTAATGCTTATTGTTAATTCATTAACAACAGTTGGTGTAACTACTAAAATTAATACTAAAGAAGCAGTTGTAAGACTAAAAAAACCTGTTATGGGATTCAACGGTGATAGAGTTGTAATTTTTAAAAGATTCGAAGGAATAAAATGGAAAATTATGGGTTACGGAATTATTAACTTAGAATAAAAAAATATCTCAATTTTCACATCTTCTTGCTATTTTCACAATCAGCATCTTTAGTAATAATAAGCTTTATACGAGACACTTCGCTCTGCTACGTTCTTGTATAGCATTTTTACGAAATGCTTATAAAGCATTTTTTATTATCTTTAGATATGACATCAATAACACATCAAGGATTTATTAAGAGTAGAAGCTATAGAAGAGTTAAAGTTAGAACTATTTCAGGAACAAAAGTTCACTTTAGACCAACTAATAGAAATATTGCACGTTGCGCAGTAACTAAAAAACCTCTAAGAGGTATCCCAAGATTAACTAATCGAAAATTCAAAAATCTAGCTAAATCTAAAAAAACTGTTGCAAGAGCATACGGTGGATACATGAGTCATACTGCACTTAAAGAAAAAATCCTTAACGAAATGATTTTAGTTGAAAACTAAAATTATATAAAAAAACCCAAATTTTACAAGAACTTGAAAAACAAAGTTTTGAAACTCTTTTCTGTGTGAAACTTCAGAAGAAGTTCAAAGGAAAATTATCCTTAACGAACTAGTTTTAACTGAATAAATAACTTAAATTTTATTTTTAATTATTTTGACTAACATAATCGCTAGGTCTTTTTAATGGAAATTTATAAGTTTCTAATAAATAATACTCACAATCAGATTCTTTAATTAACTTTAATGTGCCAATATCAGTTTTAACACTTTCAAATCTTAATAAATCACCCGAAATTGGAAGTCTAACTTTATTCTCTTGACCTTCCACATTATAACCTCGAATAGTTCTTTCAGTTCCAAAAAAGGGAATGAATCCATAAATCGTACTTCTTACATCAGTAAAATTTGTACCCATTATTGATTCAGATTTAGAATAGCATTCTAGAACTCCCGAACTGCTTTCTTCTTTATATGTTAAAACACCACCAACACCAATAATTGATGCAACAAGTCCACCTACTAATAAAAAAGATTTTGTATTTAATTCCATACTAGTACCTCAATATTCCCCCAATTCCTCCTAAACCATCTAAAACTTTACCTGTTTCATTATTTGAATTGATAATTACAAGTTTTCCATTTAAACTCTCAACTAATTTCATTAATTCATTTAAACTTGAATATTCTTCTTTTTCTTTCATATCTTTAATAAGTTTAGTAGATACTAAAAAAGTCTCAATTCGCCCTTCTGTTATCGCTTCACCAGTTGCTTTGTATCCATACACATATTTATTCCCTTTGTTAATATTCTCTAGTAATTTTGAAATAAACTCACTCTCTCTTGTAATTTGACTATCTTGAATTAAACCTTTAGAATTGATCTCATTAATAACTTTTGGAACAGAATTTGTTGAAACATCAGGAAAGGAAAGAACTAAACAATTAATATTTACTTTATCTTTAATATACTTTTGAAGTTTATCCTTCCAAAGTCCAGGACCAGATAAAATTATATTTGAATAATCTCTTTTTAAAAACTCTTCTAATATTTTAAACTTCTCTTCTTCTTCATCAATTTCAGAACTAATATACTTCTTTGAACCGAGTCCCTTCTTCTCAAATAAAACACTATGAGTTAAATCTGAGAAATCAACTGTAATTAATTCATCTTTATCCATTAAAACTAGTAGATTATGAGACTTTTTGGATTCTATTGAATTCTTTAACATCTCTTCTTCAAATTTTAAAAGACTATTTTTCTCAATTTTAATCTTATCATTAATATTAAAACTTAAAGTATGAGATTGGCCAATTGATGTAAACTCAGTCTCATTTTGAATTTCACCGGTAACTCTTAATGTTTCACTCTCAAAATTCGCTTTTTTAACTAAAAGTTCAATAAAAATTAATTTTTTAATCTGCTTTGTTCTATCATCACCAATCTTAACTTTTCGCTCTGTAGTTGCGTAAACTTTATCAGAATCAACAATAAATTGTGATAAAACCCACAAATCATCTAAAGTTTCAATTCTAAGTTCAAAATTAAGTTTAGACTTGTTAATTAATTGCATAAGTATAATTAAATCTGAATATATATAAATGTTTAGAATAAAATGGTTTTTAATAGAATTTAGAGAGATTAATTTTGTTGTTACTCTTAGTTGTAACAAAAGATAGTTTTATAAATATAGAAAACGTAGCTATATTATAAGAAAATGAAAAAAAAATATGAAAATATAGTTATAGGATCATTTGTAGGAATTGGTGCCTTAGGATTATATTTGTTAGATTCTGCAGGAATTGAATATTTTCAAAGTATAAAAGACCTTTATAATACAACAATTTCACAAGATTTAAGTTCTATCTTAAAAGATAATGATAGAAAAATAAGTAAAGGATTAACTAGTATAGCTTTCACAATTCCAATAATTGCAGGAGCTTCAATTCAGATATTAAATAGAAATAAAACACCACTAGAAGGTAAATTATAAAATGGCAAATAGAAATTTACTAAAAAGAATGAGACTACCTATTATTGCCTTATTATCAATAGCAACAGTTGGTTATGTAATTAAGGAAACTTTGCCTATTCCATATCAAATAACTGTATCAGAACCTTGTGAAACAAGTGTTAGAGATGCAATCAATAGGGAACCTAAAGACCAATCAGGTTTAAGTAACATCAAACAAGTTGCATACACCTGTGAGAGTTTTAATGAAGCCTTAAGAACTATTTCTAAAGGTTTAAATTCTATTTTTCCTGAAAGCACAGATAATAGTTCTACAAATAGAGCATCAAATATTCCTATAAGAATAAATTTGAGAGATTATGAGAAAAAAACACCTTTTCAAGAATGTTTTGATCCTAAAGCTATTGCCATAACTGATAGATATGTTAGAGATAATTCAAAAAATTTTGAAGAATTACAATCTGGATTAGAAGGATTAGCATTTTTTTGTAATGAAACTAGAATAAAAGGGCTTAATGAATAATAATAAAATAAAACTTACTTTCCACGGTAAATTTCTAATTCTAACTTTCCTTCTTTTAATTCTTGTTCAGCAATTCTAACATAATCTTTAGTTAATCTTGCTGTTCCTTTAGCAACTTTTACCTTAGGTTTATCTCCTTCTGCAAGCTCTAATGCTCTTGCTGAAAGAATTCTCGTTTCTTCAAATTTGTTCATTTTAATTTCTTCTACTTTTGCCATTTTTAATTATTATAATTGTTATTATTACTGTTTTCTTCTCTTAAATTTCTATCGTCTTCTACTTCTTGAGCTGTTTGAATAACTCTAATATCATCTAAACTCATTGTAATAGGAATAGGTACTGCCATATTTGTAGGCTCAACAATAATTTCATCTTTACCTGGAACAATTCTAACAACTTTTGCCCTATCTCCTTTAAATGGACCTGAAATAATTTCAACAATATCTCTCTCTGAAACAATAATTTGTTCTCCATCTTTCTCAAAGTACTTTTCAAGTTCAGAAAAACTAACAGGAGTTCTAATTACACCCTTATTATTTGGAATTCCTCTTAAACTATCAACAACTTTAGTTAAACTCTCTGCTTCAACAAAAACATACCCTTTAACACTCTCAGGTCTAAAGATTGCATAAACACCTGCAAATTCTTCCTTTTTTGAAAGTGAAACTTGCGCTGCATCGATAAATTTATCTTCTTTCCCTGCTGCAGTTCTTACAACATAAAATTCATGTTCATTATTTGTCTCTACTACTTCTTCCATTTTTATTTAAATATAAAATATTTTTGACAAAACTAATTGCCATAATAATTCCATAACGAATCCTATAAGTCCAATTATTAAAAAACCAATAAAAACAACTTTTAAAGTTAAAAAGTAGTCTTTTTTGCTTGGCTTTCTAGTAACTTTCCAAACTCTACCCATCTCTGAGATAGTTTTTTTAACGCTCATTTAAAAATTAAAATTATTTAAGGTTTATAAACGTTTCTTTCTTAAGAAACGTTATACAAGAACGAAGTCTTGCGTAGTGTCTCGTATAAAGGTTTTTAATTAAAAAATAAAATTATCTAATAAACTCTAAACCAAGTTCATTATCAGAAGATTCATCATCAGATTTAACTGACTTTTTTCTTCCACGGATTTGTTCAGATTTAACACCAGTTACTACAACCATAGTTTTAATAACTTTTTCTAAATCAGGCATAATTTGAGCTCCCCAAATTATTTTAGCATCATCATCTAAAGTTTCAGAAACTTTTGCAACAATCTTTCTAGCATCTTCTAAAGTCATATCTTCTCCTCCAGTAACATTAACCAGAGCACCACTAGCACCACTTAAATCAACATCAAGTAATGGATTATTAAGAGCTCTCTCAACTGATTCTTCTGATCTATTTTCACTATCCGACTCTCCTAAACCTATCATAGCCATTCCCGCCCCGGTCATTACTGTTTTAATATCTGCAAAATCTAAATTAATTAAACCATTTTTAGTAACAAGTTCAGTGATTCCTTTAACAGCATTTGTTAAAACTTCATCAGCTAATTTAAACGCAGTATGTAAAGGTAAATTTGGAGCAATCTCTAATAATTTTTCATTTGGAATAACAATTAATGTATCAACAAATTTTTCCATTCTCTCAAGACCAAGCATAGCATTATCGTATCTTCTACTTCCTTCCATCTTAAATGGAATAGTCACAACACCAACAACTAAAGCACCCGATTTTTTAGCAATCTCAGCAATAAAAGGAGCAGCACCAGTACCAGTTCCACCACCCATTCCTGAAGTAATAAAAATCATATCTGAATCTTTCATAGCTTCTTTAAGTTGAGCTTCTGATTCTTTAGCAGCTTCTTCACCAATTTTTGGAACAGCACCAGCACCTAAACCTCTAGTTAATTCACGACCTATTAAAATTTTCTTATCAGCTTTAGTTTCAATTAAATCCTGAGCATCAGTATTAACTGCGATAGTTCTTGCACCCTCAACTCCAATTTCTGAAATTCTATCTAAAGTATTATTACCTCCACCTCCAACACCAACAACTTTAATTCTTGCTTGGTGTTGTTTTAGGATTGCTAAAAGCTCCTCATCATCTTTATTGTTTTGCATAGGCATATCGCCTTGTCCTGCTCCAACTGCGTTTTTAATTATACTATCCATTTTTAATAAATTTTATATATAGATATTTAGAGTTATTCATCTTTAAAAAGTTTTCCTTTTCTCTTTAGTGTAGACGCTAAAAAATAGCAGAGATAGAATCTAATTAAGTGGTTTTTCTGCAAATGCAATATAAATATAATTATCAGTTGCATCATTTAAAGCTGAATCTACAGTTCTAATTTTAAACCCATTTGATAATAAATCAATATAATAGTCTGAACCGCTTAAAGGACCTCTAGCTGATTGCGAATTACTTACATCTGGAAATAAAAAATTATCAACGGGATTAGAAAGAAAAGAGTTAGAAAGAGAAAGATCAGCTATAACCCAATTACGAGCTAAATTAATATTTTTAATCATAACATAAGCAGGTTTAAATCCTGTGTAAATAAAAGGTCCATTAGCATTTCCATTACCAGTGTAACTTCCAATTTTACTAAAACCTTCTTTTTCTGCAAATAGATAGGCAATATGCTCATCAGTATTACCATTAACTCCGCTACTTGTATCTACAGTAAAATGTGTTGAATTTGGAAGTGTAGACCAAATAGTTGCTGAGGAAGCTCTAGCAGTAGCATCATTTAACAACAATCTATAATTTTGTGGATTAGAAGAATCTAAATATTCATTATAAACTTGCCAACTATAACTACTACTTCCTAATTCTTTAATAATAAACATTTTTGGAGTTTTATTTAAATTATGAGATATTGATTGTTGTGAACCAGTTCCAGTGTAAGTTACAATGTCAAATCCTGATTCTTGTGACTCCTCCCAATTCCAACTTACAAAATCTTCAGTATTATCATTATAACCACTAGCACCTGTTCCTAATTCAAAACCATCAGAATTAAAATTAGTTAAACCATTTGAATCTGTCCCTTCAACAGCAGTTGAATCAGAACTCAACTCTTTTGTAACACCACGCAAACTATCTATTAATTTATGCTCATCTGTTGTATCACGATTCTTAATCCAAACTAAATCTGGACTAAATGATAAACCCGTAATATTTCTAACAGCACCATTTCCAGTATATGTTAAAATATCAAAATACTCACTAGCATTAACTTTACCAGTAACATTATTAATATTAATAACACTTAATGCCTTAAATCCACTTGGTGGGGTATATACAAAACTTCCACCAGCAGAAGAGTTGTAAGTTAAATTACCTTGACCCCCTTGACCATAATTTGCAGTCATTACATTTGCAACTTGGCTATATATAAAAGGTGCTGCAGAAGTACCAGCAGTGAAAGAAAACCCTGAACCTTGTAGGATATTATTTTTATAAAATGAGACATTACCAACATCAATATCCCATGCAATTCCTAGAATATCACCTTGTGACCATGCTTCCCAGTCTCCACTTCCTCCAGACCATCCCCCTGAATACCATTGTCCTGTTTGATCATATCCTCCAATAAGAGAATTTGAAGAAGTATACAAATAAAGATCAAAGTTTGCAAAATTTGTATTAACTTTAGTTGTCACATTAAATTCTGCATACCATTTTCCACTTGTTGGAAAAATAGTTGTGGAAACTCCGCTAGCTCCTGATCCAGACATAGATGCCATTAAATTTCCTTGAGAAAATGTAGCAGAGTAAGGATAGTTTGTACTTGTAGGAAACAAAGGATTAAGTGTAGCAAAGTTATTAGTTGGACTATCTAAAACAACATCACTTGAATCTAAATTATTTGATGTGAAGTTGTTACTATTATTACTATAGTCTTGCCCAATATTAGATGAATCATTAAATGGTAAATAAAAACCATTAGTTCCATAAGTTCCGCTATATTCTATAGGTTGCCAATTGCCATAAGAATCATTCTCACCAAAATACTCTGGACCTAATGCTTGTCCATCAATAAAATTAACTTCTGAAAGGTATCCATCAAATAGTCCAGTACTTGAAACTCTGTATCCAATTCTATGATCATCAGCACTACTTACTGCGAGACTCAAATTTTGTGTTAAAGCTGTTGAAGTTGCAAGATCTGTTTCTTGAATCCCATTAATATAAAGCTGTACTTGATCTGTAGCAAGTACTTTTCTAGTGTCAACAGATAACACTATATTCATCCATGTAGTTGGGTCTCTGTAAATTGAGTTTGTTTTAATGAAATTAGTTGCCCCTGTGGTTCCACTTATTTGATAAGTTGGTGAAAATTCTAATGCAAAAAAATTAGTATCACTAAATCCTGATGTTACACCAACACTAAAAAAAGTTCCAGCATTAGTAGTCCCATCTGCTTTTTTAACCCAACCACTCCAAGTCCAAGTAGTTCTATTGCCTTCTGAAGTCGGTGTTCTATTCAAATAAGCAGTATCATCATCATTAAATCTTAAACTATTTCCAATACTATAGCTAGAACTAACTGATTCTTCTTCTGATTCATTTGAACTTAAACTTGCACTAGCACTCACATTACGGTTGTAAAAATAAGTTGAATAAGGTCCTTTATTTGTATAAACAACAGCTTCAATCTTACTACTTGTTAAATTAGTTGTACAATTGCTATTCAAACTAATTTGAGTCAAACTATCGCCATTCGCAGTCAGACTCCCCAAGTTACAGGAATTACCACCAATTTTAACATCAGTAATTGTCAAATTCTCAGTAAAACCATTACGAAAATATAAAGTATCACCTAACAATTGGTCAATTTTTGTTTGAGAAACACTACTAGAACTTTTACTCTCAACATCAGAAAATAAAGTTGTAGAATAAGAATTAAACCAAGTTTGAAAACCAATAATTGCAACAACAGCAACAACAATTAACAAAGAACTCGCAATAACAGGACCTATTCCCTTTTTATTCATAAATTAAACTCAAGAATTTAAGTTTATAAAACTTTTTAACTAGAATAAATAAATATAAATTTAAATGTATTATTTAATCTTCATCTCTTCAATTTTAACAGAATAATCTTTAATATCAGAAATTACTTCTTCAAATGATTTCATTAACATGTCTTTCATTGCAAATAATTGAGCTGGAACTTTAACTGTAACTTCTTTCTCTTTTTTAGAGATTTCATACATATTATTTGGTAATTTTAAAATTGTACCTAAAACAACTTTTATTTTCTCAGTAATAACATCAACTTTTTTAACTATCTTATAAGTCAATTTGATTTCTTTTCCTGAGAGCGGATTATTGAAATCAACCATAACTCTTCCACCAACAAGTGATTTAACAGTTCCATACATTCCATTAAAATCGTAAGTCATACCAACAACAACTCTCATTTTTTGCTCATCAAAAGCTGATTTAGGAAAAGTTTTAATTAATTCTTTTTGTCTCTTTCCATAAGCTTCTTCTGGTTTTAATTCCAAAGTATTTTCTGAATTCTTTTTCATATCCTCATCCATTGCCTTTAAGATAAAACCCTTACCAACAATTAAAGTTTGTGGACCATATTTTGCATTTTCAAAGTTTGCTTCTTTACCTAGTTTCTCATTAGTTGTTTGAACTAATTTATCATTTGCATAGATATCAAAATCCACATTTACAAAATCATTATTTTCAATCTTCATAAGTATTACAAAAAATAAGAGTTTTATAAATATTTGGATAATTCTGTGTTACTTTAATATACAACAATATACCTTTATAAGGCAAATTATGTTCTTGCCATTTATGGTAAATATTAGCACAGCACTTGCTCAAACCTATAGTAGGAATAATGAAATAACTCTTAATTTTAGAGCAAGAAGAATGCTTCAAGATTCTATTTCAAATGATAACAAAGTTAGAAAACCAATTGATGATTTAGAAGATAAATTAAATCAATCTAGAGCTGAAAATATGCAACACGGAATTCAAAGATTAAGAGCAAAAGATGTATATTTTGAATTAATGAAATTAGGTGATAAAAAAAGTTTAAGACATGCAAATGCCTTAGATAGAGAGTATTTTATAACAGATGAAAGTTATGAAATTCAAAAAAGAGAAATAATAAGAAGGTCAATATCAAATAAAACTGGAAAGCAAGACTCAGAGATTACATACTTTGATACATTCAAATATAGACTTCAAAGAGACAAAAAATTAGAAGTAATTGTTAATTTAATTCCATCATATTTAATTTTAACAGGTGCAATAGTTTATGCATTAATCCAATAAAAAATATTTTATTCAATAGTTATAACTTCTGTATCTTGAAGTAAAACTCCAGTTGTTGCATATTCTCTATGATCATTTGTATTTAGAGTTACTCTAATTACATTATCACCAACTTTAAGATTCTCAGGATTTATATGGTACCATTCTGAATAAATCCTATTAACTTTAACATCATTAATATACAAATGGGCATGTCCTTCTCCTTCAACATTTTCTAATCCTGATTTCTCTGGTGTAAATTTGAATTTACTTGTTCTAATGTTAAGGTTCCAACCTGAGACTGAATCCTTTGTAACAACTACATTAATTGCAGGAATATTATCTGATTGCATTTCATATTGCTCGTGAGCCATAGTATCATGAGTATGTTCTGTTGAAAAATGATCTGTCTCAGAACTTGGAGAAAATACTGCGTATCCTAAAACTAGTCCAAAAATAATTCCTCCTACAATAAACAAAAATGTGTATAAATCGTTTAAATTTTTAAAGTGCATATAACTTATTTAATTAAGATATTTATAAATATTTTGATAAACTATTTAATAAATGAATCTCTAGTATCTAAAGATATTTTTTCTTTAAACAAATTATAACCTTCTTTAGAATAATGAAGTTTGTCCATTGCCAAGTTATTTTGATCTCTAGCAATCTCCTGAGATAAATTGAAAATGTCAATTAAAGTTATATTGTTATTTGTAGCTACTTTCTCAATTATAAAGTTAAATTGAATTAAACCTTCTTCAACATCTCTTCCACTTGAATATCTATTACCATTTGGAGTCTTAGAAAAATCAGGAATATTAATTAGATAAACATTTCGTTTTGGTGTAGTTTTCAAAACTTCCGTCACAATATATTCTAAATTAGTTTCAAAAGTTTCTATATCAATTCCTTGAACATAATCGTTAACACCAATCATAATTGTAACAAAATTAGGATTTGCCTTATAAAAAATAGGAAGTTCATAATTAATTAAATCAAAAGTTGTAAAACCAGTTTTAGAGGGATTTGAAACTATCTCAATATCAATACCATCATCTTTAAGTTGATTTACTAATTGAGCTGACCAAGAATTAGAAACTCCAGCACCTTCTCCAATAGAATAAGAATCTCCAAGAGGAATATAAGTATATTTTGAATCTACTTTTTCAATAAATAAATTAGGATAACTTGCTTTAAAGGTTGGAAAAAATAAATTATAAGAGATATATAATATTAATCCAATTGCAAAAATTAAATTAAAAATCCAAACATATTTATTTTTTTTATTCATGAATAAAATTAAAAATTATAGTTTATATAATTTTATGTGAATGTAAAAGAAGCAACCCAGGTGTGATACTGAGTTGCGAAAAGAGATAGGTAACTAAAGTTCTCGTCCTTATTAATGTGGAGAAGCAACCCTAGCGTGATTGTGATTTGTGAAAAGAGATAAGTAATTAAAGTTCTCGTACTTAAGATGTGGGAGAAGGGACTCGAAATGTTACAGAAATCTTTGATTTCTGAACGTCCAAGAATTTCGAAGAAATTGTTGAGAACCTCGAAAGAGGGTGAGAGTTATTAATGTGGGAGAAGGGACTCGTTCTCAACAATTCTTTCTAATTAGTTTTATAAGAATTCTTGGAACCAAAGGAACTAAAGTTCTCGTCCTTAATATGTGGGAGAAGGGACTCGAACCCTCGAACCGAAAGGACCCGATTTTGAGTCGGGCGCATTTGACCACTTTGCTACTCCCACTTTATAGAATAGGTAAGTAATAGTAAATTGAATTGTTTTTTAAAGATTCTTATTAGAAATATTTAAAAAGTATTAACTAGTGAGTTATAAAATGAATGAGCGAAATTCTAATCTAGTATCTTTTGAAGACTTTAGAGTTAAACAACAACTTGATGAAGAGGGATTAACTCCCTATTCCAAAGAAGGAGGTTATATCTTTAAATATCAATTCACAGATGTTGAAATTTCAGCATTAAACTTTATAAGATCATATCTAGGTTATGAAGAAACTGATGATCTAGAAAGAATCTCAGGATCTTTATTTTTAGCAATAGAATTTTCAAAACATCTTTTTAATCATAATTTATTTATTCCTAGAAATAATTTCAGGTGGTATGTAGGACAAAAAGTAACTCCAAGTTTAAATCTAGAATTCAAATATCATGAAACTGAATTATTTGATAGAATTGCAAATAGATTCACTAATCAAGGTATGTCTGAAAGAAGAATACTAACATTAATGGTTGCAAATTATATAGAAAATTTTCATAATTTTTTTAATAATTTAGATTGGGCACACATTGATTTTACTACTAAATTAATTTCAACTATGAAAGCTAAAGAACGTGGTGATAAAAAACTAGTCGAAATTCTAGAAGATTCAAATCCTAATCCACTAATTTTTTTAGGAATTGGGGACCAAACTCTTTCAGGATATAACGTTTCTCGAATCTCAAACTAATAAACTATTTCAAAAGCTCCTTAAGAAACTTACCAGTATGACTCTCTTTAATTTTAACAATATCTTCTGGAGTTCCACTTGCAACCACCTGTCCTCCTTCATCTCCACCCTCAGGTCCAATATCAATAACATAATCACAGCATTTAATAACATCTAAATTATGCTCAATTACAATAACAGAATTTCCTTTTTCAACAAGGCGATTAATAACTTCAATTAATTTCTTAGTATCTTCAAAATGAAGTCCAGTTGTAGGCTCATCTAAAATATAAACAGTATTTCCCTTTTTGAATTTTGCAAGTTCACGAGTTAATTTAATTCTTTGAGATTCTCCACCTGATAAAGTTGTTGAGCTTTGACCTAATTTAATATACCCAAGTCCAACATCAAGAAGTGTTTTTAATTTTCTATGAATTCCTATATGATTCTCAAAAAACGGAGTTGCATCATCAACACTCATATCTAAAACCTCAGCAATATCTTTTCCTTTATATGTAACATCAAGAGTCTCACGATTGTATCTTTTACCTCTACACTCTTCACACTGAACAAAAACATCTGGTAAAAAGTTCATCTCAATTTTAATCATACCATCACCACGGCAAGTCTCACAACGTCCTCCCTCAACATTAAATGAAAATCTCCCTTCCTTGTAACCTCTTTCTTTAGAAACTTTAGTCTCTGCAAATATTTTTCTAATCTCATCAAATAATTTAATATAAGTTGCAGGATTTGACCTTGGTGTTCTTCCAATAGGATCTTGATCAATTACAATAATATTATCTAATTCTTCAGGAATTTTAATCTCTTTATGCTCACCTAATTTTTCATATACTTGTCCAAAATGTTTTTGAAGAGCACGAACCATAGTTAAAGAAATAAGTGAAGACTTTCCACTACCACTAACTCCAGTTATTCCACATAAAACTCCTGTTGGAATTTTTACACTAACATTTTTTAAATTATTCTCCTTTGCTCCTTTAATTTCAATAAAATTTACTGGCTTTCTCTTATCTTTATTGTACTCTATTCTTAATTCACCAGATAAATATCTTCCTGTCAAACTATTTTTATTATTCTCAACTTCTTTTGGTGTACCTTGCGCAGATATATACCCACCATGAACTCCAGCACCAGGACCAATATCAATAACATAATCAGCAGCACGAATAGTATCTTCATCGTGTTCAACAACAATTAAAGTGTTACCAACATCTCGAAGTCTGTGAAGTGTACTAATTAATTTAGCATTATCTCTTTGATGAAGTCCAATTGATGGCTCATCTAAAACATATAAAACTCCCATCAAATTACTTCCAATTTGTGTTGCAAGTCTAATTCTCTGAGCCTCACCACCTGAAAGAGTACCTGCAGATCGCGATAATGTGAGATAACCAAGTCCAACATTGTATAGAAAACTAAGTCTTTCATTAATTTCTTTTAAAATTTGCTTTGCAATAAATTTTTCCTTATCAGTAAATTTATCTTCAATCGTTTTAAAAAATTCAACAGAGTTTTTAATACTTAAATTTGTAACATCAATAATTGATTTCTTTTGAATCTTTACTGCAAGAACAGTATCTTTTAACCTATTACCAGAACAAGTTTTACAAGGTGTTCCAACCATTAATCTTTCAATAGATGTCTTTTTAGAATCTGATTCAGACCCATTGTAAATTCTCATAGTCTGTCCAATTACTCCTTCCCAACCAGTTTCAAAGTTCATCTTAGCACCATTACTCCAGTAAGCTTTAATAGGTTCTTTTGTTCCATATAGTAAAACTTCTAATTGTTTATCTGTAAAATCTTTAATTGGTTTAAATACATCAAAATTAAATTTCCTACCAACTGCTGTTAATTGTTGTGCTCTCCATTTCAAATCCATTCTATTGTAAACAACAATTGCACCATCCATAATTGATTTATTTTTATCAGGGATTAATAAGTCGGGTGAAATCTCTAATTTATTTCCAATACCTAAACAATCAGGACAAGCACCAAAAGGAGAATTAAATGAAAACATCCTTGGCTCAAGTGGTTCAAAAACAATTTCATTGTGATTAGGACAAGCACCAAATGTTGAATAAATAGTTTCACAATCTCTTTGGATTTCTTTTAATTCTTTCTCAGTAATTTTAGATTTAAATTTCTTAATCTTCTCCTCAGCTTTATCAAAATCTAAAATATTAAGTGTACCCTTTCCAAACTTTAAAGCTTGCTCAATAGAATCACTTATTCTAACCCTTTCATCATCAGAAATTTTAATTCTATCAACAACAGCTTCAATCCAATGTTTTTCATATCTCTCTAAAGTAAGTTCATCTTTGATATTTTCTAAATCATAAATTGCACCATCAACTCTAACTTTTGCAAAACCTTCTTTTTTCAAATCATCGAATAATTTCTCATAAGTTCCCTTAAGACCACGAACAATTGGAGCAAGTATTACAACCCTCTTCTCCTTATCAGTCATAATTAAATTAATAATATTTTCTGGACTTTGAGGTTTAATAGGTGAATCACATTTAGGACAATGCATTGTTCCAACTCTTGCAAATAAAAGCCTTAAATAATCGTATATCTCAGTCACTGTTCCAACAGTTGATCTTGGATTTTTAGAAGTTGTCTTTTGCTCAATAGAAATTGCTGGAGATAATCCTTCAATTGAATCTACATCTGGTTTATCCATTAAACCTAAGAATTGTCTTGCATAAGCACTAAGTGATTCAACATATCTTCTTTGCCCTTCAGCATAAATTGTATCAAAGGCAAGTGTTGACTTTCCACTACCAGAAAGGCCAGTAATTACAATAAACTTCTCCCTTGGAATTGTAACATCTATGTTTTTTAAATTATGCTCACGAGCCCCTTTTACAATAATACTATCAATCATATTAATGTCAATCTAGAGTATTTTATAAATATTTATAATTAATAAAAGTAGATAGACCAAATAAATGAAGAATATAAAAAAGTTAATAAATCAAAAATATTTGAAACTTATATGATAGAGTTAGGAACAACATTTATTATTTCTCAGATTTTGATGTTTTTTGCAATTGGTTTTGACTTTCTAAGCATGCAATTTAAAGAAAGAAAAAAAATTTATCTAACATTAGTTTTCTCTGCAAGCCTAATCAGTACACATTTATTTTTATTAGGAAAAACTACCGCAGGAATTATTGTATTTTTTAGTGTAATAAGATTTATTACTTGTATATTTACAACAGATAAGAAATACTCAATAATTTTTATATTTCTAAATACAATGGCATTAATCTTCACATACACTGAAATTTATGATTTAATAATTTATTTAGGATTAACAATATTTATTATAGGAAATTTTCAGAAAAATGAAAAGTTAATGAGATTACAAATGATGGTTGGAACTTCATTAGCAATATTGTATTACATCATAATCTTTTCTCCTGTAGCAATTATTGGTGAGACAATATTCCTCTTTAGTGCTATTTTGGGGTATTATAGGCATTATATTAGGAAAAATAGAAAAAATAGATTATAATATCTCTAAAATAACTTCCGTTGGTCTACCAATTCTTGCTCCTTTTTCTGTTACAACAATTGGCCTCTCAATTAGTTTAGGATGTTTTAACATCCAACTAATAGTAATATCTGGGTCAGGTTTTCCTTGAATTGAAACAAGTTCCTTATATATATCTTCACCTTTCCTAAGTAATTTAATAGGCTCAATTTTGAGTTTTTTAATAATATTTCTAAGCTCTTTTTCAGTTGGAATGTCCTTTAAATACTCAATAATTTGAAAATCTACTTTCTTCTCAATCAAAAGTTTTAAGGCCTCTCTACTCTTTGAACATTTAGGATTATGATAAATAATTACTTTTTCCATTTTTTATAAATTAAATAAATTAAAAAGACTTATAAATTTTGATACTCTAAAATAAATAATGAAAAATTCAAAAATAACTATTTATCAGTATATTTTTACTTTACTTTTATTTCTAGCACTAGGCTATTCTGTATACGAAAAAAATGCAATAATAATAATTTTAAGTTCAATTAACATAGTTATGGTATACTTTCCATTGTTCTTTACTAAATTCAAATCTAAAATACAAATAAACAAAATTGAAATTCTAACTCTAATACTAATTTATTTCCTGATTTTTTTCTCAAAAACAACATTATTAGACATAAATAATTTATGGACTAGAATATTTCTCTATTTTCTATCAAGCTCAATACTTACTATAATTGGATTTAGTTTAATCTACTTTTTAAATAAAGAAAAAAAATCAGTATTTGAATTAAGCTATCTATTTCTTGCTTTTTTCTCCTTTTGTTTTTCAATAACAATAGGAGTTCTATGGCAAACATTTAGATTCTCTTTAGATTATATTTTTCAAATAAATATTCAAAACTATAATCCAAGTGACGCACTAGGATTTTTAGCAATTAATGTTTTTAGTGCAGCAGTTATATCATTTATAGGATATGTCTATCTTAAAACTGAAGATGATAAATATTATCTTAAAAAAATATTAAAATCTTTTTTCAAAGACAAAGAATCAGATATACTTGATCTAATAAAAAAAGGTGAATCTGAAACACTTGAATTCAAATCAACTTTAAGAACTAATTTATACACAAACGAGCATGATAAAAAAATTGAACATAGTGCAATTAAAACAATCTGTGCATTTCTAAATTATAAAGGTGGAATTCTTTTAATAGGGATTTCAGATGACAAAAAAATAATTGGGATTGAAAAAGATAATTTTAAAAATGAAGATAAAACCTATTTACATTTAACAAATTTAATTAAACAAAATTTAGGAGAAGAATATCTTCACAATATCAATTTCAAACTTATAAACATTAATAAAAAACAAATAATTAAAATTGAAGTTAAAAAAGCAAACTCTGAAACTTTCTTAAAGACTAATGAGGATGAAGAATTCTATATAAGATCAGGTCCATCTAGTATTCAGTTAAAAGGTTCAAAATTAATAAAATATGTTAATAGTAAGTTTAAGTAAATCAGAAAAATATATAAATAATTAATGTAAACTAATATTACAAATGAAAGTAGAAGTAATCGAAAAAATAACAGCGCTGCTTACAGCAGCATTTGGACTTGTTGCAGCACTTGCTTGGAATGATGCAATTAAAGGATTGTTTGCAACTGGTGGAGCTCTTGAATCCCTATCAACTTATGGGCCTTGGTTTTACGCAGTTTTTGTAACAATAATTGCAGTATATATTACAATTCAATTAGGTAAAATTTCTGATAAAGCAAAAACAAGATTAACTAAAGAAACAATTAAAGAAGTTCAAAAAACATCAAAAGTTGTTAAAAAAGTAGCAAAGAAGACATCAAATAAAAAATCAAAAAAATAATTTTTTTAATTTATTAATTTTAACTCATCTAAAATAATTTGTTTAATCTCAGAAACATCTTTTAAACCAATATAATATTTACCACTAGGATAAATTACCATAACTCCGCCAGAATTATTACAAAAGCCAAGGCAATGAGTCCTATTACAGTAAACATCCTTCATTAATTTCTCATCTAAAATCCATTGTTTAATCTCTCTAAAAGATTCAGTACTAATACTTGGAGAACAACTAGGTTTTACACCTTCTTTTTTTTCTCTTTCATTAACACAAATAAATACATGAATTTTTGCACTAGATTGGAATTGCTTCATTCTTTCTTAAAAAATTTACTTTTTAATTTTGTTACAAAACTTTCATCTTTCTTTGAGTATTTCTCCAGTATCTTATTCATTTTCTTAGCTTTAATCTCTTGATGAGCAAGTATTGATTTTAACAGGTATTCCTGCCAGTTCTTACTAATATGATAAATTGGAACAAACTGAATCCCACATTTTTGAAAAACATCTTTTTTATGCTCAACAGAATCACGATAAGCCTCATTGTGATTGTACATTCCAAAATATTCAACAACAACTTGATACTCTTTCAAATAAAAATCAGGATACCAAATTTTAGTCTTATCTTCATCTATAACTGAGATTGGAAACTCATATTCAAAATCTATACCCATTTCATGTAAAAGCTTTGCAACTTCATACTCTCCAGTACTTTTGTACTGTATTCCTTTCAACTTATGTTTTTTCATCATTTTAATTACCATTTTAATATTTATCTAAATTTCCTCTATTATTTATAATAATAAAAATATTCCAACTATTATAAAGTATTTGACTGTAAGACCTAAAAAACTATAAAAAAAAACTCTTTTATAATCAGCTTTTACAACACCTGCAATAAATGCCATAACTGATGAAGGTAAAAATGTCAAACTAAAAATAAAAACACATAAAGAAAGATATTTTTGAACTTTTGATTTAATATTATTATAAGTTTTTTTTCCAATTAAATTTCTAGCAAATTTTTCAGAAACAAGTAATCCCAATAAAAAATCTACAATTTGACCTAAAACTGCAGTTACTATTGCTGCAATTAATAAGACATCAACACTATATCCATTATTTAAATAAAATATAAAAATAGCTTCAACAGGCATTAAAAGAAAAAATAAATAACCTAAAAAATTAATCAATAAAAAAGACTCGAAACTAATAACATCATTGTACATTAAATTATTGCTATAAATAAAAGATACAAGTATCAGTCCTATAAGAATTCCAATAAAAGTTGCAACCCTAGAATAATTCATAACAATAAATAAACTTTAAAGTTTATAAATTATTTGATTAAAAAAAATAAAAATAAGAAATTAAATATTAAACTTATTTATTTAATTCAGTTTCAATTGCTTGCTTAATAACACTATAAGGTTGTGCTCCAACAATTAAATTTCCATTAATGAAAAATGATGGTGTTCCACTAACTCCTAAACTTGCACCTTCATTTAAATCAGCATCAACTTCTGCAGCTTGAGCAGGATCTACTATACAAGCATCATAACTACCTGAATCAACTCCTAAATCTAAAGCCCAAATTTTTAAATCAACTGACCACTGATCTAATTGTGCTTGACTACTAAAAGATCTTTGATTCTCAAATAAAGTGTCGTGGTATTTAAAGTATGCTTCATCTCCTAATTCTTCTAATACACAATTAGCTGCTATTGCAGAAGTTTTTGCACTAGGATGAAAACTAAGTGGAAAATCTTTGTATACAAACTTAACTTTACCTGTATCAATATAATCAGCTTTTAATAATGCATAACTCTCAGAATACCATTTTCCACAAAAAGGACATTCATAATCACTAAATTCTACAATTGTAACAGGTGCATCAGGATTACCCTCAGTAGGCTCATTTACAATGTCAACCTCTGCAGGTGCTCCAGTATTTGCTGAACCTGTTGAACCAGAAGGAGATCCACTACCATAACCATCTACATTTGATGCAAAGAAATTATCAATTGCACTAACTTTTGTATCAATTGAATCTATCTTATCAACTGCTGTTCCCAGTTTTGATTCAAAACTAAAAATTAAACCAAACATAATAATTAATTGAAAAACAACAAGAATTAATGTTGCAACAAGTAATGTATTTTTATTATGTGATTTACCAACTGAACTACTTACTCTTGAAGAAACACTTGGTGATTCTTTAGAGACACTTTTTGACTTTTTAACAACTTTCGCCATATATAATTGTTACAAATAAATCTTTTATAAAACTTAGTTTTAACCTTTGATAATGAATTTGTAATTTAAGTTAAAAATTAAAAATAAATTCTTATTTTTGAAATTTAAACAACAAACCTTTTTAATCTCTTAAATAAATTTTATACTATGGAAGAACTTTTTACTAAAATCAATTTTCCCTATGAAAGTGTTCGATCAGGACAAGATGAATTTATAGTAAAAGTTGATAAAGTAATTAGAGAGAAGAGAAATTTAATGGTTAGTGCACCAACTGGACTTGGAAAAACAGTCTCAGCACTAGCACCAGCAATTCATTATGCTAAAAAAAATAATCTAACTGTAGTTTGTTTAACATCAAGACAAACTCAAGCAAATCAAGTAATTAAAACTATACATGATATCAACAAAAAAGGAAACACACCAATAAATTATGTAGCTTTTATAGGCAAACGTAGTATGTGTGTTCACGATGAAAGAGACTTATACCCGGCTGCAGATTTCAATGACTTTTGTAAAAAAGTAAGGGAAACTGGAAAATGTAGTTTCTTTAGAAATACCCATGATAGTGATAAAGAAGATGAAATAAAAGCTGTAATAAAACAGAGTAGTGAGAGTTTTATGAGTGTTGAAAACTTTGTTGACTTATCCCACTCTTGTAAATTCTGTCCTTACGAACTTGCTGGTATGAAAGCATTTGGAGCTGATGTTGTGATTTGTGATTATAACTATTTATTCTCAAAAGGAATAAGAGAAAGTTTCTTAGGAAAAATAGGCAAATCTATTGAAGAATGTATAATTGTTGTTGATGAAGCTCATAATTTACCTGATAGAGTAAGATCATCATACTCTTACACATTATCCACTGATATTTTAAAAAATGCTATGAAGGAATTAAATGATTTTATCAAATCACAAGAATATGATAATTATTTAATTGCAGTAAGATCTGCTCTGGAAGAATTATTATTTGATAGAATGGATTCTAATAATGGAGAATTCTTAATTGAAAAAGAAGAATTTATTTCAAAGATTTTATCTAAATTCTCATCTACTACAAAAATGGAAGATGTAATTGAAAAACTCTACATCGCAGGAGCATTAATTAAAGAAGATAAAATTATTTCTTTTGTTGAAAGAGTTGGAAACTTTTTAGAACGGTGGTGTGAAATTGATGTAGAGAGTTACCTCTCAATTCTTGAAAAAAATGTAAAAGATAATAAAACAATTTTAAGTCTAAAAATCAAATGTATTGACCCAAGTGAAATCTCATCTGAAATTTTAAACAATTCTTATTCATCAATTCTAATGTCAGGAACTCTCTCACCAATTGAGATGTATAAAGATATACTTGGTGTTGCAAATTGTGATGTTTTAGAACTTGATAGTCCATTTCTTAAAGAGAACCAATTAACAATTGTTGATAATGAAGTTACAACTAAATTCACAGCAAGATCACCTGAAATGTTTATTCTAATGGGAAAAAGAATTGAGAGAATATTGAATAGTGCGCCAGATAGAAACGGAATTATTTTTTTTCCAAGTTACGCACTAATGGATATGGTTGTTTCAAAAATGAATCTTTTAATGCTAGGTCGAAAAATTATGAAAGAGCAAAGATTCATGACAAAAGAAGACAAAGAAAAATTTGTAGATGATTTTAAAGGTAGAGGACTTGATATGAAATCAAGAGTCTTATTTGCTGTAACTTCAGGTTCATTTGCAGAAGGTCTAGACTTACCAAGAGAAGCTCTTGAAATTGTAGTTGTAGTTGGACTACCACTTGCCGTACCTGATTATTTTACTCAAGCTGTAATTAGGCACTTCGATAAAAAATTTAGAAAGGGTCAACAATACGGATACGTATTTCCAGCAATGTCAAAAATAATTCAAGCAGCAGGAAGATGTATAAGAACAGAAGAAGACAAAGGAGTTGTAGTGTTAATGGATAGCAGATTCTTATTTCCAACATATGCACTATCTTTTCCTAAACACTGGCACTTAAGAGTTCCAAATGATATTGGAGATGAAATTAAAGAGTTTTTTGGTTAATTAAATTAAAATACATAAGTTTAAATATTATAAAATATAATATTATATTATAGTTTATAAAAATGGTTCAGACAATAATTGATTTAAATGAGAAAGAGGATAGATTTCTAAATATTTTCAAAGCACAAAGAGGAATTAAAAGTAAAAATGAGGCTTTTAAAACAATTTTAAAAGAATATGAACAAACTTTAGAAAAAGAACTAGAAGATAAAATTTTTAGTAAAAAAGTTAAAGAAGCATATGAAGAATATGAAAAAAATCCAAATAATAAAAAGTTTACAAAAGAAGAATTTCTAAAAGAAATGGATGAATGGTAGAATTAAAGGTTGAATATTCTAATTCTTTTAAAAAAAGTTTCTCAAAAATTAAAGATAAATTATTTAAAGAAAAAATAAAAAAACAAGTAGAAAAAATAATTGACAATCCATTAATTGGAAAACCAATGAGAAATGAAAGAAAAGGAACTAGAGAAGTTTATATTAAGCCATTTAGACTTGCTTATTCATATTATGAAAATGAATTAATAATAATTTTTTTAGAAATATACCACAAAGACAATCAATAACTCACTTAACTAATTTATCTAATTCTTCTTTAATATGAACCATTGCAAGAGTATCCAAACAGCAATATTCAAGTAAATTCTTTCTAATCTTTTCAATTTCTTTCTCATCACAATCACCCCAGATACAATTTTCATACTCAATACTCGCACTCATTCCATCACTAATTTCTAAATCAATATGGTTTTTCTGTGGATAAATTGCAGGAAGAATTTTCTTAATAGAACAAGAACCATTTTGTTTTGAATTGTAGTAATAAAAATTTCTAAAAACATCAAGTAAATCAACAATTCTTAAATCAATTGATTCTACCCATTCTTTAAACTCTGGTAAAAACTGAGACAACTCTTTTAAAACTCCTTTCTCAAAGGATTTATTAAATGTAATAATTGAACCATCATCATCTAAAATTAATTCTTTTAATTTAGAAATAAAATCTAATCTTGAATCTTCTTTACCATTCGCTAAAAATTCATAATGCTCAAGTTCTGAATTCTCATCTTTTTTTATATGAAGTGAAAACTGAAAAGGAATTCTTTGATATGGTTTCATTTTATCATAAATTGGTATTGCTAAAGCATAAGTTTCAAAATCTATATAATACAAAGGATATTGTAGCGAGTCTAAAAATTTTCTAATTCCTATTATATCAATATGTTCTTTACCATTAATTTCGCAATCTTTTTGAATTTGCTGTTTATCTGTTAATTCAAATTGACTACTTAAATCTTTAATTTGTGTTGCTCCACTTCTATAATAATCGAGTGCTTTTTTAACTCTAATATTGTAAAAAGTAAAAACAGAATTATCAGGTAAAAAATTCCAATCAATATTTGGTAATGGACAATCACGAGGATTATCACAGTGTTTACCAAATTTTTCTTCATCATAAAAATCAGAATCTATATTATCAAGCATTAATTGAACATTATCTCTTATGTCATCACATATCTCTTCTATTTCCTCATCTAAATTTTCCATAACAAAAAAATTATTCAAATCCAATTCTCCATCTTTAAAATATTCATTATTAACAATTAATAATTGGCAATTTCTAATATTTAAACCATTATTTTCATAAACAAATTTTTGAAAAGAAACATCATGTATATTCTCATCTTTAACTTTAGTTGCACTTTTAACTTCAACAATATCCCACTCATCTTCATTTACTGGAACTAAGATATCACATCTTGAAAAGCATCTATCATATTCAAAACTTGCTTCAAAAAGTGGAACCCTTTTCTTCAAAAGATCTTTAGATAACTCTAATGAATTTTCTCTTGGAACTTCAAGTCCATTTGGATAAAGTTTCTTAGCAAGTTCTCCAATTTTATATCCTGTATCAAATCTATATTGAGTAGATAAATCCATTTTTGGTAAAAGTTCAGGTTTATTCAAAGTTATCCAAAGTGATCTTGCACAAGTAAGTCCAGTTAAATATTTTGATTTAGTCAATTGTTTCATTTATTTATATTAAAATCTAAATACGTTAGTTTATATAATTTGTTAATATTTTTATCAAAAAATATTTATCTTAATCTCTTCAATTCATCAGAAGTTAAATCATAAAGTTCTGAAGCTCTTCCTAAAAGAGTTTCATCTGTTTTTATTAGATAATCAACTTTATCTATTATCTCTTTTGGAATATTTTCTAAATCTAAAATTGGTGGTTCTCCTGAAATATTTAATGAAGTTGAAACAAATGGAATTCCTGCATCCCCAACTAAAGATTTAAAATAACAATTTGGAAATCTAACACCTAACTTGTTATTATCTGATAGAACTTCAGAACAGACTAACTCTTTATTTTTCAGCTCTACAATAAAAGAATATGGTCCGGGAAGTTTAAATTTATTAAAATTATCTTTGTTAAATTCACAATTATCTTGTATCCATTTAATACTTGGAGAAATTACTAGAAAAGGTTTATTTGGTCTTTTTTTAATTTCAAAAATCTTTTTAATAGAGTTCGAATTCTGAGCATTACAACCAATCCCATACAAAGTATCTGTTGGATGAACAAATATTTTACCTAACTTCATTTCAGATAGGATGAAATACTTATTCTCTTCTATGTAGTCTTTAGTTATTATTTTCATTTATTATTATTATAAATATTTTTTCTGTGATCTATCTCTAAAACAAGGATAATGAATTTATCACCTTTTATCTCTAAAATCACTCTATACTCTCCAACTCTTAATCTATAATAAGGACTAGCAACTAATCTCTTTACATATGATTGAGGTCTTACTCTACATCTTTCTAAAGAATTAAGTATTCTTTTTTGTAAATCTTTTTCTAACTTTTTTAATTGCCTTATTGCAATTTCAGTATAAATTAAATCATACATTTATAATTCTAATTCCTTCTTTATTTCATCATGAGTGAAAGTTTTACCTTTTTTAATATCATCTTGAGCCTGTTTTATATTATTTAGAGTTTCTTTTGATAGTTCTTTTGAATCTTCTATCAAATCCCAAATAACTTCTTCATAAGTCTCTTTATTATATAATTTTCTTTGAGAAAGAAAATCTTGAAGTTTTTTACTAATTTGAATTGTTGTTGCCATATTAAACTATAGTTTGCTATATTTATAAATTTATCTTTTAAATTTCTGACATAAGAAATTAATACTTCCCCCAATTGTAAATATTAAAATAAATGTAATAATTATAATATATCTAATCTCTAAATTTGGAAATAAAGTTGTAATAGGAATATAAGGCCCCCAAGAGAGAACAACTGCAAATATTCCTACAAATCGAAAAAATAAATATAAATATTCAAAAAAATTATATTTTTTTAAAATAATTTATCCAAAATCTAAGCAAATATTTTTTAATAATAAGTTATAATAACATTAATGAAAGAGAAATTTAAACCTTCAAAAACATATAAAAGTAAATACAAATGTAAAAAACATAATCTTAGAATTTTAGAATTAGGAGAAAAAGAAGTTTATTGTAAAGAATGTAAGGACTTCATACCCTTAGAAGATATTGAAAGAATTTGAAAAAATAAGTAAAAATTAAAGTTTAATTTTTTTTAATTTTTTATCCTAAATTCATTTATTTTTGAAAAATACATAAAGTTAATTATATAAAAGATAAATGTTAGAGATAAATAAAAATGGGAGTTAAAAACGATTATCTAGATGATAAGCATAAAATTTTAAGAGGAAAAGTTACAAAAATTGATGGTTCAAAGGTTTATTTTAAAACAAATGGTTCAGAAGAAGAAAATTATTGTGATACTTCTATTGAAGAATTGCCTAAGATTAATTCTGAATATGACTTATATATTCATAAAACAATGTTTGGTTGGTGGCTTAATGGATATGAAGAAGTAAAAGATACAAGTAAGTTATTGAATAATATTGAATATAAAAGTAATGGAGAATTACAAATTGCTATGTTTTTAACTGATATGAAAATAAATTTTAGATATGAAAAGAAATTCTTAATTGAAGATACAAATGGAATGGATAGAATTGTATATCCTGATTTCTGGTTGTTAGAGTATGGGATAATGATAGAGTTTTGGGGAATGGAAGGAAATAAATCTTATGATGATACAATGGAATTGAAAAAGAACGCTTATTTTAAAGAAAGGCTAGAATTAATCTCAATTGTTAGAGAAGAAATAAATAGTGGGAAATTTAAAAAGAAGATTATAAAAGAGGTAAAACAAATAATAACCAAAAAGAATAAAAAGATTGATGATTGTTTACAATTATATATAGATAAAGATGAATAAAAAAGAAGAGATTAGCATTAATTTAAATATAATTATAGAGAAAGAAACTTTAGATGAAGAAAATAAAAATTCTTTTACTTTTAATTCTTCTAAGAAAGTTATAAAATTTCAAAATTATTCTACTTTAGAAAATTTATATTTAAATATTAAAGAAGATAAGATAATGGAAAAACATTTTATTAATGAAATTATGTATTATTTAGTTTCAACTATAACACACATTTATGAACATTCCTTTAATTACTCTACAAATTTTAGAACTCATTCTTCTGCTTGTTTATTATTTTCATATTTTTTATTAAAAAATAATTTTAAAAAAGAGTTTTTGGAAGCACTTAAGGATAGAAAGAAACTTTATTCTGATAGAATAATATATATATTTTATAACTTAATTAAGTTGAATGAAATTAATTTCTCTGAAAATGAACTTATTTATTTAAAATCTATATTACCAAATATTACATATGGAGATAGTTATGAAGAAAATTATTTAAGCTTATTAAGTAAAGAAGTAACTAATTTAAGATTTAATATTTTAGATAATAATTTGAAAAATATTAATATTGAGATTAATCAAGATAAACAACAAGTTATTGAGAAAAATAAAAATTTAAACTTTAGTCCTCAATACAATTTACTATTAATTGAAATAGATGATTATATTGGAGGAAATCAAGTTACACCTATTTCTGCTGCTATTGGGAATTTAAGAAGTTACTTTCAAATGAAATTAGAGGAAATGTCAAAAAAAATTATTGCAATAGATAAAGATGAATTACCTCAAGCAATTAAAAATGAATCCAAAATAGGGAGAATTAGGAGATATTTAAAACAAAAATTAGAATTAAGCGATGAAGATAATAGGTTTATCAATTCTTTTATTGATATACTTCATCACGAAGGTGGACATAGTTTTATTTCAGAAAAAGAGTATTTTAGACTTGCTAGAAATATAGCAATTGAAATTGACTTGCTTTTACTTTCAAAATATGAGAGGTTATATGTTAAAACTAAAAAATGAATAAAGGAATAATGTCAAATTGGATTACTGCCTTAAGTTTAATTTTATTTTTAACTGTGGGAAGTTTAGGTTTTTTATTGTATTTAGCAAATGAAAGTGTAAATGATTATGAGAAAAAATATAATGATAAACAATCGGAATTAAGTAGAACAAATTCACTTATAGAAACTAGGAACTTGGAAATTTCTAACTTAAATGAGGAGAAAAATGAACTAACTTTAAATTATTTAAAAGTTCAAAGAGAATTAACAACTTGTGAAAACAAACAATCTAATTATATATATAGTAATTCTTTTTGTGATTATTCAGACACCTATGATAAATTTAAAGTTGACAAAGCAATTACTCAATTGGAAGAAGACTATAACAATTTATATTCAGCATATGTATCTTGTAAAAATAATGAGGATTTTTGGGGTAATGTAGAGACTACAGCTTCAATTATATCTAAAATATTACCTTTTTTAATTTAATTTTTTATAATTAATTACTTTTCTTTTTATTTGCCTTTTTTCTCTCACGGCAATGCCGAGAGAAAAAGGCTTCTACTACTTAACTTGATTATATTTATGTTCTTCAAGTGGCGAAAAGTACATAAATATTTTTATTTTATATTTATTATGGTTTTTAAAAAAGCTTATATTCCAAAAAAACAAAAACAACAAATTGATAAGTTATATAAAAATAAATGTTATTTTTGTAAAAAAGATTTATCTTCTCCTGAAAAATATGATAAGCAATATCATCATTTTTGGAAAGAATCAAAAGGAGGATATAACAATGATATGAATTTAATTTTATCTTGTAAGGATTGTCATAAAAAAATACATTCCAAAGTAAAGATAGAATATCTACTTTTAAGATATCATTTATATGATATATTATGCAGGTCTTTTGGAATAGTTCCTTGTTCTATAAATTCCTATTTATATGATGATGATATGACATTTGATGAAAATCCATTTGATGAGAATAATAATTTCCATAAAGTTAAATTAATCTTAGAATGTTTTGATGGAGCTATTGGAAATATGAATAATGATTATAAAAAAATTCAAGATTTGGCAGTAGATTCTAGAATTGAATGGGAAGATATTATAACAAAAGGTAAAACACCATCTCCTAAAATCTCAAAGACTCAAAAAAAAATTCTTGAGATTTTAAAAAAAGGAGAATCTAGATATGCTGAATATCAAAAAAATTTTTTTAAAGAATTTTTATAAATCAAATAAAGTAACCCTTACGGATTACATATGTAAAACTTAGGGTTACTAAGAACATTTATTTAATTTCTATTTTAGTAATCTCTATGTTTGAACATTATAGAAACCCTTACAATGAAATAGAATTGGATTAATAATTTTATCTCTTTCATCACTAAACTCTTCCTCACACAATTATAAAAAATTTACTTTAAGAAAATTAAACAATAATTACAATTAGGATAAACCACCTAAATATATTACACTTTCACAAATGTTTTTAAATAATAAAAACTAATACATAGTATAATGTGGTCGATATCTAAGTTTATAGAAAATAGAAAAGAACAGCTTCGTATCAGTATGTGTGAAAATGTTGATTATGTTATTGGTTTTTCCAGAAGTAATTTTTATCAAAATGGAGAATTAATATTTAAAAAAGTTAATAATATTTATGAAATTTATATTAATAGTAAACAAGTTTTTTATTATAACTTCCAAGAACCATCTAAAACTATTTTACCTGAATATTCAGCAAAAGTAATTATTCTATCTGAAATTAGAGAATTGAAAAGAAACCATCCAAATTTTAACCCAGATAATAGCATTACTATTTAGTATAATTAATTCCTTTTTCTAAGCAATCAGCTCGATATATCTGTTCAACAAGCATATACAAAGCTTGCTCGTGAGTAAAAATCATACTTGATAAAGATAAATGATTAGAAACTTCTTTCTTTAATTCAGAACTTGGCCCATAAGCACCACTAATTATAAAACAAATATTTTGTTCCTTATTTTTAATAAAATTATAAAACTCAGTTGTAGAATAAGATTTACCTTGCTCCATTAGAAGAACATTAAAATTAGACTTATCAAGATGAGGTTTAATTAATTCAAACTCTTTTTTCTTAACAATTTCAACATTATTATCCTTAACATCTTTAAGTTCAACAATCTCAAATCTATTAATTCTTTTACTTAATTCCTCAACTTCATTTTTTAAATTTTGATTCTTAAGTTTACCAATAGTTAAAATTTTAATGTTACGCATAATTTTATTAATATATTATTATTTATAAATAATATGAATCAAATAATTGATAGTATCCCTATTGCACAATACTATAATACAGAATTTGATGAAATAAGGCAACTAGATAATAAAGGAAGACTTTATCTTCCTAGAAATCTAATAGGCTTTCAAATTCCTGTCAAATCTAAATTAGTTCTTATTCAAGATTCATATATTCAACCTACTCAAAATTTTTTATTTGGATTTATTATAAAAAATAACTTAGAAATTGAAAGAAAATTAACTGAAATCTATACGGATGAACTTCTTGAATTTGATGACATATATAGTTTTGTAAGAGCACACATACTAGATTCTGAAAATAGAGCCGAAATAAGAGATAGATTAGAAGAAACATTAGGTAAGGTCGAAGAATTTAGATTAAGAGGAATGGGGAAATATTTTTTGATTGAAAATATTTAATAACACAATTTATAACAAAAATAAAATATTTTTGAAATAATTATTATTACTTTAATAATAACATATATAAATAAATAAAAACTCAAATCTATTATGACAAAAGTTACACCACAAATTATGATTGGTCTTGAGATACACCTGTATCTTAAAACTAAAGAAAAACTATTCTGTACTTGTAAAGTACCTCATAAGAATTCTAAAATTAACACTACAATTTGTCCAAGGTGTACTGCCCAACCAGGTTCAAAACCAATGCTTCCTAATAAAACTGCAATTAATAATTTAATCAAATTTGGACTAGTTATGGGAAGTGAAATAACAAAAAGAACTTTCTTTCAAAGAAAACACTATACTTGGCCAGATATGCCATCGGGGTATCAAAGAACTTGCAGTGGAGGAAATTTAAAACCTAATTGTATTGGCGGAAAATTTAAAGGAATTGAATTTGAAGAAATGCACCTTGAAGAAGATCCAGCAGCTTGGGATCCTAAAACTGGAGAACTAAATTACAACAGAGCAGGATTTCCACTTGCTGAGATTGTAACAAAACCACAATTTCATACAACAGAGGAATTAAAGGTATGGCTTGAAGAATTGATTCTAGTTGCAAAATATTTAGATGTCATTAGTGAATTTGGAATTAAATCAGATGTAAACGTTTCAATTAAAGAAGGAGATTTTCAAAGAGTTGAAATCAAAAATGTAAATTCTCTATCAAACATCGTAGCTGCAGCAAACGCCGAAATTAAAAGACAAAAAGAATGTGTTAAAACTAAAACTCCAATCAAACAAGAAACAAGAAGATACAACGAAGAACTTGATGAAACGCAATTTATGAGATCAAAAGAAAATGCACAAGATTACAGATTTACACCAGAACCTGATTTACCAAATTTAATTATTGACGAAAAAACTATAACAGAATTAAAAAAATCTTTACCTGAAATGCCTGATAAAAAAAGAGAAAAATTCTCCAAATTTGGATTTGATTCAGAGACAATTGAAGTTTTAGTTTCTGAGTTGTATTTAACTGAAATATTTGAATACGCTCTTGAGAAAAAATTAAATCCAAAAGAAGTTGGATTATTTCTAAGAAGAGAAATTATGAGAGTTTTAAATTACAATAAAAATACTTTTGAAGATTTAGAGAATAAAGACATTAAAGAAGAAATAATTAAATTAATTGAATTATTAGGGCAAGATAAAATTTCTTATACAGTAGCTCAAAAAACACTAGAAAAATTATATGATTCAAAATTTGATGTTGAAAAATATATTAATGATAATAATTTAATTCAAGTTGACGACACATCTCTTATAGAAGAACTAGTTAAAAAAGCACTAAAAGATGCTCCTAAAGCTGTTGAAGATTACAAAAGTGGAAATGAAAAATCATTAAACTTTATAGTAGGAATTGTAATGCGTGAAACCAAAGGAACCGCAAAGCCACAAGTAGTTAATGAGATACTTCTAAAAGAAGTTAAGAAGTTGTAAAAATTTTATGAATTGTGAAACAATTCAGTTCTTTTGGTGAAGGCTTTTCTTAGTGACTTGAAAAGGAACGTTAAAGAAAAGGTTCGTTGGGGATTATAAATCCGGTAATGAAAAATCATTAAACTTTATAGTAGGAATTGTAATGCGTGAAACCAAAGGAA
>CAYGPK010000002.1:76995-87449 GCA_964351975.1 uncultured Methanosarcinales archaeon
AATGAAAAATCATTAAACTTTATAGTAGGAATTGTAATGCGTGAAACCAAAGGAACCGCAAAGCCACAAGTAGTTAACGAAGTTATGATGAAAGAAGTTAAGAAGTTGTAAAACAACTTCCCTTTTTTTGGTCAAGGCTTTTTTTAATGGACGTTCAATTTATTGAATGTGAATGCTAAAAAAAAGGTTGAATGGGACACGCAAACCACAAGTAGTTAACGAAATCCTTGAACGATTAGTGAAAGGAGACCAAAAATGATTTTTTTATTTTTGAGTATATTATTAAAAGAAGTTAAAAAACTCTAGTTGGATCTCTTCCACCCATACATCCCATACAAACTCCTTTTCCAATTATATTTTTTACAACACTCTCTAAATCTTCAAGCGTATTATAAGTAACTGAATCAGCACCAATTAATCTTGCAACTTCATCCTCACTTTCAACTTGATTAAAAATAAGTTCATTACCCGATCCTTTCAAGTTAATTCCGTATAAGCACCCATTAATAATCGGAGGACCTGAAATTTGCATATGTACAGATTTTGCTCCTGCTTCCCTAACTAATTGAACAATTTCTTTACTAGTATTTCCTCGACAAATAGTATCATCACCTAAATAAATATCTCTCTCATCTATAAGATCAGGAATAATTAAATGTTTCATCCTAAGAAGCTCCCTTCTATTTGCTGTTGAAGTAAAACTTCTCAAATCTCCAATCCCATTCTGAATTCTTTTTATAGCTTCAAGATATTCTAAATTTACTGAATTTTTAGCAAGACCGATTGTGAAATGTCTTCCTGAATTTAATATTGGAACTGCTATTGAATTTTGTAAATCTATCCTATGCTTTATCCTCTCAAACATTTTTTCACCTAATGATTCTCTAACTTTAAAAGCATAATCTCCACCAAATTTGGAGTAAGCTGAAGCAAAATAGAGAAGTTCAAATGCACAAAAATGCTCTTCAGAATTAGTATTATCATAATTTATTATTCTTGGTTCTTTATTCTCTTCTAAAACAACAATTGAACCTCTTGGAACCTCTTTTTGATTTAAAACTCGAGGTTCAAAACTATCATAAAAATAATTCTCAGAAGATACAAAATATCCCTTTCCAATATTTCCATATGATAATGGTCTAACTCCAAATCTATCTCTAATTGCATATATTTGATTCTCAGTCATTACAAGATAAGAATAAGCTGCGGGTATCTTTCTACAAGCTTCAACAATGGCATCTTCTAAATTATCGCATTTTGAACTTGCGATCATTTGTCCAAATAATTCGGAATCAGAATCAGTTTTATACTCGCTTACACCTCTCTTTTTCAAAAATAATTTTAAATCTTCTTGTTCTACTAGATTTCCATTATGAGCTACATAAATCTTTCCATATCTTGTATCAAATTCTGTAGGCTGAACATTACAATCATCATTATGCCCGCCACTAGTTGCATATCTACCTTGAGAAATTGAAACTCTTCCTGCAGTATAATCTAAAATACTTTCTTTAGAACCAATCAAATCAGTTAACCTTCCTGTTGTTTTTCTAACCTTGAAATCTTTTCCATCAAAACTTACTATTCCAGCACCTTCTTCTCCTCTATGAATTTGAAAACCAAGTCCTAGATGTGTGAATCTTGCAGCATTATCAATTCCTATCGCCCCACTCAAACTACACTTATCTCCTGAAAACTCATGCATAAATGACTGTTCTTCTTCTAATGTTCCAAAAACAATAGGGTAACCTAAATGACTCATAAGAAAATCTTACTTTTAAACTATATAAATTTTACTACTGTTTCTAAGAGAAAATAGACTAAAATAAAAAAAGAAATTAATAAATTATACCTTATCAATACTTATAACAATCATTTTATCCTTGATTTCTAATTCAAAAACAGTTCCCAATTTATTTTGTAAAATATCGATTGCTCCAACTTTCTTTTTAATTAAATTCTCACAATTAAGAATTAAATCTAAAATATATCCGTCAGAACCTTCAAAAGATAAATTAATACTATCTTTCTTATCAAGACCCATATCTTTTCTTGAAGATTGAATCTTTCTTGTAATCTCACGAATAAAACCTTCCTCAAGTAAAATTTCATCTTGATGAGTGTGTAAAATCACATTACCAGAACCAAAATCAGAACTTACATATTCACTATCCAATTCTAATTCTTTAATTAAATGTTTATCATAATCTAAATTAATTCCATCATAAGTCCCACTCGATAATTCTTTCTTTAAATCAGAACTTATATAATGTTTATTCATATTAACTACTTTAATAACATTTGAAACGTCTTTAAAATCATTTTTAATAGTTGCAAAATTTGGCTTCACTAAAAAATTAACTTTTACATCATCTAAATCATATTTAATCTTCACAATATTTGTAAGTTTTTTAATAAGAGGTTCAAACACTTTAAGCTTGTTTTTCAAATCAATTGTTGAAATAATATCTATTTGTGAAAGTGGCCATCTAACACCTATTTTTGCCTTTTCTCTTGAATTTAAAATTGCACCAATCACATCTTGTGCTAAATCAAAATTCTTATGAATTTCTTGCTCTTCAACTTTTTTAATTAATACCGAATCAACATCACATAAATTCTCTAAAAATAATGATTCTTTCTTCTTAAATAAATTTGATTCTAAATAAATTTTCTCAGCTTTAAATGGAATTGCACTACCAAGCATTACCAAAGTTCTTCTTAAAACTTCATTCATAATAACAACTAAGTTCTCATCTCTCTCATCAGTTCTATCTTTAATTAATTTAAGATAAACTTTTGAAAAATCGTTAACAATAAAATTCTCAACTTCCTTAAACGCAACATTCATTTTATACTGCTCCATATTCAAAGTAAATGTTTCTTGACAACGATTTAATTTATATAAAATCCATTTATCAATTGCATCAAGCCCAGTTAAATTTAAGCTTGGATGTTTAACTTCATATTCTGCTAAATATCCATTACAATACTTAAATACATTCTCAAGTGTATTAAAAAATCCAAATACAATTTCAAACTCTTCCATATCAAAGTTAAGTTTAGCCTCAGGTGCACTCTTTGTTAAAAGATAATACCTTGTTGCATCAGATCCATATTTTTCAAGAGATTCATTTCCAGTAATTCCATTTCCAAGCGATTTACTCATTTTAGTTCCATCTTTTGCCATAACAAAACCCTGAAATAAAACTTGATTGTATGGGGCTCTATCTGTCACCATATATCCAACATTAAATAATGATGAGAACCAACCACGAATTTGATCTTCACCTTCTGTAACCCAACTCATAGGGTAGTACTTTTTGATAATTTGATCAAAGGATAATCCTTCACCATAATGTGATGCAAAACTAGCACAACCCGAATCAAACCATACATCACAAGTATAACCAACATGTTTCATAACTTTACCAGATTCTCCATTATATGACAATGGAGCTAAATTATCAAGATGTAAATCTTCTAATTTTTTACCAACCTTACTCTCTAGTTCTTCTTTGGAGCCCATAACTTCGTAATTGCCATCCTCATCTTCAAAAATAGGAATTGGTGTTCCCCAGAATCTCTGCCTTGAAATGGCCCAATCACCAGCGCCTTCCATTAAATTATCAAATTTAGTCTGCGCAAAATGAGGAAACCAATGAACATTAGAATTTGCTTTAATTACATCAGAAGTATAATCTCCTCTTTTAATATACCACTGCTCTGTTGTTCTATAAACAATAGGAACTTTACTTCTCCAACACAGTGGATAAGTATGAACTCTCCACTCACTATGTAGAATAATTCTTTTCTCCATCAAATAATCAATAATTTCTTTATTTGAATCACGAAAATTCTTTCCAGCCCAAAGGCTCTCTGAAATCATATTTCCTCTCTCATCAACAACGCAATAAGATTTTTTCAAACCTTCTGCTCTACATAAATCAAAATCCTCCATTCCATGTGCTGGAGCTTCATGAGCAAGACCTGTTCCATCTTTAACAACTTTTTTTTGCTTTACATTATCTTCTACTTTAGCAGGTCCATCATGTTTGAATGACTTTTTCTCAAGTTTTTCCAAATGTGTTTCTCCTTCTCCAAGCGATACAAAATCCGCGTGTAAAACTTTATGGTAATGATTATCTTTTGCAAACTCAATTTGTGTAGGGTTCTCAGGATAGATATGTTCATAGTGAATTCCAACTAAATCAACTCCAGGAATTGTCTCAATTACTTTATGTGATTTAATATTTTGACTCTTTGATAATTTTGAAATAACTTGATCTACAAGTCCATCACCAACTATAATAACATAACTCTCAACCTCATCTTCAACAAGTACTTTAACGTAATTGAATCCTTTGTTAACTGCAATTGCAAGGTTCGCTTCAAGTGTCCAAGGAGTTGTTGTCCAAATTAATAAATATTCATCATATTTAGTTGTAGTATTTTCTTTCTTAACTTTAAATCTTACATAAATTGAAGGATCTTCTAATTCTGCATAACTATCTTTAACTTCATAATCAGAAAGAGTAGTCTCAAGCCCAGGCGACCATGCAACGCATTTGAAATCCTTGTAAAGTAAATTTTTTTCTTGCGCTTTTTTAAAAAATTGCCAAGCCATTGAAGTATACTCTGGATGTGAAGTTTGCCAATGATTTGTATCAAGCCAAAAACCATACCTTGATCTTAAACCTTTCATATCATTAATAATCTCATCAACATACTTTCTACACTCCACAATAAAATTATCAACTCCAAATTTATCTTTTAACTCTTTAGTATCAGAAATTCCTAATTTTTTCTGAACCTTTTGTTCAACAGGAAGACCGTGAACATCATACCCATCTTTAGTATAAACATCAAAACCTTGTAATCTTTTAAATCTTAAAACACTATCTTTAATAGACCAATTTCTCATATGTCCAAGGTGAGCTTCACCAGTTGGATAAGGTGGACCTTCTACCCAATTAAACGCTTTATTTCCTTTATTTTTTAGTTTAACTTTATCAAAAATATTATTTTCTTGCCAAAAATTTTGAATTTTCAATTCACTAGATATTTCACTTCTTTCATTCTTGTAAATTTTATCAGATACATCTTCAAATTTATCAGTTGTCATACTATATAGAACAAAAATTAAGCTTTATAAATATTTTGATTAAAATTAAAAAAATATATTTTAAAAAATCACTTTAGTTCTTTGTTACTTTAAAGTAATGAATTTAGGAACGTTTATAAATAAACAAGTCTTTACAAGTTTATGAAAAACAATCCAATTTCAAGAAGAAAACTTTTAGAAAAAATATTGCAAGCATCAGTAAGTATAGGAACAACTGGACTTTTAATTGCTTGTGAAAGTAACTATGGAATCCAACGAACTACTAGTGGGTTTGGAACAACTCTCACTTTTGATTCTAAATGTTTTGAAGAAAGTCTAAGATCAAGAAAAATTGAATATGAAATTGTGAATGGAAATTATGAAATCCCACTTGATACTTTAACAACAAGTAATAATATAACACAAAAAGATCTTAAAGCATTAGCATATTCTTGTGGAAGCAGAGACTTTTATTTTGCTCCCAGAAGTGATCCAACAAAAACTGGAGCTGCAATAGGATTAGGAATAATTGCACTTGCACTTACAGTAATAGGATTAGGTGGAAAAGGAGGAGGAAGTTCTGTAAATGATACTATTAATTTTATTGTTCCTAATGGTGGTGCTGGACCGGGTGCTGGACTTTAAATTATTTTAAAATGAATAATAATAATATCTTTCTGAAATTATTACTTGGAATCTTTCTATCATTATTTTTATTAAATTCTTCCTTTGCAGGAAATGTAACTTATACTGATTCAGCTTTTAGTTTTTACGCAGATATGTGGAATACAAGAGGTTTTGATCCTATTTGGGACACACATATTTTCTTGAGTTCATTTATAGTTAAAAGTCAATTATCAACGGGATTAACAAATACAATAAATTACACAAATTCTCCAACAATAGAATATACTCAAGTTTTATTATATCCAGAAACAACAGAGGACTACACACTAAAACATCAAGCAATTGATTTAAATACAAGTGATTCAGGAACATTTGCCATTTCTCAAAAAAAATATAGAACACCAGGAGATACTATTGTACATTTAAGTTCCACATCTTGTAACATTAATAATTTAGCATTTGATACATCTTCAGATACATTAACTGTAACATCAAATCTAAATCCTTTTCAAGTATACGATTGGAATACTGGAACAGGACAATTTGAGTTAAAAACTGCTGATTTTTCAAACTCTAATACAACCTATTTTACTGATTTATTAAATAGATATTATAATATGAAATCAACTGTTGTAGGTAAGATTTATTTTAATAATACCCTAATTGAAACAATCTATGAAGATAATATGACCTCAGTATCTACACTTCAAAACACAAATGGGGATAATTATATTAACTATTCATATATTAAACCATTAAGTACAACAACTCTTAATTTCTCAAACAAAGCAGATTATCTAAGATTACTTCAAACATATAATAATTATGGAATATACACTTTTGAATTTACAGTTACACCTATTGATTTTAAATGTGACTTAGATTCATCAAACTCTTTAACTAGCTCAGAATTCAATGCAAGAGCTGAGAATTTCACACTACAAATTAGAGTTCCAAATACACCTACGATAAGCTCTCCAACTGACTCATCTAATTTTCAAGGTGGGAAAGTTAATGTTACAACAACTGTTTCAGATCCTGACGGAAACGACTTAACTGTTTATTTCCTAGTTGATAATACAATTTTTCAAACTCAATCAAATGTAGCATCAAGTGATACAATTACAAGTGAATTAACAGGATTAACTGATGGATTCCATAACCTTTCAGTAATTGTCTCAGATTTGTATACAAATATAAGTTCTTCAAATAATGTTTCAATTTTAATGGAAACTCCTCCTGTTGGAACAACTTTTTCAGTAAGTAGTGGAAATTCAGTTTCTTATGATAAAAATAGAACATACACTTTCTCATCTATTTGGACAGATTTTAATGGAATTGACGAAGTAATATTTAATTTTGATGGAATAAATTATTCAAGTATTTCAAATATATCTTCAAATTACTCAATTAATTTTTCTGATTTATCCGCTCGAAATTATAGTTATCAGTGGTTTGGAAATGACACACAAGGAAGTGATAATGAATCAGCAGTATTTAATCTAGAAATTACAAAAACAACTCCAACTTTTACTTTAGAACTTAACAATCTCTCAAACAATATAACAACAGAAGTTAATACAAACGTATCAATAAATGCAACTGAAACAATTACAGATAATGCAAATATAAGTCTATTAGAAAATGGAAATTTAATTAATCTTGGAACTGGTTCTTTAATTAATACAACTTCATATTCATTATTTAACCAAACAAATAATATTACTCTATCTTATTCTGAATCACAAAATTACACAAGTAGAAATCTAACTTTTACTATAATAACAATTGATACAATAAATCCACAAGTTACAAATTTAATTCCAAATAATACAACATTTAACATTGGAAATACAATTGAAATTTCAGCAAATGCAACCGATAATTATGAACTGAGTTCAGTTATTGCACAAATTAATTTACCAAATGGAACAATAACTAATCTAACATTAATAAATCAAACATTTAACAAATATAATGCAAGTTTTATAATTCCAAATTTAGTTGGTGTATTTAATATAACTTTTATTGCAAATGATCACATTGGAAATTTAAATAATACTGAAATTTCAAACTTTTCAACTCTTGATGTAACAGCACCAACAGTAAATATTGTAAATCCATCTATTAATGATTTATACAATACTAGTGATGTAATTGAAATCTCAGCAAATGTAACAGATGAAATTAGTATAACAAGTGTTATAGCACAAATTGATTACCCAAACTCAACTTCATTAAATATAACTTTATCAAATGCATTAGGTGCTAAATACAACAATAGTTTCACAGTTCCACAAAATTTATTAGGATTATTTAATATAACAATTATAGCAACTGATTCAAGTAATAATATTAATAGCTCTGAAAAAACTAATTTTACTGTATTTGATAATATAGTTCCAACTATAATTTTAAACAATCCAGATAATTTAACTGATTACAACATAGGTGATACAATTATAATTAACTCAACTGTAACAGACAATATTGAAATAGCTAATGTTTACGCAACAATTTCTTATCCTAATTCTAACATAGTTAATTTAACTTTATTTAATTCAAGTTCAGATATTTTCAACAATACATTTAATTTAGCAATTACTGGAATTTACAATATTACTATTTTTGCAAATGATTCATCAAATAATATTAATAATACACAAACTCTAAGTTTTAATGTATCTGATTTTACAAATCCAAATGTTACAGCTTTAATTCCACTAAATGGAACAAACTATAATCTAACAGAAGTAATTGAAGTTTCAGCAAATGTTTCTGACTTATCAAGTATTTCGTATGTGATTGCACAAATTGATTATCCAAATTCAACAAGTGTTAATTTAACATTAACAAATGTTATTGGAGATAAATACAATAACTCATTTGTGGTTCCAAATGTAATTGGAAGATTCAATATTACTTTTTTAGCAAATGATTCTTTTAATAATATAAACAATAGTGAAATAAGTTATTTTAATGTGTTAGATAATATTAATCCAAATGTTACAGTATTAATTCCAACAATCAATAGCATTTTCAATACCAGTGAATCAATAGAAATCTCGGCAAATGTAACAGATGAAATTCAAGTTTCAAATGTGATTGCACAAATTGATTATCCTAACTCAACAAGTATTAATATAACATTAGCAAACAGCATTGGAAGTATCTATAACAATAGTTTTGTAATTCCTACAAATTTAATTGGATTATTCAACATAACAATTATAGGAACTGATTCATCAAATAATATTAATAATACTGAAAAAACAAACTTTACAGTAAACGATAATATAAATCCAAGTTTAACAATTATTACACCAACTAATTCAAGTACTCTAAATTATTCAGATGTACTTATATTAAATTCAACAATTACAGATAACATTTTAATTGACACCGTTTATGCAAATGTAACATTACCTAATTCATCTATTAATACAATTACATTAATTAACTTCAATAATACTAATTTGTACAATGCAACTTTTACACCTAATACTATTGGAAATTATAGTGTAGTTTTTTTTGTAAATGATTCAAGTTCAAATGAAAATATTTCAAACAATATTTTATTTAGTTATATTGATAATACAAACCCAGAGGTATTAAACACAACACCAATTAATAATCAAAATTTTAACTTAAGTGATATAGTTGAAATCTCAAGTAATGTAACTGATGATATTTCAGTTAGTTCTGTTTATGTAACTATTGATTATCCCAATTCAACAAGTATTAATATAACATTAACAAATGTTATTGGAGATAAATACAATAACTCATTTGTGGTTCCTAGTAATTTAATTGGTAAATACAACATTACATATATTGCAAATGACACAACTAATAATATCAATAACTCAGTTGCTACTTCATTTAATGTATTAGATAATATTAATCCAAATGTTACAGCTTTATTGCCTATTAACTCAAGTATTTTTAATATCACAGATTCAATTGAAATTTCAGCAAATGTAACAGATGAAATCTCTGTATCAAATGTGATTGCGCAAATTGATTATCCTAACTCAACTTCTATCAATCTAACATTAATAAATACAATTGGAAATAAATACAATACTTCATTTACAATTCCTGAATTATTAGGAAGGTACAACATAACAATTATAGCAACAGATTCATCAAATAATATTAATAACACTGAGAAAACAAACTTTGAAGTTATTGATTCATTTAATCCAAATGTAGTAATTGTAAACCCAACTGCAAACTCAACAAGTAGTAGTGGATCATCAATTGAAATCTCATCTAATGTGACAGATTCAATTACAGTCTCAAATGTGATTGCTCAAATTGATTATCCAAATTCAACTTCAATTAATTTAACTTTAATAAATGTTATTGGAGATAAATATAATACTTCATTTAGTATTCCAGAATTACTAGGGAAATACAATATTACTATCTTTGCAAATGATAGTAGTAGTAATATTAACAATTCAGAAACAACTTTCTTCAACGTTGTTGATACAACAAAACCTATTGTGAATTTAAGTAGCCCTAATTTAAATTCAAATTTTAATGTAACAAACAATGTAATCTTTGAAGTAAATACAACAGATAACATTGCAATAGATTCAGTAATTGCGCAATTAAGTATGCCAAACTCAACATCATATAATTTAACATTAACATCAGTAAATAATGTAACTTACAATATCACATATTCAATTCCAAATGTAATTGGATTGTACAA
>CAYGPK010000002.1:87549-168689 GCA_964351975.1 uncultured Methanosarcinales archaeon
ATAATGTAACTTACAATATCACATATTCAATTCCAAATGTAATTGGATTGTACAACTTAACTTTTATTGTAAACGATTCAACTGGAAATATTAACAATTCAGTTACAAGTAATTTTACAGTAAACGATAATATTAATCCAAATGTTACACTTGTTAGTCCAAGTCTAAGTTCAGTATTAAATGTATTAAACAATGTAACTTTTTCAGTAAACTCATCTGATAATATTGCACTTAATTCAGTAATTGCGCAATTAAGTATGCCAAATGGAACAAATATAAATTACACTTTAACATCAACAAATAATATAACTTACAACATCACATATTCAATTCCAAATGTAATTGGATTGTACAATCTAACATTTATTGCAATTGACTCAAGTAATAATATTAATAATTCTGTAACATCAAACTTTACAGTAAATGATAACATTAATCCAGCCTCTACTTTGATTAACCCACAAATTAATTCAAATAATACTATTGGATCAAATTTAATAATTTCAATTAATGCAACGGATAATATTTTAGTTGATACCGTTTATACAACTATTTCATATCCAAATTCCAGTATGTACAATTTAACTTTAGATTCAACAAATAATATAACATATAATAACACATTTAGTATTCCAAATTTATTAGGATTGTACAATTTAACTTTTACAATAAACGATTCATCAAATAATATTAATAACTCAATTACAAGTAACTTTACTATCTTTGATAATATTAATCCAAATGTTACAGTTTTAATTCCGCTAAATGGAACATCATACAATATTACAGAAAGTATTGAAATTTCAACAAATGTGTCTGATGAAATTGCTGTATCAAATGTAATTGCACAAATTAACTATCCAAATTCAACAAGTGTTAACCTAACATTAGCAAATACAATTGGAGATAAATACAATAACTCCTTTGTGGTTCCAACTGTAATTGGAAGATATAATATTACTATTATAGCAAATGATTCATCAAATAATATTAATAGTAGTGAAACTACATACTTTAATGCGATTGATTTAAACAATCCAAATGTAACTTTAGTAAGTAATGAGAATGGAACTAATATCTCAATTGATAGTAGTGTTTTATTAAGTGTTAATGTCTCTGATGATATCCAAGTTAGCAGCGTTTATACAACTATAAATTATCCAAATTCAACAAGTATTAATTTAACACTAAATAATGTTAATAACTCAAATAATTACAATAATACATTTGTAGTTCCTAAATTACTAGGATTGTACAATCTAACATATACAGCAGTTGATTCCTCAGATAATATCAACAGCTCAATTGTAACTTTCTTTAATGCAATTGATAATACAAATCCAAATGTAACATCATTAATTCCTGTTAATGGAACAACATTCAATGTTTCAGATAGTATTGAAATAAGTTCAACTGTGTTTGATGATTTATTAGTTGATAGTGTTCTTGTAAATATTTCATATCCAAATGGAACTATTAATTTATTTACATTAGTAAATCAAACTGGAAATAAATACAATACTAGTTTTGTAATTCCAAATATTATTGGAAGATATAACATTACAATTATAGCAAATGATTCAACAAATAATACTAATAATAGTCAAACTACATACTTTAATGCAATTGATTTAGTAAGTCCTGTTATGACTTCATTTAGCCCAATATCAAATACTTCAATTAGAGCAAATAGTGTTTTTAATTTAACATTAAATATATCTGATAACGTTGAACTATCAAATGTATTTGCAACAATTTTCTATCCAAATTCAACTAGGATTAATTTAACACTAAATAATAATATAGGAAACAACTTTACTAATTCATTTAGTGTAAATAATCTAACAGGAAGATACAATGTAACATTTACTTCTAATGATACAAGTAATAATGTTTTAACAAATGATACTTTTTTTATGGTAACATTACCAAACATTTTATCAAGTAGTATTAGTAAGAGTGCTGTAGCAAATAGTAGTACAAACTCCTTTTTCATCTCAGCTGAGAACTTTGATGAGCTTTATGCAAATGTAACATTACCTGATTTAAATGTAACACAAATAAGTTTAACAAATGGAGTTGATACAACATTTAGTAATGTTTCTCAAATAGGAAATTACAGTGTTTTACTTGTTGCAAAAGATTCATCAAATAATATTGCAACAAAATCACATACCTTTGAAGTATTTAACACCGTAACATTTACATCAAATGTTACAGGATTCAATGGAACAGTTCTTAATGGAACATTTCAAATTATCTTCAATAACTCAGTTTTACAAAATGGAAGTTTATCCTCAGGAAATTTAAGTCAAACTACAATTAGTACTCCTGTTACTTTGTTATACAAATTATTTAATAATAAAATAAGTATTAAATTTAATAACATAAATTTAACTCAAAATACAGGTAAATATTTTTACTCTGATAACTATGATAATAAAAATGGATTCTTAACTGTATTAGGAGTTAATACTACATATAATTTCACAAATGCGACAGTTACTCTAACTTACAATGATAGTGGTGTTACAACTGAAACTAATTTAAAATTGTTTTATTGTAGCAGTTATAATTTTGAAGCAAGAAATTGTACTTCATCATTTGTAGATATAACAAGTAGTGGAACTCTTGATACAACAAGTAATACATATACATTTACAGCAACAGGATTTTCAGCATATGCAGTTAAAGAAGTAACACCAACACCAACACCTTCAGGTGGTGGAGGTGGAGGTTCTTCAAGTAGTAGATCAACAACAACTACAATAAGTCCAAGTACTCAAGAACCAACAATTGCAACTAATGAAACTTGTACTTATAATTGGGTATGTAGTGAGTGGTCTAATATTTGTCCAGTATCTGGAATTCAAACTAGAACTTGTAGCAATATAGGAACATGTTCAGGAAATGATGAGAAACCTTCTCAAGAGAGAACTTGTAGTACTTACTTAGGAAAAGAAATCTCAATGATTAAACAAGCATTTCATAAAATTGGAACTGGAGTTGACGACATTTCAATTGAACTTGATATTTCAGAGATTGTATCTGAAAATAATTTAAGTATTAATGATACTATAACTGCAATTTATCAATTAGTTGATTCAAATAAAGAAATTGCTCTTGAAGAAATAGCAAACGAAATTGTAAATGAAAATAATACAATTAATAGAAATATTAATACTAGAAATTTAAATGAAGGAAACTATGAATTTAAAATTACATTAATTGCAAACGATAATAGATATCTTGATTTCAAACAAGTAATTGTAGATAATAAAGAATTGTATGTTGAACCTCAAAACGAAAGTATCAGCTCTCTTTCTGGTAACTTTTTACAAGATAGAAAATTATCAGTTATTGGATTAATTGTAGGAGTATTATTAATTGCAGTTGTGATTGTAAGTGTTAAATCATTTAGTATTGAAAGTGGAAGATTAGTTAAGAGAAAAACTGAGAAACCAAAAGCTAAAAGAAATAAAATTAAGAAGATTTAATTCAAATAATTCATACAACTTATAATATTCATAATTACAGATTCACCTTCAAATATTACTGGTTGTTCATAAGTTATTATTTCATCACAATCACTATTTAAAAAGTTAATATTCTCATTTACAAATTTAGTTTTTCTAAATGGACCTGCAGGACATTGAATATCATGGGAAACATTGTATTTAACATAACTTCCATCAATTAAAAAGTCACATAAAAGAGCAACAGCTTCTCCTCTCTGATCACCTACCTCTCCTTCACTTGCATAATATTCACAACCATTTAGATTTCTACACTCTTTAAGAAATCTATTTGGAGATGGTTTTGCAGTACAATCAGCTTGACAAGCACTTCCTTTATCTAAAAGTTTTAATGGTTCAGATTTAATAGCCTCAATATTATCATCCAAATCACTTGCACTAAATCTTAGATATTTAACACATCCCCAATCATAATCGCAACTGATTGTTAATGGAACTACTTGATCTGTAGTTGTTGTTCCAGAATTTGGATTACAAGTATCCTCAGTATCAATACAATATGATAACTCTTTAAATCCAACTCCACCTATATTATCATCTGAGTTTAAAGTCACTTTCATTGTATGCGCAATATAAGGGATATCTACAGTTGTTGTTGGTGGAGTTAAGTCAACACCAAGGTGAACCCATATTCTCTTGTCTGTGTAACCACAATCTCCAAATAAAGATGAATTCTCTTCGTTAATTGAACCTATACAAGAATAATTTCCTGTTGGATTGTTCTGTGAAATTCTAACATCCCAATAAATATCATTACGAGCGACAGAGATGAAAGATGGGAGAGGGGCGTTTTTCAAAAATGATAAATTTCCTACATTTGTATAATTGAATAAATTTATTGAATTACTCAATGCATTACTCGCACTCAAATCTTCAGTAATGTGTGCTATACACACTTTATATAATCTATCGCTAGTATCAGGATTATAAACTACCGTATCTTCTAGATCATCAATCTCTAAAATTTGAGCTTCTCCAGAATTACAATCTGTTTGCCTATAATTTATAATTAATTCTCCTTCATTGTATAAAATAGGTTCTTGAGTAATAATAATATCACCACCTTCTGATTCTCCTTCTACTTCATACTCAATTTCTTCACTTGAATCAGATTCGTTAAAATACCAACCGATAATTGGATCTTTATCAATAATAATTCTCTGACCACCACCATCAGAGAGAATGGTGATATCAGAAAGGTGAGGTGCGATATCTTTTGAGATAACTTGATAAATTGTAATGTTTTGTCTTTGTGCTTGTGGAATATCCTGCAGAGATAACTTAACATTAGTTTTATCGTTTAAATTGTCATAAGTTAAATTCTTAACAATATCAAATTTAGTCATAAGTCTTACTGTATCGTTAATAAATTTCTCTGCTTCATCTTTGTTCTTAATATGTTTAATTTTATGTCCAACAAGAGCAACTTTAACTGGGTCAACTTTCTCAGTTCTATCTAAAATTCCATCTTTGTAAATATAAATTTTCTTTTCTTCTTCTGTAACCTCAGATACTGTCAAATTAAATTGGTTTCCTGTTGAATCTTTAAATACTAAATTCTCAGAATTTAAATCTCCATATATTAAATTATTAATTTGATTATCATCATATCTAAAATTACCATTGATATCTTGAATTAAAGTATTATCATAATTTTTAACAGTTCCAAAAACTCCACTATTTTCTGTATCAGTAATTTTTAAATTACCCCAATTAAAAACTGCAATACCCGGTCTTCCACCTAAAGTCAAACCAAAATTTGTATTAGAGCCATATTCACCTAAATTTCCACCACTTCCTCCAACTCCTGCAAATGCTGCCTCTCCTCCCCTACAATCAAACTTTCCAGATTGACCACCATAATTCAAAGTTCCTGATTGTCCCCTATAACAAGTTGCTTCATTACTTAAGCTACCTCCTAAACCACCTTGATAACCTGCACCCCCACCTCCCCCAGTTCCAGGATCATGATAACACTCAAAACAAACAGCACCAGAACCTCCAGCTCCACCTCCTCCACCTGAACCAATTAAACCATAATTTTCAATTTCTAAAGAATTAACTTCACTAATTATAGCATCACCACCATTTTGACCATTTGAACCTAAACTCACAAAAGTTCGTGAACCGCCACCTCCATTTCCACCATCTCCTCCTTTTCCAACAATACTTCCATAGTTAAAAATTTTAATTTTTGCTTTATTTGCAAATCCATCAATATTTAAAGCTGGAACATCTGTTGATGTTGAGCCTATAATTACATTTGGAGCAATATAGATTCTATAACTAGTTTTAGTTGTTGAAACTCCTTTTGATATTAATTCATTTTTTAAATTAATATTATTCTGACTTGAAGTAATTGCTAAATCATAAGTTGATAAACTTGAAGCAGTTGGAACTGTTATTGTTTGACTTGCTGAATTTACCTGAAACTCACTATTTTGTGATAAGTATCCATTTTGATTAAAATCACATTTTCCATCAATTGGTACTGTATAAACTTTAACTTCGTAATTTCCACAAGAATTAGCATCCCCATCCAGACAAGCACTATTTTTATTATCTATAAAATTTTGAAGACCTGTAAAAGTAAATTGATTTGTATTAGGTTTTAATAAAACATAAGGAACTTTAAAATTTGTTGAGAATTTATTAAAAGCATTTGAATAAGATGAACCTAATAAAAATATTTGATTAATAGTTGAACCCTGAGCTGTGTTATATTGATTTGAATTATATGTATAATAATCATAAGTATTATCTGGCAAGTATGAATTTATTATAGTTCCATCTTTATATACTTCTGCGAAAACAAATGTCTTCATATAGTAATAGTCATTAAGAAGTTCCTCTGGAACAGCGTAAGTTTGAGCTGATGTAATTTTAGTAATTGGATTAAGTGAAGAAGTAATTTGATAAGTATTTGTACTAGTAGGAGTAATTGAATTTATTTGACAAATATTACCTTGAAGGTCCTTATTGTTCCATTGTGAAGCAGGAATAGAAACTGCTAAAGCACCATTTACATTAATTCTAAAAGGGTCTCTAATATTTTGTAAAGTGGTTGGAGTCATATATTTAATGTTCCAAGACTCTGGTTGTACTGTTTTTGAACCACTTCCCCAAGCATCATCATGAGAAGATATAGTTCTAAAATCTCCAATATAAATTATATTATTTTTCCATCTACTAAAAGTATCTTGAAAGTTATATGTAAAACTAATTAAATTAGAATAATCAGGATAAATTTTAGAACCTAATGACATACAATCATTATTGTTTATAGGGTCACAATAATAACCAGAACCACCAAAATTTTTACCGTCTATTGAAGAATAGGTTATAGTATAAGCAGAAACAAAACTAATACTAAAAATAAAAATAAAAAAAAGCTGTAAAATTTTATACATATATCAGGTATAATTTTAATTTTTAAAAAAGATTGTTACTATTCATAAAGAAAAGATTAAAAAATTATAATCCTGAACCACCTGCGCCTGCACCACTACCGCCAGCTGAACCACTACCACTAGCTGAGCCTCCACCATCTCCACCGTCTCCACCGTCTCCACCAGATTCTTTACCAATTTCATTTAAACCTAATGAGTTAAGTAAATCTGGATCTACTTTAAATTTAGTACTAAACCCAACATCATCTTTAATACCAATAAAATATCCATCATCAAATTTATCTAATGCTTTAAGACCTTCCATTGTCATTAAATTATAATCTCTACCACCAACTGAAAATACAATAGATTCAGGAATACCACCAACAGATGATGCAGTTCTTGAAACAAGCCAAGCAAGTTCTTTCTCTAAACCTCTTAATTTTCCATCTCCATCTAAATCTACTATTTTCTTTAAATTAGCAGGAGTATGATATAATTGAATATCCTTATTTGGAAGTGTAATACTTGCAGCCCATTCTGACTCAATTCCACCTAATGAAACAACCTTATCTTCTCTAGTAATTGTTATAGTTCCATATTCACTAGCTTTTGCAGAATTTGGTGCTAAAGCATATACCAAAGCACCACCTATACCTTTTAATAACTTTCTTCTTGTATTATCCATATTTATACAAAGATACCCAGATTTATAAATCTTATGTTTTGTTTTTCACTTGGAGTAGTGACAAAAAATAAATTTATAAACAATAAATGATTACTAAAATACATGATAACACCAATCTCACGCTCTGTATCTCCATATTTAGGCAAATCTCAACCTATGCAAGATGATCAACCTATAGTAAAGATAAAAGAAGCTAGCTACAAACCAATTTCTCCTCAACCAACTCCTACTCCAGATATAATCATAAATGGAATACTACTAGCACAACAACTAAAACCAACAGAAACAGACTCAAGAATGGCAAGTAATGCTTATCAAAGAATGCAACAATTAGCTACAGATACCCTAAGGACAAGAGGAATTGAAAGTAGAATTTAATTCTAAACTACAACATTAAAAACCATACTAAAACGCCAATAAAAACTGTTCCAACTCCAAATCCAATCAAACTAAAAGAATTATTCTCTAAAAAATTACCTGAGATCTTATCAGAATACTTCTCATCAGGTCTTAAAACAACTTCAAAATCATTTAAAGACGCATCTGTTAAATTAGATTTCTCAACAACATCAAACACTTCTTTAACTAAAGTTTCATTTGAAGTATTACCAACTAAATCACTTATATTAATAACATCTTCATACTCTAAAGATTCGTTAACTACAACATTAACAAAAGAACTACCACCACTAGAACCACTTGAAGAGCCACTAGATTTACTACTAACTACAATCGTTTCATTAACTTCTTGTTTCACATATTGAACAATAGGAGGATAAACATACTCATTATTACTCTCATTTAATTCATATATATTATCATAAGAATCAACAAATAAATAAATCTCACTTAAATTTGAAGATAAATTATAACTAAAATTAAGAGATTCATTAGATAATAAATAAGGGGCTACAAATCTCTCACTATGATTTAAATTAGAATCAAAGAAATTAACGTAAAAATAAGAAGAATCACTTAAACCTAAATTCAAAATACTAAAATTAAACTCACCAGAAGTTTCATTATAACTAACATTTCTAAAAACTAAATCTACTAAATTAGAATTCTCAAAATCATAATAAGAATAATCTTCTATTTGCAAATCATAAACCTTTGAATCTAAAATCATAGAATCATTTCTAATCATAACACTCTTCAAAAAGTAAGGTCCAGATTTTCTCAAAGTTAAAACATCTAAAGAAGATAAATTAATATTAAACTTATTACTATCTATATCCAAATAATCCTGTTTTAATATAACTCTCTCACCTAGATAATTCATAAATAAAGACCTAATTTCATATTCACCAGCTAAATCTAAATTCAACTCAATCTCAAATAAAAAATAATCAATTAGAGAATTAGAATTTAAATCAATTGTCTCATAACTAATATCTAAAAGCAAAGAATCCTCTTCAATCACATCCAATTCCTCAAATGTATAATTAGAGATTAAATCAAAGCCTAAAAAACTATAATTTCTATAAATTACATCATTATATCTCTCTAAAAACAATATTAACTCATATTCACCCGTTTCTAAATCCTTTAAAGATTCATTAACTAAAAAATACATATAACTGGTATTCAAATCTAAAACTATACTTTTGCTCTTAAAAGTTTTAGTATTCGTTGAAATAATCTTAAAGTCCAATAAATAATCATCTTGGAATCCGTGTAAACTAAAATTAAAAAACAAAGTTTCATTTGAGATAGAATAATTCTCTAAACTAATCTCAACGTCCCCTGAATCATAATTAAAATCATACGAATCAATTAATTCATCTAAACTAATAGAATATAAATTAAAGGCCATAAAGCTCAACAAAACAAATACAAATAAAATTTTCTTCATAAAAACCCTTATTGAAATTTCAATAAAAATATTTAGATAAGAAATTTCAAAAAACAATTAAAGTAGGATAAACAAACCAATTTAAGAAATTAATAATGTAAAATTTATAAATATCAAATCATTATTTTACCTATGGATAATATCACTTTTTACAAATTTGTAGAAATTAAAGATTTGAAAAAAACAAGAGAACTAATTCTAAATAAAGCAAAATCACTAAATCTAAAAGGTAAAATACTACTTGCACCTGAGGGAATTAATGGATATATGAGTGGTGAAGATAATGAAATTAAAGAATTTGAAACTTTTATGCAATCACAAGTAGAATTTAAAGATATATGGTTTAAACACAATTATACTGAAAAATTCAACTCAAAAAGAATGCTTGTTAAAATTAGAAAAGAAATAATTACCATGAAAAAGGATTATGACTATTCTAAAACCGGTAAATATCTTTCCCCAAAAGAACTTGATGAACTATACCAAAATAACGATGATTTTGTAATTTTTGATACTAGAAACGAATATGAATATGAAATGGGACATTTCAAAAATGCAATTAAATTAGATACTAAAGAATTTACAGAATTTCCAAAAGAAATTGAAAAATACAAAGATATTGTTAAAGATAAAAAGGCAATCTTCTATTGTACTGGAGGTGTTAGATGTGAAAAAGCAACTGCTTGGGTTAAAGAAAACGGATTTGACGATGTTTACCAACTTGATGGTGGAGTTGTAAACTACGGAATTGAGAGAGGACAAGGAAACTGGGAAGGTAGACTATTTGTATTTGATGATCGTGGAGCAATTAAAATTGATCCAAAAGAACAAGAAAACGACAAATACATTCAATGTAGTATCTGTTTTGTACCAAATGAAGATAAACATATCTGTCTCTACTGTAATAACGAGTATATAATGTGTTCAAGGTGTGTTCCACTAATTGAGAATACTTGTTCAAAATTTTGTAGAAACAAAATGAGAGACATTAAAGAAAAAGAACTTGAAAAAGTTATTGAGATTAAAGTTTAATATTTATTTCAAAAAAAAGTTAAAATCCATATACTCTTTCAAAATAAGCTCTATCGGCAGCTTCTGCAGCATCAGGAGTAAGATGTTCTGAACCATCTTTCGCCTTAAACCTTAAATTATATCTCTCCCATTCTTCATCAGCAGCAAAAAGTTCTTCAGAAGTAGCATAATGTCCTCCATCTTTACTATTAAGCATAATTTTAGGAACAATACCTAAACCTTCTCTAAGAAAACCATCAATTCCCTCTCTTTGAGGAATATGAATTTTTAAAATATATAAATCACTAAAGATTTTTTCTAATATACTAGGACTATCATTATTTAAATTTGTGCTTCTTCTACTTTCATAATCTCTCATACCCATATCAACAGAAGCTTCAATACCATCTCTAAAATCTCTTCGAGATTCTTGAACCATTCTATCAGTATCTATAAAATCATATCTGGGCTCAATATCAATCATTAATGCTCTTAATCTTTCTTGGTCTCTTCTAACCATTACAGCAGTATTAATCATATGAGGAAATGTGACAGGAGTACAAGTTTTTTCTAAATTAATAGGATTATATCTTTCTACCATAACTCTATATGTATTTCTATATTTATAAATCTACTCTTTATCTTTACCTATAGTAACAACAAATTCTATATATAGTTATCAACTAGAAAACCTTTATAAAGCGAAACTTGTTTCTTTTAACTAATAGCGTACCGTGTGCCTTAAAGGTATGCGCTAGCACGTTAATACATAACAAAAAATGGCTATGCCGAATAAAAAACAAGAAATATCACTTATCAGAATTTTAGCAACTGATATCAGAGCAGAATCAACATTAATTTATGGCCTTTCAAATATTAAAGGTATAAGTTACATGTTTGCAAATGCAATGTGTAAAGTTCTAAAACTTGATAAACATATGAAAATCTCCGAATTGACAGATAAACAAATCGAGATGATTGAGCAGTTTTTAACAACTCCTAAAAAAACAGGAATTCCAAACTGGTTACTTAACAAAAGAAAGAACTATACAACTGGGGAAGATGAACATCTTGCATCAAAAGATATTGAATTCGACTTCTTACAATTACAAAGAAGATTAGGTAAAATCAAAACTTACAGAGGTTTAAGATTAAGATTAAGACTTACAGTAAGAGGTCAAAGAACTAAATCTAACTTTAGAAGAAGTAAAACACTCGCAGCAATGAAAGCTAAAAGTGGTGGAGGTAAGAAATAAAAATGGGTCTGCCTATCAAACACAGAAAAAAGTATGTTTCACATAAGAAAAAGTGGGACAAACAAACAATTGTTGATGAAGCAGTTTTAGTTTCAGATTATTCAATTAAGAATAAAAATGAAATTAGAAAAATTGAATTATTATTATCTAAATACAAAAAAATTGCTAAAGAAATGAATTCAAATGCTGATATCAAAAAAAGTGAAGAAGCAAAAAATTTTATTGAAAAATTAAAACAAAATGGATTTTTAACCTTAGAAGCAGAATCATTAGATGAAGTTTTAGATATTAAAGTAAGAGATATCCTTGAGCGAAGATTAGCAAATATTGTTTATAAAATGAAACTTGCAAAATCACCAAGTCAAGCAAGACAATTTGTAACTCATAAACATATTAGAGTTGGTGGAAAAATTATTACTTCTCCAACTTATCTGGTTTCATTAAAGTTAGAACCAACTATTGAATTTAGTGCTGTTTCAAGTTTAGCAGATGAAAATCATCCTGAAAGAAGATTAGGTGGAGATGGAATGGAAGCTGTTGAAGAAGAAATGGAACAAACACCACTTAAAGCTGTAGCTGATGAAAGTTTTGATGAAAAAGAAGCAAAACTAGATGAAGAAGAACAAGATGAGGATCAAAACAATTAAAATGGCAGCAGAAACTAAAACCACTAAAAAAGCAGCTACTAAAACAGCTACTAAAAAAACTGAAAAAGTAGAAGCAAAAGTTAAAGATACAAAATCTGTTGAAATAGAAGTTCCAAAGGTTACTAAAGAAGAAGCAAAAATTGCTAAACAAAAAGTTGAAGAAGCAACTAAAGAAACCAAACAAGAAATTGAACCAATTTTAGATAAAAAACCTGTTAGAAAAGAAGCAGTAAACAACAACCTTAATTGGGGAATTTTACACATCTATTCATCATACAATAACACACACCTTCACGTAACTGATATTACTGGTTCAGAAACAATCGCAAAAGTTACAGGTGGAATGGTTACTAAATCCGATAGATTAAAAGCAACACCAAATATTGCAATGGCAGCAGCTAAGCAAGTTAGTGAAGATTGCCATAATAAAGGTGTTACAGCATTATATGTTAAACTTAGAGCAGTTGGAGGTCACAATGGACCAATGACACCAGGACCTGGAGCTCAAGCAGCAATTAGAATGCTTACAAGATATGGAATTAAATTAGGTAGAATTGAAGATGTAACACCAGTTCCACACGACACTTGTCGTAAAAAAGGTGGAAGAAGAGGTAGAAGAGTATAAAATGACTACCAAAATTAAAACTGATGGTGACATCTCAACTTTCACATTTGAGAATACACACAATTCAATTGTAAACTCAATTAGAAGAACAATCTTAGATGATGTTCCTACATTTGCAATTGAAGATGTAGAAATTGTAGTAAATGATTCTCCTTTATATGATGAAACACTTGCACACAGATTAGGTTTAATACCTCTTCGAACTGATTTAAAGAGTTATAACTTTAGAGAAGATTGTAAATGTGGAGGAATTGGATGCGCTTTATGTGAAGTTAAAATGACACTTAAAGCAGATACAGAAGGTTTTGTTTATTCAAAAGAACTTAACTCAGATGATCCTAAAATTGTTCCTGCGAACGATGAAATTCCAATTACTAAATTATTTGGAAGTAAAAAACTAGAAGTTAATATGAAAGCAACGTTAGGAACAGGAAGAGTTCATGCAAAATGGGCACCAGCTCATTCATACTTAAAGGAAGATGGCAAAAAAATTGATTTAATTGTAGAATCATTTGGACAATTAGAATCAAAAGAAATCTATAATAAAGCAATTGATATTTTATGTGCTAAAATAGATGAATTAGGAGGAAAACTATAATGACCGAGACAGATAATGTGAAAGGTGGAAAAGTGAAAGGCGATGAAAAGTTTACTGTAATTGACGGTAAAGATTTAGTTTTAGGAAGATTAGGAGGTAGCGTTGCAAAGAGACTTCTTATGGGAGAGAGTATAAAAATTGTTAATTGTAAAGACGTTGTTATCTTAGGTAGAAAACAATTCTTAGTTAAAAAATACAAAGAAAAAATTACAAATAAAGTAATTAAACAAGGACCATACTATTCAAGAGCACCAAGTGATATTGTTAAAAGAGCATTTAGAAACATGCTTCCCTACAAAAATCAAAGAGGAGCTGAAGCATTTAAGAGATTAAAATGTTATAATTCAACTCCAAGTACATTAATTAGTGCACCTAAAGAAGAAATTACATCAGCTAAAATGGATAGTGCAAGTGTATTTTACTATACAAAGGTAGGAGAAATTTCATTAGTATTAGGATATACTAAACAAGGTGAATAAAAATGGTTAAAGAAAATATAGTACAAACAACTGGAAAAAGAAAAACAAGTATTGCAAGAGCAACTGTTAAGAAAGGATCAGGAAAACTTATTGTTAATAATCAAGATTTAGCAGCTTATGTAAATTCTAATATTGTTGAATTAAAGGTTCGTGAACCATTAGTTATCTCAGGATTAGAAACTAGCTACGACATTAAGATTAATGTTTTAGGTGGTGGAAATAATTCCCAAGCTGAAGCTATGAGACAAGCAATCGCAAGAGCAATTGTAGAAATTACTGGTAAAGAAGAAATTAAAAAACAATTCCTAGAATATGATAGAAGTTTACTTGTATCAGATACTAGATTCAAAGAAATGAAGAAACCAAATAACTCACATGCGAGAGCTAAGAGACAAAAATCATATCGTTAAAAATGAAAACTAATACTAACTACGGATTTGTAAAGATAAAATGCCATGAATGTGGTCATGAAATGACTATTTTTGGTAAAAGCGCAACTGAAATTAAATGTACTAAATGCAACGAAGTTGTTTCTGTCCCTAGAGGTGGAAAATCAGCTATTAAGGCTGAAATTTTAGAATTACTTTAATTCTAACTAATTTTTATTCTGATTAATATAAAAACAATATTTATAAATTATCCTTTTAATTCTAATATATGGATATACACTTAATTGTAATTCTTTTGCTTACAATAGGTTTTGGATTTTTTTCAATTAAGTCTGATTTTAAAGAAAGAAAAGTATCAAATAATCTAACCTTTCCTTTCTTTTTAATTTCTTTTGCTTTATTTTTAGCATCACTACCAAAATATGTTTGGTTTGATTTTATTATAATTATTTTAACGATTCTAGGATCATTTTACGTTTATAAAAAAGGAATTTGGGGCGCTGCTGATGGAAAAATTTTTGCAGGAATATCATTGTTATTAATTGCATATGGAGAATCAACATATATTTTAAATTTTATAGTTAATCTTATGGTCTTTTATTTAATAACTATAACACTAGTGACATTAATTAGAACTAAGAAAAAAGATAAACTTCAAATAATTAGAAAAATAGATTTACTTGAAGAAACTCTAATTATACTTTTTGCATTTGTATTTGTAAGATTAATATTCCTATTTCTAAATATAGACCTTTCAAATGTATACCTTTTATTACTAGTATTTATAGGAATTCTAATTTTAGTTAATTTAGCTAAAAAACAATTAAGAAAATATCTTGATTCAGCACATGACGATTTTGAATTAATCTTTAGTTTTGTTCTTTTAGCACTACTGGTATTTCTCAATAAAAGTTTCACATTCATCTTCGGGTTTGTAATAATTTTAATAATTAAATTATTAATAAATCTAATCTCAAATTTAGCGCAGCACAGTGAGAAAAGTAAAAAAAAATACTATAGTCCTTTTACACTCTATCTATTCTCAGCAGGAATTTTCACACTAATAACTGGAAATAGTATTTTATTAATCATAATTAGATTGTTTCTATAAAAAAAAGAAAAAGTTATCTCACTTTATAATTAAATCTTTTCTCATAACTTTTATGGTCTAACCATTCTAAAACAATACTTACAATTTGAATCTCATCTGAAACAATAGTATAAATTAATCTCCAATCCTTGTTAAGCTTTAAAATTCTTAAATTGTCTATTCTATATTTCTTAATATAAATTTTTGGAATTTGCTTCTTTTTAACAATTATTGAATCAGTTGGATGAATTTGAATATATTTTATACCATTAACTATTAATTGATAAAGTGTATTTTCAAAAGATTTTCCTTTCTTAAGTTTTTCTAAAGACTCATTCAAAGATTCATCAATAAACTTTACTTTAAATTTTCCATCACTCGTTAAAATTTAACCTCAACAGATTTTTTTAATAATTCAGGATTAAATGTCCACATAATTCTGTTTTTATCAAAAATTATTTTATTTGAATCTCTAAGATATTCAATTATTATCTTAAATGTTTGGTATTGTACTTTTTTAGGCAAAGACAGCCATAATTCTTTCCTATTTGGATAATAATCTAAATTTTTAATAGTATCTTCAACCATAATAATTGTATCTAACCTAGGGTAATGTAAAACTTCCATAATTGTATAAGTATATACAATTATATAAATCTTTCTGATGATTTTTTCAATATTTATAAAATATTTTAATTTTTTCTTAATTTTATTAAAAACAACTTTCAAATCTTATAAATAAGAAATCAAATATTTATATTAGATACTTAGTTCCTGTATTCTTGTATAACATCTTCACCACAACAAAACTTTTATAAACTTGAAATTCTATTTATAGATTATGACAGAGGATGTAAAATTAAAGGTGGCAGAAGCACATCAAGACGATGTTAATAGAGGAATCGTTAGAATTGATAGTGCAATTATGAGACAATTAGGATTAAGTGTTGGTGAAGCAGTAGGAATTAAGGGAGAACGTGAGACAATTGCAATTGTTGATAGAGCATATCCTAGTGATTTAGGACTTGAAATTGTTCGTATGGATGGAATTATTCGTAAAAACGCTAAAGTTAGTGTTGGAGAACAAGTTAAAGTATTCAAACCTGAATTAAAAGAAGCTCAAAAAGTAGTATTATCCCCTATGCAAGAATTTGCAATGCATCCAACAACTCTAAATACAATTAAAAAAGGACTTCTAAGAAAACCAATTATGCAAGGTGATATCATTACAATTGGAAGTAGTGGACCCGATAAAAGAGTTCAATTCTCTTCAAATAATCCTTTCGCAATTGATTTATTTAACGCAATTGAAGTAGATTTTTTAGGTTTTAATGTGAATAGTGCTAAATTCAAAGTAACAAATGCAAAACCACAAGGTGGTGCTCTTGTAATTGGACCACAAACAATTATTGAAATAACAAATAAACCTGAAGAAGAATTAGAGGCAGGTGTTAACTACGAAGATATTGGTGGTTTGAAATCTCAATTAGCAAAAATTAGAGAACTTGTTGAACTTCCATTAAGACATCCAGAAATTTTTGCCCAATTAGGAATCAACCCCCCAAAAGGAATTTTATTATACGGTCCACCAGGAACTGGTAAAACACTTCTAGCAAGAGCAATTGCAAATGAAACTGAGGCTAGTTTTTACTCAATATCAGCTCCAGAGATTGTAAATAAATTCTATGGAGAGTCAGAGAAGAAACTAAGAGAATTATTTGAAAAAGCAGAAAAAGATTCTCCATCAATTATCTTTATTGATGAAATTGATGCAATCGCTGCTAAAAGAGAAGAAGTTCAAGGTGAAACTGAAAAAAGAATTGTAGCTCAGCTTTTAACATTAATGGATGGACTAAATAAGAGTAATAAAGTAATTGTTATTGCTGCAACAAACAGACCTGATGCTCTTGATGAAGCATTAAGAAGACCAGGAAGATTTGATCGCGAATTAGAAATTGGTGTTCCAAAAGAAGATGATAGATTAGAAATTTTAAAAATTCACACAAGAGGAATGCCACTTGAAGTTCCAAATGAGTTTAAAAAATATGAAGTAAGTCTTAATAATTTTATCAAAAAACTTGATGATAAAAACAAAGAAAAAATAGACATAGGTAAAATCAAAGATGCATTTAAAAAAAGTAAATATGAAGCCCTAAAACTAATGCCTGAAGAAGTTGTTGAAATTGTTCGTAAAAAAGATTCAGAAAAAACTCTACAAGTAATGGCAAGAACAACTCACGGATTTGCAGGTGCAGATTTAGAAGCACTTGTTAAAGAAGCAGCTTTTAATGTTTTAAGAAGGCATTTTCCCGATATGACATTTAATGAAAAAGAAGAAATTTCTCCAGATATTTTAAGTAAACTTGAAATTACTCAAGACGATTTCGCAGAAGCGCTAAAAGTAATTAGACCTTCTGCCATGCGTGAGTTTATGGTAGAAGTACCCCATGTTAAATGGAGTGATATTGGTGGTCTTGAGAACTTAAAACAACAATTAGCTGAAATGGTTGAATGGCCACTAAAAAATCCAGAGGCATTTAAGAGATTGGGAATTAAAGCTCCTAAAGGTATTTTATTATACGGTCCACCAGGAACAGGAAAAACACTTCTTGCAAAAGCTGTTGCAACAGAGACATCTTGTAATTTTATTTATGTGAAAGGGCCTGAAATCATTAACAAATATGTTGGTGAGAGTGAAAAGGCAATTAGAAAACTATTTCAAAAAGCAAGACAAAACTCTCCAAGTATTTTGTTCTTTGATGAATTCGATGCAATTGCAGGAACAAGACTAGGTGGAGATCGTGGAAAATCAACTGATACAATGGTTAATCAAATCTTAACTGAAATTGATGGACTTGAAGACTTGGTAAATGTTAAAGTTCTTGCTGCAACAAATAGACCAGGATTAATTGACCCTGCACTTTTAAGACCGGGAAGATTTGACAAATTAGTTTTAGTTGATATTCCAAATTTAGAAGCTAGAGAATCCATACTTAATATTTATCTAAACAGAAGTCCAATTAAAGGAGATAAAGAAAAATTAATTAAATTACTTGCAAGTAAAACAGAAGGATACGTTGGAGCAGATTTAGACGCTCTTACTCGTGAAGCAGGATTAATCGCCCTTCGAAGAGATATTAAAGCTGAAGAAATCGATGAGAAAGACTTTGACGAGGCTATGAAAGTAATCAAACCAAGTGTAAATATAGAATTACAAAAACACTATCAAGAAATTGAAAAAGATATGAAAAATCCTAAGAAAGAACTAGAAACTTTGAATATGTCAAGTTATAGTTAAAACTAATTGCGAGGCAGTTAAGAGATTTGTGATGTTTAAGAATTGTTAATTTCTGAAAATCTTAAATTTATTTTAAACTTTTTTTTAAATTTAAATACAAATAAGAAATAAATAATAGTAAAATTAACAAAAATAAATTAGAAAAACCAAAAATAATAATTAAAATTTTATCAGAATAAAATCTAAAAAATAATTTATCTGCTAATAAAATAATTAAATTTCCTAATATCCCAAAAACTAAACCAAAAGTTAATCCTGTAATAAGATGCATTAGAGATTCATTTGAATTTTTTTCTTCGTCTTTTACCATTTTATTGGTCTTCATCACCATCAGAATCATTTTCTGTGCTAATTCTTTTCTGAAAATTAGTAAAATTATAATTAGTTGTTGCAAGAACTCCAACTATAACAAAATAAAATAAAAATATAGAACCTCCCATCGCCTGTAAATAAAAAGCATAAACATAATATACAAAAGGTAAAAACAATCCATTAAATGGAAGTGGCCAACCATTACTATGAGACTTCTCTAAAATCCAATTTCTCGCAGTTGATAAAAGTGAGGCTAATGCAAAAAAGTAAACAACAAGTAATACAATATAAGAATTTAAATCACTATAAAATACAACTCCAAAAACAATTGATGAAAGTCCAAACGCCATAAAAACACCATGATTCTCAAGTAGTCTATTAAATTTAGATAATTGTATGTCATTATTTTTACCTATAAAATAAGTTAAAATATAAACAATAAATGCACCTATCATAGTTAAAAAACCTTCACCATAAGACTTTGATGCAAAATAATAAATCTCAAGCATACCCATAATAAAAAGAATAATTGGAAAAATACTCCCATAATTAAAAAAATTCTGATCTAAATTATCATCATCCATAAACTATAATTACCAAATTCATTTAAAATAACTTTGTATTATTATTTGGGGAGAAATAGTAAACTAAATTTATTTTGTAATCATTAATAATCTTGTTTTTCTGTAAATTTGGTAAGAATTATATCCTAAAAATGAAAAAATACCTGCAAAGTTTCCGTATACAAAAAGGTTTTTAACATTTTCAGGTAATTGTAAGTCTATAGATTTATCTAAATATATAGCAGCAGTTAATAAAACTCCAGAAACTAAAATATTTGAAGCATTACTAGCTAAACTATCAGAATAATACTTTCTAAAATTAGCAAGACTAACTTCCCTACTTATGGACTTTTCTAAAGACATATTAAATTTTAAAGAAGAAGTGTATATTTAAAAAACTTAGGATATAAAATAAATCTATTATATTTACTTTCAACATAACAACAATCAAAGATTCTTATGAAAACAATAGTCTATTATTTCCCAACGTAACGTAAAATAAAGATTTCTTTAATATTTTCTACTTTACCAAACATAGAGAATAATTTAGTGGCATCGGATTCACTGATAGTTTCAGCAAGTTTTTTATCATAAGAAATCTCTTCAAATTTTTGATTTCCATAAAAATTCATATTTTCAATTTCTTTAACAAAAGAAACCTTATGTAATTCAAATTGCTTTTCAACTTTTTTTAAAATTCCTTTTGTAGCAAGCGATTCACAAACTCTCATAATTTCATTAAACATAATATTTGTTTTAAGTAAAAGTTCAGCAGGGTTAAATCTATTCTCAAGCTTTAAAATTTGTGATAAAATATTTTTTTCAGACTCTGATAAACTAGATAAATCAACATTTGCAGAAATTCCCTCATATGGAAATAAATTCTTAATTATCTGTTTGTTAACTCTATCATATAAAATACTAACTTCCTTATTATCATTAGTTCTAAATTTAATAATAGAGGCAGGAACTAATTGAATCTCAACTTCATCCGTATCAAGCATTGCTTTAGCATCATCGATGTCAACTTCTGGTGCAACGTGTTGAATAAACTCATCATTGTCTCCTCTTTTAAAACCACTTTTAGTCTCATTTTGTTTTTTAGATTCAGAAACTCTTTCCCTCTGTTCAGATTCATCATCATTCTCATCAAATTTACCACCATAAGAAATTGAGTCTCCAATTTCATTTCCATTATCATCTATTTCATAAGGCAAAGTAATATCAACAGTTTCACCACCATGCTTTGAAATTCTTGGACGAATATTAACTTTAAGAGGAATATCAATAACACCAGTTAAAAGACAAGTCCCAATATTAAGCTTTTGAATCTCATTCTCACTCTCACTTGATACACCTTCACTTGATGCAATTACTGATTTCAAATCATTAGGGTTTGTCATCTTAAGAAGAATTTGTGTTGAACACTGTGAAATAACGTTCTTATCAACTTTAGCAGGTCTTTGTGAAATACAGCATAAACCAAGACCAAATTTACGACCTTCACCCGCAATTATCCTAATAACTTTGGATGCCTTAGTTTCTCCCATACTTCTCTCAGGACAAAAATTATGCGCCTCTTCAAGTACAAGTAAAAAAGGAGGTATCTCTTCTTTTTTTCTTGCTTCAAATAAATCTCTTAAAAGTCCTGCAACAAAAGTTTCAGCAACGTAAGGCTCTACTCCCTTAAGTGAGATAATAGATGTTCTCTTGTACTTTACAATTTCTGTAAGTGGAGTTGGGTTAGAAGAGAATAATTTTAATTTCTTTAATTGTTCAAGCATCGTAATAAGTGACCATTTAGAACTTGACTCTTCATTTGAGATATTAAAAATCAACTCATCAATATTAATTCCATTAACTGAATTACTTAAAATATTAAAAATAATATTTTGCTGAGCTGGACTCAATTTCTGAGGAAGTGAATCCACTAAATCGTGTGGTTTCAATTTGTTAATATCAAGAGTTATTCCTTCACATTGAGGATTATTTTCAGTATCAGGCGAATACTCTTTAACTCTTTCTAAAAAACCTTCAGGACTAAGTCCAAATTTCTCTAGTCTCTTCAAATCCTTTTTCTCTGAATTTGGATACTTTAAAGTTGAATATTCATTATGAGGATCAAGAATTACAATAGGAATATTTTTCTTCATAACTTCCTCTAAAATAACACCAACAGTATAAGACTTTCCAGCACCGGATTTAGCCAGAATTGCAATATGTTTTGTAATTGTTTTTTTCAAATCAAGACTTATTTTTAATTCAGGATGATGCTCAAGTACTCCAATAAAACTTTTATTATCTATATTTAAATCAACTACTTTCTCAATAAATTTATCATCTGCAATTTCAATATCAGCATCATTTGAAAAAGGTGTTCTAATATTCTTTAAAATACCAGAATCACGATATCCAATAACTTTACAACTACCAATTAATTTGTCTGAATCTCTTGTTATGTTAATTACTTGTGTTAAAACATCTCCACAATCATAATGTTTAACTTTTAGAAAATCAAATGTTTTAATATCACCAAAAATCTCCACCTTAAATTCATACACATCCGATTTTCCATATAATCTTGCAAGCATTTTTCTATAAATTATTTGAAAAAATAACCCTTTATAAAGTTTATTCCCTAACATATGAAAATCTTGTTAAGATTTAAATAAATACATCTATTCATATTATTAATGAAATTATCAAACGATGATAAATATTTAGTTAAAATGGTCACTTCTCTTGCTTTAGGAAGTTGTGGACTTTTAGCAGTTATGTTATATATTCAAAATCTCTCTTCTGTAGATAGAAGACCAACTCAAGAATTAACTCTTCAGAAAATAGAAGAAATACAAGAGACAACTTCAAATCCAAATTCTCTTGAAGCAAAAATTGAATCTCCAGTAATTATAGAACAATCAAAAACCACTTCTAAACCAATAAGAGTAGAATACAACTTAACTGATAGACCGCAATACGATAAAAAAACAGGAAAATGTATGTATAATGGTATTGAAGCTTTATGGGAAATACCAACTGAAAAAGTAAGGGAGATGATTGTTTCTGTAACTGGTAAAGACATTAGATATTATTGTATGAGATTTACTGGTGAAAAAGATTTAAGTGAATTAGACTTTCAAGCAAAAGACATTAGAGGTAGTGATTTTAGTAAAATTGGTATTTCAGGAAGTGATTTTAGAAGAGCATATGCACAAGGTGCAATTTTTATTGATGTAATAGCAGATGAAAAAACAGATTTTACAAATATGACAACTGATAAATATACAATAAAATCAAATTAATTAATTTTTATCAATATAATACTCAGACTCATTATTTGAGTTGTTTTTAACATAACTCAACACTTCGTCAAGTATACTCTCATTAACTTCAATATGCATATGTAAAAACCCATTATCATCGTAAAACTCTTTAGAAATGCTCCCAAACTTTCTAAAATTACCGTAAAATGCTCCGCTGTATTGAGGTGGAACCTTTAAAATAACTTTAATTCTTGAAATAACAATTGGCATAACTTTCTTTAATATCTCTAAAACTTCTTTTGCCTGAGTTTTATAATCAATATCGTATTTAAAATTAAATCTCAACTTCTCAACTTCTGATGTTAGCATTGTACTTGTATACTTAGACTTTGTAGTAGGATTAATTGCATTCTCACAAATATAATTAATAACCTGTAATTTCTTTTCTTCACGTAATTTATTTAAAAAAGCTGTTGGAATTTGACACTCTCCTTCTAATAAGATTTCTTTAAGAACTTCATCATTACTTTTACTACCAAAAGCTTTTTTTAAATCAGAATCTGAAATCTCATCTCCTTTTCTTTGATCTTTAAATATTTTAACATCAGCAAGAACATCGTAAATTGAAATAGAATCTGGTTTTTTCTTGAACTCTTCTAATTTATCAAAATCAACTAGAACTTCAAAACTCTCTCCACCTTTCTTATACTTAACTTCAAAAGCATCATCTACATTTACCATAACAATATTAAATAAAGGTCATATATAAAGGTTTAGAATAAATTTATCTAAACATACTTTTTAACAGACTCGCTAACCGCCGTACATACTCCCTTATCAAATGGACCAGGAATTACTTTATCAAAAGTAGGTTTCTTAACAAGCGCTGCAAGCGCTTTTGCTGCACCAATTTTCATATCATCTGTGATCCCTTTAGCTCTATAATCAATTGCTCCTTTGAAAATTCCAGGAAAAACCAAACTATTGTTAATTTGATTTGGAAAATCAGATCTTCCCGTTCCAATAATTTTAACACCTAATTTCTTAGCAAGAGGTGGAGAAATCTCAGGAGTTGGATTGGCTAGAGCAAAAACAACTGGATCTTTGTTCATTGGTTTAATTTCTTTTTCTCCAAGTAAATTACCTTTTGAAAGACCAATAAAAATATCACAATCAACAAGTGCATCCAAAAGAGATCCCGATAAATTATCCTTATTGATAATTTTAAGAAGTTCAACTTTTGTTGAATTTAAATCCTTTCTATCCTTTGAAATAATACCTTTAGAATCGCAAACAACAATGTTCTTTATTCCATACAAATGTAAAAGTTTAACTGTTGCAATTCCACCAGCACCAGCACCATTCATAACAACTTTAACTTTAGCCTTATCTTTTTTAAGTAATTTCAAACTATTGATAATTCCAGCAAGAACAACAATTGCTGTTCCGTGTTGATCATCATGAAAAACAGGAATATCTAGACTCTTCTTTAACCTTTCTTCAATCTCAAAACATCTTGGAGCTGAAATATCTTCTAAATTAATTCCTCCAAAACTTGGCGCAAGCATCTCAACAGTTTTAACAAACTCATCTACATTTTGTGTGTTTAAAGCAATAGGAAAAGCATTTAAACCACTAAATCTCTTAAATAAAACACATTTTCCTTCCATAACAGGAAGTGATGCCTTAGGACCAATATCTCCGAGTCCTAAAACTGCGCTACCATCTGTAATTACAGCAACAGTCTTACCATTCATAACTAAATCACGAACTAAATCAGGGTTCTTTTGAATTGCAAGACAAGGCCCAGCAATACCTGGAGAATAAGCAATACTTAAATCAACTTTATTTGAAACTTTAACTTTAGAGTGCATCTCTAATTTTCCATTAATCTTCTTATGAAGATCAGTACTTAACTTATTATAATCAACTACTTTTTTTTTACCAAATACCATAACAATTATATAATGATAATCATTTATAAACATAATTTAAATGAGAACATTACAACTAGTTTAGCACATAGGCCGAAATTCCTTAAAAATAGACCTATGAAAAGCTTTAAAAATGAAAAGAGTTTAATGAAGTTATGTTAGGAAGACGAAAAGTCGTTAGAAAAAATGTAGATTTTCTATTACAAAATTCACATTACAAAAAATTACATCTATATCTCTATTTTTTCACATTAATTGTTATTTTAGCAATTTATTTTATAATCGTTTTAATCTTCAAAGATAGCTCAATTGTAGTAATTACAATGGGAATTATTTCACTATTAGTAGGGATTTACTCAGTATTTAAAAGAGATGAAATTGTTAAAAAAATAAGTGAAAAACTTGATAGCAACAAAAAAAAAAAGATGAAAAAAGATGATAAATACGGACTTAAATCAACTCTACGAAGAATAACACCAAGGAATAAAAAACTTAAATTTAATATCAAAAACAAAACAACTCTTAAAGAAAAAATTGATAACTTTAAATCCAAATTCAAGCCTGAAGAAAAAGACCCTAAAAAGAAAAAACCCGATTATATTGAGTTAGAATAAATATATATTAATACTACTCTAAGGCTTTATTTGCAAGTTCATCAGCAACACTATTCTCTTCTCGCCTTATCCAATTAAATTTAATCTCTAGACCCTCACACAAACTCTTTGCGTATTCGTATAATGGAATTACCTTTTCAGCCTTAACTTTATACTCTCCTTTCATCTGTTTAACAACTAATTGAGAATCAGCAAATACATTAACCCTCTCAATCCTAATGCCTTTTTTCTTCTTTTCATCAATCCACTCTAAAGCTCGAATTAAAGCAAAATACTCAGCCTCATTATTAGTTTTAATACCCAAATAAGAAGAAATAGTATCAACTAAATCTCCCTTAGAATAAATTGCAACTCCAGCGCCTGCTTTTCCAGGGTTTCCCTTTGATGCACCATCTGTAAATATATTTAATATCATTTTTTAGTATAGTTTTAAGGATAAGTCAAAGTAAAATTCTTAGCAACATTTCCAGTCCAAGATGACTCACCTGTAACATCAAGTAAAGTTACTTCTTCTCCTGTAAAATCTCCAATATTAGATGCTAAAAGTTTGAAATCTTGTGGAGCTCTAGGATTTCCTTGAGGTATTAATAATATATTAGTAGGTACAATCTGATTTCCAGAACCTAAGTCAATTTCAAGCCAACCATAACTCTGAACACTAGTATGCCAAGAAGCAGGATCGGTTAAATCCCCATCAAAAGCAATGTATGCTGCTTGACCACCACTATTTGCACTTGATGCTGACGCTACTAATGGTGAAGGCAATGAATTAGATGTCATATTAGAAGTTGGATATTCAATTCCATTTTCAAATAACATCATTTCAGCAATAGCTGTATAAGAATCTCCATTATTAGAACTTATATTCAAACGAAAATACCTATAACCAGCATTTACAGTAATTGAATCACTAGAAGACCTTAATCCACTATAACAACCAATATTATAAGTTTTAGTTACATCTGTGTAAACAATTTGACTTCCTGAACTATTAAGAGTTCCACTCCAATCTCCACTAGCTAAACAGTAATCTGAATACTCTGAAGTCCAATTAAGTGATATTGAATTATTTCCCCCATAGATCATGGAATTATTTGCAGTAAAATTAATAATCACTTCTTGTGGAGCATTTGTAACAGTAAAATTTTTAGGAACATTTGCAGTCCAAGATGTTTCTCCTGAAACATCAAGTAATGTGTCTTCTTCTCCACTAAAAGAACCAGTATTAGATGCTAAGATTTTAAAATCTCTAGGATCTCTACTAAAACTATCACCTAATCCAATTAATGTTAAAATATTAGGAGCAATTGTATTTCCAGAACCTAAATCTATTGTCACCCACCCTGAAGTTTGACCTACAGAGGTATGCCAACCTGGTGGATTTGTTAAATCTCCATCAAAAGCAACAAATGCTGCTTGAGTACCCCCATTTTCAGTAGATGCTGAAGCTACAAGTGGTGAGGGTAATGAATTTGTAGTCATATTAGAAGTTGGATATTCAATCCCATTATCAAATAACATCATCTCTACAAGAGCCGTATAAGAATCTCCATTATTAGCAGTAATATTTAAACGAAAATATCTATAATCATTATATTGGAAAACTGAGACATTTAAAGTTGAAGAAACAGAGTCACAAGTTAAAGTATAACTTGAATTTTCAGTTGGACTAAGAACTTCACTACTGTTAATTGTTTTACTTCCACTCCAATAACCACTACCGCTACAACTATCAGCACCATTAGATGTCCAACTTAAATTTATACTAGAACCATTGTAAATATAACTAGTATTTGTTGAAAAAGTCAAACTAATATTACCTGAACTAGAATTGCTAGATGAACTTGTGATTTGATTTGTCAAATACAATTTCTTACTAAACACTTTTTGATTTGAAATTACAACAACTTCATTAGAACCACTTGTTCCGTTAACACAACTACTTACATCGATAGAGCTAACACCAGGAGATAAACTCTGCGAAACATTACAACTAACACCACCAACCCTAATACTACTAATTGTAATATTACTTGTTCCTGAATTCATAAAATAAAGAGTTCCATCAATTATACTATCAATATTAGAACTACTAACGCTATCTCCAGACTGAACTTCGACATCACCAAAAATATTACTAGAATAAGTATTAAACCAAGTTTGAAAACTAACTACGGCAACAATTGCAACAACTAAAAGTAAACCACTAGCTATAACAGGACCAATGGCTTTATTACCAACAAACATACTAAAATCTCAATAAAATAACTTTTAAAACTTTGTATTAACTAATAATATAAATATAATAACTAACACCATTTAATACAATAACTTCTGAATCTTCAAGTTCAAGCTCGTGTTTCTCATAGTATTTCTTATCAATTTTTTCTCTTGAAATAACACAAATTGCATTTTTACAAATATACTCAGCTTGATAAAAAAACTGATCTAAAAATTTATCACGAACACTATCTTCTTTAAAAATTGGAAGTGAGGTTATCACAAAATCAAATTGTTCCTCTTTAAATTTAACATCAATCCAGTCTAATTCAAACTTTGAAACTTTAATTTTCTCAGGAGATTTATTTAAATTCTCACGAAGCTTTGAAAAATCTTTATCCGATTGAACAACGGCATTGTATTTATTTCTATCAATCTGACTCTTAGGAACATTAACACTCATATGTTTAAAACCCTTATAAATATTTAAGCTATGTCTCTCTTTAACATTAAGTGCCTTTCTAGGATTAAATAGTGATGCCTCTAAAATCACATCTCCAAAACCTGCAGATAAATCAGTAATTGAATATTTATCTTCCTCATCAAGACCTAGCAAATAAAAACAACTATTAATAATAAGTGGATTAATTGAATCAGAATTCAAATTAATTTTATATTCACGCTTCGATAAATCAAAACCAACTAAATCATAGACTTTAATTTTCTTGCCATTTAAATCCATATCAATTTTAGGCATAGAAAAAAAACTATTTTGTGATTCAACCTTTAAATAAATATTCTCAATTGTTCTTGAATAATAAACTAATTCATAAACTAAATTAAATAAAATTTTATCATCTTTATCATCAACTTTAATCTCTAAAATTGAATCAGAAATTGCTTTTGATTCAAAATTTGTTAAATCAAAAATTTCATCAGAAGTTAAATCAATTAACCAATCATAAGTTTTTATATATATTGTATGCATTTTCTAACCCAAATTAAACCCTATCCAAGATATAACCATCTTTACTTTCTTTAGAATCACGAACAATATAACCTAAATCTTTAATCTTATCACGTAGTTCATCAGACAATTTAAAATCTTTATTCTCTCTTGCCTTAACTCTCTCTTTTGCAAGTTTAATAACTTTAGCAGGAATTTTTTCCTCTTTTTCTAAAAGCCCTAAAACTTCATCTGTTTCTTCTAAAAATTTAATTACTAATTCAATATCACATTTAGAATACAACCTAGTTTTATTAACATAGTTTTTAAATTCATAAAGTGCCGCAAGAGCTTTAGGAGTATTCAAATCATCCTCAATAGCCAGATTAAACTCCTTTAAATAATTATCATAAATTGGTTTTAAAACATCTTTCTCAGAGTTTACTTTAAGATTTTTAAAGGTAGAATAAAAATCATTAATTTTATCAACATTATTTTGACCAGCAGCTAATGAAGCAAAAGTAAAATTTAAATTTTTTCTATAATGAGTTCTCAAACAAACTTCACGAAAAGCGATTGGAGAATATCCTTTTTCAATAAAATCAGAAATATAATAAACATTTCCCAAAGATTTTGACATTTTCTCTGAATCAACTTGAAGGTGATCATTATGTATCCAATAATTTACTTTTATTCCATGTGAACAAGTATTTTGGGCAATTTCATTTTCGTGATGAATAGGAATATGTTCAATCCCCCCAGTATGAATATCAAAATGAGTTCCTAAATATTTTTCAGACATTGCAGAACATTCAATGTGCCAACCTGGAAATCCAATCCCCCAAGGAGATTCCCATTTCATTATGTGATTAATATTCTCCCCCCTTAAAAACTTCCATAATGAAAAATCTTGAGGATTTCTTTTTTCAGAATCAACTTCAACTCTTGCTCCAGATTTTTTATCTGATAGTTTTTGTCCAGATAATTTACCATAATCTTTAAACTTTGAAACATCAAAATAAACTCCATCAGAAGTTACATAAGCAATACCTTTTTTTTCCAATTCTTCAATTAATTTAATTTGTTCTTTAATATGTTCCGTTGCCCTCGGCAAATATTTTGGTAAAATAACATTTAATCTGTTTAAATCTTCAACAAATAATTTTTCATAAAACTTAGCTATCTCATAAGGATCTTTTTTTTCCTTAATAGATGCTTTTAACATTTTATCTTCTCCAAAATCAGAATCAGAAACTAAATGCCCAACATCAGTAATATTAATAACATCTAAAACTTCATAATTAAAATGTCTCAATGTCCTTTTTAAAATATCAGAGAAAATCATTGCCCTCATATTTCCAATATGTTGAGTAGAATAAACAGTTGGACCACAAGAATAAATCTTAACTTTACCTTTTTCAATTGGTTTAAAAATTTCTTTTTTTCTAGTTAAAGAGTTATAAAACTTAATCATATTTATATTAAAATAATGTTATTTAAAAACATTGAGGTCTCATCAAAACTAACTAATCTAAAAAGTTAGGGTTAACAATTTCCCAAGTTCCTAAACTTGCAGTTAAAGTCTCAACTTTATTTTCAGTTTTTGTAACAGCTCCTTTTGAATCTAAAAACTCTTTAGTATATGAAACCAAAACCTTAAACTTCAATGATTCTGAAGATTTGTATTTAGTCGTATCAGATAAAGAAAATTCAAGATTATCTTGCTTTGAACCTAAAGTCGTAAAAGCCTTATTCAAAACATTAGATGAATAAATAATTCCCTGTGAATTCTCAATTAATATCTCATCAATAATAATCCCTGAAATTCTTGAAGAAGTTTGCGGTAATTTCAAAAGTTCAATATCAAGAACAACTTTATTTTCATTATATAAATTTTGAATAAAAGGCTTATTCAAATTAACTCTTGCTGAGAAGACAACATCAGAATTTTTAAACTCAAGAGATTTAGTTTGCTCTACAATTTGTTTATTTTGAGCTAAAACACAAGTTTGTTCAGAACTACAAGTGTATTCTAAATATTCTCCTTCCTCCCCATTACACCCTAGAGTTGGATGAACTTTAGGAACATCCTTTGCGCAAGAACAAAAACTCTCTCCATCTTCAATAATTCCATTTCCACAAACATCTTTTTGAATTTGATTACTTACAACACACAACTCTTGCTCAGAATCATAAGTGTATTTAACATAACTAGTGTCTTGACTAGAACAATCAACTGGTCCAGAACAAGCAGATAAAAATATCAAAAAAATAATAGAAAAAGGGAAAAATAATCTTTTGAAATTCATTTTACTCAACTTGTAGTGTTAAAACAATAGGAGATTGATATGTTGAAACATCATCATTATCAGTTGCATCAAGACCTATTGTAACATAATAAGTTCCTGGTAAAACTGAAGTTCCAGGATTAATAGTATACATACGACTTGCCTCAGTTCCTGATTGTAGTGCAACAAAACCTTGACCTTCTAAAGTAAATTTAGCGTTATCACCTGCCGTTGAAGCAAAAAGGTTTGTATTTGGCTCAGAACCACTAATTATAAACACATTAATTCTACAATCTCCCTCTGGAAGTAATAAACCTGGATTACAATTCATATTCGTATCACCAACATTTCTAACTTTAATATAAACTTTATTTTGCTCACCTTTTCTAACAGTTACAGTAGGTTTAGGTAAAATACATAAATTATCTTTACAATTTGATACTTCATCTAATTTTAACTGGTCTTGTTCACCAATTTGATTCTCAAAAGTCCCCTTACCTTTGTTAACAAGACTGTTAACAAATCCTATAACTAGTCCTAAAACTACAATACCAATAATTAACATAATAATTAAATTAAGACTCATTTCAACAGCCCCTTTTCTATTTGAATTCATTTTCATAGTAAACAAGCACAATAGTATTTTAAATATATTTTTCATATAGTATAGGAGTAACAAAGCAAAGTATTAAACTTTTAACAACTCAGATTATAAATACATTTATAAATAATTTTCATAAAGATAAAGTATGACAAATAATAAAGTTACACCTTGGGAGGTTGAAGGAAAAGTTGATTATGATAAATTAATCAAAGAATTCGGTGTAAACAAACTATCAAATGAAATAAAAAAAAAAATTCAAGAATTATCAAAAAAGAAAGGAATTTCTTACCATCTCTACCTTAAAAGAGAGTTATTTTTTTCACATCGAGATTTTGAAAAAGCACTAGAAATGTATGAGAAAGGTAAACCTTTTTTTCTATACACTGGTAGAGCACCAGGAGGAAGTATGCATATTGGACATTTAATTCCGTTCTTATTCACAAAATATCTACAAGAAATATTTGATTGTAATTTGTATATTCAAATTCCAGATGATGAAAAATTTTTATTCAAAAAAGATTTAACAAGAAAAAAAATTAATGAATTAGCAAAAATAGATTTAGAAGATATATCAGCAATAGGTTTCAACCCAGATAAAACTTTTATTTTTAGAAATAGTGAATTCATCAAAGTAATGTTTCCATTATATCTTGAAACAGCAAAAAAAATCACATATTCCCAAGCTAGAAACACATTTGGATTTTCAAATGATTCAAATGTCGGTATGATAAATTATCCTGTACTTCAAATAATTCCAACCTTTTTTGAAAAAAATCCTTGTGTAATTCCTTGCGCTATAGATCAAGATCCATACTTTAGATTACAAAGAGATTATGCTCAAGGTTTAGGCTATTTCAAATGCTCAACTATCCTATCCAAATTTCTAACAGCATTAACAGGACCAGAAGGAAAGATGTCAGCATCACAACCAGATAAGGCAATTCTTTTGACAGACGAACCATCAGTTGTTAAAAAAAAAGTTAATAAATACGCGTTCTCAGGAGGAAAAGCAACTCTAGAAGAACACAGAAAAAGAGGAGGTGATACAAGTATTGATGTAGCGTACCAATGGTTGTATTATTTATTTGAAGAAGATGATAATAAAATAGAACAAATTAAAAAATCCTACGAATCAGGTGAAATGCTCTCTGGTGAAATTAAGGCAATCCTAATTGAGAAAATTAATTTATTTTTAGAAGAACATAGAAAGAAAAAAGAACTTGCTAAAAAAAATAAACTACTAGACAAATATATGTATAGCGGAAAACTTGCAAAAACAATGTGGGCAAAAAAGTTTGAATAACAATTAAAAATATGAAATTAAAATCCTTTTCAATTTTATTACTAATAATAATTCTAAGTCCATTTATCTATTCAAATCATTACGCAGATATTCAAATTGACGTTCTTAGTGATGGAAGTGTTTCAATTGATGGAACAACAAACTACAAACAATTACTAGAAATTAAAAACTCTCAACTCTACACTTCAAAAAATAAAAATCTCTGGACTTTTAATTTAACAATAAATGAAACATTTGATAATTTTATTTATGAACTTAATTTACCTGAGTACTCTCAAATAAACTACATTAAAACAACACCAACATTTAGAATTGCAAATGATGAAAATAGAATTCAACTTATTGGAACCGGAGAAAACAGAGCTCTTGTAATAATTGTTCAATATGAAATTAATACTCCTCAAAAATTTATATCTAAATATAAATATCTATTGTCGGGATTTGGAGTATTTCTTTTATTAATAATTATACTAAGATTATTTGGATTTAAATTAAAAAGAATAAAATCAAAAAATAATAAAATAAATGATAGTAATAAGGATATTGAGAATAAAAAAATTCAAAAAGAACCAAAAGAGTTAGAAAATAAAATAGACTATAACTTATTATCAGAGAGACAAAAAGACATTGTTAAAATTTTAGAAAAAACTAAGAGATTAACTCAAAAAGAATTAGAAGAAAAAATGAGTATTCCTAAATCCTCAGTTTCAAGAAATATTAGAACACTTGAAATCAAAGAAATAATTAAAAAAGAAAAGGTAGGCCAAACAAATTATATTTCTTTAAAATAAATACAATTCCTCTTAGTTCCACCTAGTTCCGGTTATATCCACACAATATTTATATATAGTTCCACTCCTATATTCATACCAAACAAAAATAAAATAAATTTAAAATATAAAAATGTTAAAAACAATTAAAATAATATTTATATCACTGCTACTATTAGCAACAGTTCCAGCATATACATTTGCTGATGATAACGAAACTGCAATTGCTGTAACAACAAGTATTGATATAAATGAAGATGAACATTCAGAAATGAATGAAATGGAACACACAAGAGGACATTTTCAAAATGAAGATGAGAGAAATGCACATATTACTAAAACATCACTTGGTGCAAAAATTAGAGTACTACAATTAAAACAATCTCTTGAACATCAAATAAATGGTGCAAATATTATTATTGATTACTTAAATAATAAAAATGAATCAACTGATGAACTTGAATCAATTGCAGTAAATTTTGAAGGTCTAGTTGAAGAAATTGATTCAATAACAATTGATAATAAAACTTCAGAACAACTAGCAGAAGAATTCATTGCAATTAAAGATAAAGCAAAAGAACTATCTCTTGAATTTAAAACAACAATAAGCGCTTCTTTAACAGATGAAGAAAAAGTTGAGCTTAGAGAATTATTAAAAAAAAATAAAGAGGAACATAAAGAAGATAATAACGAAATTAGAGACTTAATTCACGAATATAATACTCAAAAAACTAAAGAAATCTTAGATAAGTTAGGAATTGATTCAGCTCAAATTGCAATGCAAATTAGAACTGGAGAATTAAATCTGCAAGATATTAAAGATAGAATTAGAAATCAATTCTCAAATATTAATGAATCTGAAAGAGAAAGAGTTAAAGTTGAATTTAGAGAAGATGCCCAAAAAATTAAAATTGAAGCAAGAGAAAGAGAAGCTGAATTAAGAATTGAAGCTAAAGAAAGAACTCAAGAATTAAGAGAAAAACTTCAAGAAAAACATGAAGATCTTATGAAACTTAGAATGAAAAATGAAGAACTTCGAGCTGAAATGAAAATGAAAGGCGATGAAATTGAAATGAAAATTCGTGAAGGAGATACAAGATTTGAGTTAAGAAAAGATGGAGAACAAAGATTCAGACAGGATAATAGAGAAGTTAGAATTAAAACCGACGGATCAATTGAAGTTAGAGATTTAACTGATGATGAATTAGAAGAAGAAAATTATGAAGAAAAAACAGAAGAACATTCTGAAAATGAATCTGAAGAAGAACACGAAGATGAGGTTGAGAATAGATAAATTTTTCTTTATTAACTTCTTTTAGTTAATAAAAATATTTATAAAAAATAATCTCAAAAAAATACTATCAAAATGGTGAAAAAAATAACAAATCTCATTGCTATTTCATTTATTATGCTATTAGTCTTATTTACTGGATGTTCATCCCAAAATAGCCTAACTGAAACAACACCACAAATTGATGTTGATACAACAGCTGATAATACAAATACGCAAATAACACAAGAACCGCAAGATGTACTTGATGAAACTCTAGATTCAGAATTAATTGCTGAAGATGAAGAAGTTGAAATCGGCGAGTTGATATAAATCAACTTATTAAAAATTTCTTAAATTTTTTCCAAACCAATTTTCTAAAATATTTAAAATTATATATTTCTAAAATATAAACATTAAAATAAATCCAATAAATAATGCTGGTAAAAATGCAATTCCATCTTTAACGTAGAGTTTTGTAAGTTCTTTATTATGTTTTGCAAGTTCTTTAATTTTAGCAAGTTGAAACTCATCAATACCTATTTTAAAATCTGAAATTTGATAGTATAATTTATCTTTTATTTTAATATCTTGAACAATCCAATCTCCAAGAACAATTTTATCAAGTGGTTTTTGTGAAACAAATACAAAACTTTCAACAGCTTTTGCAATTTTAACAAATAAATAAATAGGAAATAAAATTAAAAACCAGCTAAATTTAATACCAAAAAAACCTATTAAAAAAAGTATTAAAAAAAAAAGAGGGAAACTAGCAAATTTTTCCAATTTATTAAATGATAATTCAACTTTTTTAAAGTTCTTAATAAAAAGATAGAGAACTAAAAATACTGCAATTACACCTCCTGCCATAAATGAATAAAATAAAAATTTAAGCATAAATGATAAAATCCCTAAATTTGTTTTTGCAAGTGATTCAATTGTTACAATTTTAAAAAGATAAACTACAAAATTTAAACCAATAAGAATTGAGTAAGGGAAAATTTTTCTAACATCAATAAATCCTTCACCTTCCTCTTTAACATTTTCTCTAATCTCATGAACTTGTTCATTTGATAAAACTTTATATCCGCTCTCATCAACATCAACTAATTTTTTTTTATTAAAAATCAAATCCGAATCAATAACATCACCTGATTTTAAATCCATATAATCTTTTTTATATTTAATAAACACAGAAGAAAAAGATCCTTCTCTTGCAAAAAATATTAAAATAAAAACTATAAATCCAATTAGAACAAGTGTTAAAGAATCATATTTAAAATACAGACCTAAAAATAATAAAAATAATACTATAAACAAATATAATAAATTTTGACCCTCATTTCTATTCTTAATTGAAAGAAATCTCACAAGTAAAAATAAAATAAATAAACCATCTAAAAATAAAATATAAGTTAAAAAAGTATCTAAAAACAAACTAATTCCAAGCGATAACAAATCTACAAAATAATTATAAACAAAACCTGTATTTTCGATTTGTAAAACAAAGCTCATCAAATAATAAGAAGCACCAGAAAAACCTAAAATAAATTTAGAATCACCTCCACCCCAAATTCCAAAATAAAATAACATTGCTCCAAATGCAAAACCTATAGTCATACCAAAACTAACATATTTTATAGGATCATAAGAAGAAATTACAAAACTATGAACAATAGCTACAATTAAAATAATAAAAGCAAGTGAAAAATTAAGATAATCATAAACTTCTCTTTTTTTTATGTCTTCATAACAAGCTAAAATAAATGCAAATAAAATTAAAATTAGAACAAAATATTCAATCATTATTCAATATTAATATTATAAACTGAGTATACAATTAGTATAATTGAACTAATAACTGAGAGGTAATAACCTGTTAATGAATTAGTTCCCGCAGAACTTGTAATTAATGATAAATATGGAAGTAAAGAAATGATTGTTACCATATTTAATATAAACATAGTAAGTCCTACTCCTAAAAAAACTAGGCCAATCTTTTTTTTATCAAGTTCAATATAAATTCCTTTTTTTTTCATTTTAAATATTATAAAAATTTAGAAAAATAATATTATTTTTTCTCATGTAATGTATAAACAATATATACAATAGCTAAAACAGCTGAAAATACCGAAATATTAAAAGCCAATGTGGAATAATTCATAGGTAAAAAACTAAGCATCGCACTTAAATTTAATCCAAATAATAGAAGAAAAACTCCTAAAAAGACATATGAAACTGCCTTCCACTCTTTCTCAAGGTAAACACCTAAACTACTTAACATACTTTTTGTCATACTCTAATTCTTTGAAAAAGACATTTAAAGATAATTATGAACTAATAAGTGAATAATAATACTCTTACTAACTCTAAGTATAAATTTAAAGAAAATAACTAATTTTATAAATACAATAAATTCTTTCTATATAATATAATGAAACCTGAGAAATTAATCAAAAAACACTCTCAACAATTTCTTCTAAAAAATTGTATTGAAATTCTTGGATGTTTTTTTATAATTAACCTAAATTAGAAAAATGAAAATAGATAAATTAATAAAAAAACAAATGATTGAGGAAGCATCTGCAAATCCTAAAAAATATTTTCCTGTTGATACTCTAGAAAAACTTGGAATGAAAAGACAAAAATGTTCAAATTGTAATGTTATGTTTTGGGCAAGTGTCAAAAGGGATATTTGTGGTGATACAAACTGTGTTGGAGATTATTCTTTTATCGAAAATACTCCAGCTAAAGTTTCTATGGAATTTCCTACATTATACAACACTTGGAGAAAATATATTGAGAAAAGAGGATACACACATGTTGATAGATTTCCAATTGTTGCAAGATGGCGTGATGATTTAGATTTTAACATAGCATCAATAATTGGATTTCAACCTTATATTACAAAAGGTGAAGTAGCTCCGCCCGCAGAACTTGTTTCAATTCCTCAAAACTGTTTAAGATTCTCAGACATAGATAATATTGGATATACCGGAAGACATGGAACTGGTTTTACAATGATTGGACAATTAGCATTTAAGAAACCACAAGAATATGACCAAGCAAAATATGTAAAAGACTTATTTGAATGGTTTACAATTGAAATGAAAATTCCAAAAGAAGAACTACAAATTCACGAAGATGCATGGGTTGGTGGTGGAGATTGTGGACCTAGTATGGAATTTTTTTCAAGAGGACTTGAAATTGCAAATCAAGTTTACATGTGGTTTGATATGAGCAATGCACGTGACTTAAGCGATTTGAAACCTTTAAAAATTAAAGTATTAGATATGGGAATGGGAGCAGAGAGAGCTTGTTGGTTTTCAAAAGGTTCTATGAATCAATATGAAGCAACGATGCCAAGAGTTTGTAAATACCTTTTTGAAAAAACAGAACTTAAACCAAATTGGGAAGTATATAAAAAGTTTCTACCATACTCAGGAATTCTAAATCTAGATGAAACAGATGACATAGAAAAAGAATGGCAAACAATTGCTGATAAAATAAAAGTTGATGTAAATATTTTAAAAACTCAAGTTGAACCACTTGCAGGATTATATTCAATTGCAGATCATACTAGAACTCTTCTCTACGCTTTAACAGATGGAGCACTCCCTTCAAATGTTAAAGGTGGATACAATTTAAGACTAGTTCTAAGAAGAGCATTAGATTTTATCAACAAATTTAATTGGAATATTGACTTATACGATGTAATAGTTTTGCACTCAGAAGAGTTATCTCCTTTGTATCCTGAATTAAAAAATGAACTCGAAGGAATTAAAAAAATAATTGATTTAGAAGTTTCCAAACACAAAACTCACAAAGAAAAAGTTGAAAACAAAATTAAAAATTTAGTTAAAACTGGTAAAGAAATATCACAAGAAGATTTTGTTAAATACTATATCTCTGAAGGAATAACTCCTGATGAAATTAAAGAAGCTTTCGCAAAACAAAATCAAAAAATAAAAATTCCTGCAAACTTCTTTACATTAGTTACTGAATTTTTTGAAAGTAGAAAAGATTCAGAAAAAAAAGAACAAAAAAATAAATTATCAGAATTTATTACAGATGTTAAAGAAACAGAAATTTTATTTTACGCTGATACTTACAAAAGTGAAAGTGATGTAAAAATAGTAAAAGAATTTGAATTTGAAAAAAAGAAATATATTATACTTGACAAAACTCTATTCTATCCAACGATGGGTGGACAAAATCATGACATAGGTTTTATAGGTGAAAATAAAGTAGTTAATGTAATTAAAGTTGGACAAGTAATACTACATCAAGTTGAATAAAATTATGATTAAATAAAATATTTTTAATCTTTTTTAATTACATTTCTAACTTTCAGAAAATCTAGTATTCCTTGATATTGATTTAATGTTGCAAATAATTCCTCATCATCAATAGTGTTATATTTATTATAAATTGAAATTAAATGTGCCGATAATAAATTCAAATCTTGATAATGTAAATTACTAAATCTTGTTGATAAGAACAAAGTTATAAAAAATAGTGTAGTTCCAAAAAAACTAACTATTTTACTAATAAATAAAGCAACACTAGATAAAATCAAAGAATCTGAAAATATATAAGAAATAAATGAAAAATAAATTCCGACATAAGAAAAAAGAATTATAAGTTGTAACCTTTTTACTGCCCTTAATCTCTCCTCAACTAAGTTCTCAATTCTTGCAACATTTCTCTTATCTTTCTCATCAGAAACATTTATTTTTTCAGATAAATAAGAGAGATAATTTTGAATTCTCACATATCTCGTAATACCAAGTAAATAATATTTTTCTTTTATTTTACCTAAAACCATTTTATACCTAAACTAAAATTGAACTTAATTGTTTATAAAACTTCTTCATAATCCCTTAAAAGAAACAACAAAGCTATATTAAAACTTAAAATATTATATAAATATGAATCAAAAAGAAATCGAAAAAGCAATTAATAAGCTTTCAACAAATGGAAAAACATTATTCTTAGCGCAAGATCAAGGTCTTGAACATGGGCCTCACGAATTAGAAGGTGAAACTCTAAATCCTGATTACATTTTTAACATAGCAGAGAAAGGTGAATTTGATGGTTTTATCTGTCATAAAGGACTTGCTGAAAAATATGGAAGTAGTTACAAAACAAATATTGTTCTTAAAGTAAATGGTAAATCTCTACTTGGACCAAAAGATGATCCTTATTCACCAGTTGTATGCAGTGTTAAAAGAGCAGTTGATTTAAACGCTAAAGCAATTGGATTTACAAATTTTCCAGGTTCAAAATATCAAGATAAAATCTTTGAAGACTTTAGAAAAGTTCAAGAAGAAGCTCATGATTTTGGATTACCTGTAACTAGTTGGATGTACCCTAGAGGGACTGCGATAAAAAATGATATAGAGAGAGAAACATTGGCATATTCAGCGAGAATTGGCCTAGAATTAGGTGCCGATATGGTAAAAATGAAATACAACGGCAATAAAGAAGATATGAAATACCAAATCAAAGCTGCAGGTAAAGCAAAACTCTTAATGGCAGGTGGTTCTAAAACACACACATCTAAAGAATTTCTAAAAGAAGTTCAAGATGTTAACGAGTGCGGAGCACATGGGTTTGCAATTGGTAGAAACATATGGCTTCATAAAAATCCAATTGGAATGAGCAAAGCAATAAGAGATGTACAAATAAGACAAAAAAGTATTTACGATGCTCTAAAAAGATTAGAATAAATACCAAAATAAAAAGATTTATAAAGCAAATCTAGTTATTCTATATTAAGAAGGTTCATATAGCTTCGGGTTACACCTGTTCCCATCTCGAACACAGAAGTTAAGACGAGTTAGCCTTTACGAGTACTGTTATCTAACGGAAAAGTAGAGGTGACCTTCCACTTAATCTAAACATAAATAATCAAAACTACTAATTATACTCTATTAAATTACAAATAACAATTATAAACTTTAAATTCTAATTAGACATATGTCAAATATTAAATTATACACTAAACCAACCTGTCCATTTTGTAATCACGCCAAAGACTTGTTAAAATCATTAGAACAAACTTATGAAGATGTAAATGTATATGAGAATAATGAGGAATACGAAAGAATTGCAAAAGAATTAAATTATGAAACTGTTCCATTAATCTTCATTAATAATAAATTTATTGGAGGAGATTCTGAATTAATTCAATTATTAGATTCAGGAGAATTAGTTAAAATGTTAAAAGATTAGAATAATAGATTTCAGTAAAAACAAATCTATATAAACAATATTTATTAAATATAACTATGGATAAGGATATTCAAAAAGGAATTAAAATTGCTATAGGATTTTTTTTTACTTTAACAATTCTTTTTGGTATTGTCTTTGCAGTTGGATTTCACAGCGCATCAGAAATTGTTGCTGGGGTTTTTCAAGGTGATTATACCTTTAATGGTTCTATAATTATAAATGATAATGCAACATTTAATGGAGATGTAAATTTTACAGGTACTGTAATAGGTGTTGACTCAGTCCCACAAAATGCAGTTTTAAGTTTTAACGATAGTTCTTGCCCTACTGGTTGGTCAGTATATTCTTCAAGTACTTTTACAAGTGATTTAGTTCCAACTCTTAGTTCTAACACTCACGTAGATGGAAATGCCACAGGTTCAAGTGGAACAATTTATGTAGCATTTAATGAAGTATATACTGGATACGGAAATAGTTGGGATGGAGGACCACCCCCTTCATGGATAGGATTTAATTTTACAACTCCACAAACTATTGGACAATATACAATTCGTGCTAGAAATACTGATAGTAATGATGCATCCTATTCTCCAAATACTTGGAATTTCCAAGGATACAACGGAACTTCTTGGGTTACAATTGAAAGTCAATCTGGACAAACATTTTCTAGTGGCCAACAAAGAATATACAACAGTTTTACAAACACAAATTCCTACAATGCTTATAGAGTATACATAACTGCAAACAATGGAGGTTATGGTTCTTTAATTGGAGAAATGGAAATGATGGGAATAAGTACAGTTACTTGTAGTAAAGATTAGAATATTTTACTCTTCAAAAAGTTCCATCAAATCTTGCCATTCAAGTTTCTTCATAACACCGTTATCCTCAACAACAATGTTCTCAAATAGATTACCTTTTCTCTCTTGTAATTTAAGGATTTTCTCTTCAATTGAATTCTTTGTAATAAATTTGTAAATATTAACTTTCTTAGTTTGACCAATTCTATGAGCACGATCAACTGCTTGTTGTTCTGCCATTGGGTTCCACCAAGGATCATATAAAAAAACAGCACTTGCTGAAGTTAAATTAAGTCCGACTCCACCCGCTTTAAGACTTATTAAAAATACTTTAATATCATCGTCGTCGTTGAATCTATCAACAACTTCTTGTCTGTTCTTAGTTGAACCATCAAGTCTTACAAAAGTAATACCTTTCTCATTCAAATCTTTCTCAAAAATATTAAGCATACTTGTAAACTGACTAAATACAAGAACCTTCTCTCCACCTTCAATAACTTCAGTTAAAAGTTCTAAAAATTGATTGTACTTACCTGAAATATCTTGCTCTCCTTTAAAAGTATCATCAATTAAACTTGGATGATTACAAACTTGCCTTAATTTAAGAAGAGCTGATAAAACTTGAATTCTTGATCTATCAAACCCTTGCGTTTGAACTAATTTATTAACTTCGTCTTTAACACGATTCAATACTTCACTGTAAACTGCAACTTGTTTATTAGTCATCTCATTATATACAATTTGCTCTTGTTTATCTGGTAATTCTTTAAGTACTTCTTTCTTTGTTCTTCTTAAGATAAAAGGCCTAATCTTTGCCTGTAAAATTTCAAGTGCGATCATATTGTTTCTCTCAACCTTTGAAACAAAATCACGTCTAAACTCTAACTTAGAACCTAAATATCCTGGCATAATTAACTCAAAAGTTCCATATAATTCATCTAAATTATTTTCAAGCGGAGTTCCAGTTAAAAGAACCTTTCTTCTAGCAGGAATTAATCTTACCGCCTTTGAGGATAAAGTCTTCATATTCTTAACATAATGAGCCTCATCAAGTATCGCATAATTGAATTTAGCGTTAACATCTATATACTCAACATAATCTTTTTGAAGCATTGAATAAGAAGTAATTACAATATCATATCCTTCAATCTCTGCAATTAATCTCTTTCTTTTATCAGAATCATTATCTACAATCAAAACTTTCATATGTGGATAATACTTCTTAACTTCATTCTCCCAATTATAAATTAAAGATTTAGGACAAATAACAATATGTGGAACACCTTCTACTCTATTCATATCTAAAACAGTTAGTGCTTGAATAGTTTTTCCAAGACCCATTTCATCAGCTAAAATCCCACCAAATCCATATTTTTTCAAAAAATGAAGCCAATACACACCTTCCTTCTGATAATCTCTTAAAATTCCTCTAGTGTTCTCAGGCATATCAATTTCTTCAATAGGAGTTCTATCTTTAAGTTCCATAATCAAGTTTTTATATTCATCATTGGACTTAACAGTTTTTCCTTCCATATCTTTTAAAAATTCATCAAGTTCAAGAGCTGTCGCTTGTTCAGTCTTATACATACCTTCACTTTTTTTAAATTCAAATTTATTCAAAAATTCAATCCATTTGTTAATCTCACGTATATTCTCAATATTAACTGTTGAACCATCTTTTAATTGAATAAATTTCTTATTCTTTTGCATAAGCTCTTTTAAAAAATCTAAATCAAAATACTCTTCTCCAACTTTAAATTTTACTTTAAATTCAAATAAGTTAAGATTTCTTTTAAGCATTGAATCAATTTCAAAATTAATTCTTCCAACTGAAAAATCAAGACGCCTTCCATCTTTATATTTAATATCAAATAACTCTTCAATCTTTGGAACAATCTTATTTGTAAAAACATCCAAGTTAGAAATAGGAACTAAAATTTGAAAAGGTGTTTTTTCACTACTTGAATATCTAATCCTTATTCCTTCAAAGATTTCAGAAATAACATCTTTTGAAAAAGTTTCATCGCATACATATCTAAGAAGTTTATTTTCTTCTTTAACAACTTTAATTTCAGATTTTTTATCAAGCCAATTAATAGTCTCAAAATATTTATAATTATCAACAGGAAATAAATCCTCCCCAATTTGATATCTAAAATTCATATTAATGAAATGAGCACTCTTTCCAATCTCAATAACAATTGGTGCAACTTTAGTCTCAACATTCATAGAAAAAAGTTTCTTTACATCTTCTGATAAAGATACAGTCTCAGCATTTTTTAAACTATAAATCAAAGTATCTTTCAAATCTAAAAATATTTCAATTGGGAATTTATTCTTCCCAGAAACAAACTCTTTGTAAATTCGCAGAGGCAAAGTTTGATTAACATGATATAAAATATTATCTTTTAAGAAGTAACCTCTTGTAACACCAAAGAAAAATTCACCTGAATCAATAATTTTAATTTCAACATTAGAACTCTCATCAATAAATACTTCCATATTAAATTTGAAATCTTTTTTTGCAAATTTAATTTCTGAATCATTGAAAATAATTTTTTGATTAGAACCTTCCAAATCAGAAAATACAATCTCAACATCCCCAATTACTTTGTGAATAGTTTGAACAATTCCTAATTTGTGAATTAAATGTGTAATTAATCTAACATCGGATTCTGATAAGAATTTTTTAGATTCATTTAAGGTTAAAAGTGCATTTAATTCTCCAGGGTTTAACCTATCTGAATCAATTTCACAGTAAATTTCAAAATGAAAATTTTCTAGACTTCTAAGTACATACTTAAAATCTTTATACTTCTCAACAATTGGATATGTTTTCTTATCTTGCCCCTTTAGAATATTTGTATCAAAATAATTTTTACTCATAAATCACCGGAAGAGATAATGATTTATAAAATCTTCCATTATATGAAATTATCATACAGATAGTTTTATAAAGGGTTTCTTATTGTTTTTAATTAGATTAACATCGGGTAAATAATAAAAATGAAAGGAACACCATCAATGGGAAAAAAGAGCTCTGGAAAGCTCCATATTATGTGTAGAAGATGCGGTAGAAGATCTTTTCACATGAAAAGAAAAGTATGTTCATCTTGCAATTACGGTAAATCCGCAAGAATGAGAAGTTATAGTTGCTATAACGATTAAAAATATTAACAAACTTTTATTCTAATCTAAAATAGTAACTATCTTATCTTTATTTTGTTTAATATATTTTTTCAAAATCTTTAAATCATCAATTTTAACTTTTCCAATAAATAAGTCTTTTACATCATTTTTTTCAGCAAATTTTTTAACTTTTAAATATCCACTAAAATAAACATAATCCTTCGTAAAACCCCCTTTTTGTGAAGTGTCACATAAATTTCTCTTAACCCTAAAAGTAATTGCAAATGCAGCATCATCTCTAAATTCTAGTTTTTTTAAAATCATAAAAATTTCATAAAAGCTTTTCTTAGGAGCGTAATAAGATGCAATAACACGCCCTGCATAAATAAACATTTGCGCCTTAGAACTAACTCCTTTTAACTCTTCCATATAAGCTGCAAGACCTTCCTCAGTTTCCAAATAGTTCTTAGTTCCAGTCTCAAGAATTCTTCTACCTAAAAGATGACCATTGTAATATCTCATATAATGTGTTCCAATTTCATGTACTTTTAATCTCTTCAAATCAAGACTTGTAAAAGTTTCATCTGGGTTAATTTGTATTAAATTTGCATAAGCTTCAATGTTTACTTTAGCATTAATTTGTGCATATCTAATAGTTATATTTTTTCCAGTTAATCTCTTAACTTCTTTTTTTAAGTCATCACCAACAACCTTGGGAGTTATTCTTTTAAATCTAACTTTTTCTCTCTCAAATTCCTTACAAAATTTCATAGCTTTTTTAAACAAAAAATAATTAGGTAACCCCCAATATTTAATAGCGTAAACAGATCCAAGAGGATGTCCCCAATGATTATGATAATTAACTTGAAGAATTTTATTTTTAATAACTTCAAGATATAATTTCTTAAAACCAAATTTATTACCTGATTTGAAAGTAAAATTGTTCAATTCTTCAAGAACTTCAATATTTTGTTTTTTTTTTACATATCTTAGTTGTGGGTTATATATTTCATCATCTACTAATGCCTTAAAAAAAGTTTTTTTTTCAGATTGTAAATTAAGAGGTTTTGGAAAAATAAATGAAAATTTATTTAATATTTCAAAATAATCTTTTTCTATCTCTTCAATCTCTCTCCAATACTTCTCCTCTTTATCTTTCACTTTCTAATAAACCTCTAAATGTGAAATTAAATTGTTTTGCTCTATCAAGAGAAGTTTTAGCTTTACTTCTTTTAATACTTGAAGAAGTCTCATATTGAAATTTAGATCTTTTTAGTCTTTCTAATTCATAATTTTCAACTAAAGATTGAGATAAAGATAAAGCTTCTTCTTTTTCCTCTTCATAATTCTCTAAGAAATCATAGATTTCTTGATTTTTAACTAATACAAATAAACTATCTGAAACTACTTTATGGACTATTTTATGTGAAACCTTATATCCTAATTTTAACAAATAAGCATTAGCTAAATAAAATTGAGAATAATAAGAAATAACTATTACACATAAATCTGAGTTATTTTCATTAAAAAGTTTATTTGCAACTTCCAAGCTTTCTTGAGAATTTTTCAAATAAGTATCATAAATTAGAGGATTAAAATCAACTTTCTTTATTAGCCCATCATTCAAATACTGTTTAAAATTTTGCTCTGCTTTTTTTCTATCCATTTTTTATTAAATCATAATAACTTTCAATACCAAATAAGATAATATTTTTTTTAGTTATTTCAGAAGAAATGTCTACATTTTTTACATTTAACATTGATTTATATTCTTCAAATGAAAAAGTCTGTAAATGAATATCAAGAGGTAAAATTGAAAATTTTGAAGTTATTTTTTTTACTATCTCATTATTATCACAAATTATACAAATATCTATATCTGAATTTTTATTTTGTTTATTATTAACATAAGAACCAAAAAGTAAAACAATTAAAAAAGAATAATTTAAGCTATTAATATCATTGAATACCCTTTTAATATCCTTACTTCTTTCAATAACTTTTAATCTTCTTCGAGTTTCGACTTCTAAAACTTTTTTATTAAAATTAAAATTAAATGATATTTGATTTGAATTTCCTACTTTTTTTAAATTAATTAAATTTTCAGTTTCTAATCTTTTTATAATTTCATATGTTACCTTATAACTAATTTCTAAGTTTTTAGAGATTTCATTAATTGTATAAATTTTATCATTATTTTCAATTAAGTAAGTTAATATTTTCATCTCAGTCATATTTCTATTATAACCTTTAAGTTATAGTATTATAACTTTTTAAGTATATTTAAATCTTTTGTTTTATTTCTATTGGATTTAGTAAAAAGTTACTAATGTTAGTAAAAAACTATTAATCATCTTCTTCTGCTTTAATTCCTAGAATATTTTGCATCTCTTTTCTAATTTCTGGAACTTGTTCACAGTAATCAGGTGCTCCATTAAAGTAATCAAAACCTTCTTCAAAGATACTCATAATAATTTGCGCAAGTGCCATAGTATCTGTTGCAATAAGAAAAGCTGAAGCTGCAATTAATTGACCAGAAGTAGGAGTCCCAACAAAAGAACAAATCCAAGAACTAGCACCAGGGAAACATGAACCTGTAACTAATGTTCTTGCAACTTTAGTTCCAGCAGCCCATAATAAACCAATTGGATTTTCAAGTATTTGAGCAACTGCTGCTCTAAAAAATTCTAATATTGCCATTGGAGGTAGAGCAAATATCTCTCCAACAATGTATTTACACATATTATACTCATACTCTTTAGTACAAAAAGCAGGATCTATTCCAACTTTAACAGCCTCATAAGTACAAACAATTTGTCTACATTTGTATTGTCTTTGCTCTTCTACTTTCTCAATAATACCTGGCAAACATCCAGTAACTGCAGATAATATAAATGAATCTTTAACTTCGCCACTAAATCCTCCACACATACTCTGAACATCAGATCTATAAGGTGCTGCTGAAACTGTATTTATATTCATAGGAATTATAAAAATTAAACTTAAAATTAAAAAAATACCAAAGAAACTATTAAATTTATTTTTCATTTTTATGGACCAAACCTCTTCATTAATGGATCAGTATCTCCACAAACTGCACCAGCTAATTCATTTTGAACATCTATCAAATCTCCCAATACAGGGATATCACCTAAAATATCACTATTTGAAGTTCCAACAGAGTCAGTAACCATTCCTAAAATATGAGCTCCATTACGACAAGTTACCCAATCACAGGCTGCTTTAATAGGCCCAGTTATATCAGATAAACTATCTAATAATCCATCTTTTGAAACTTCTAAAGCTCCTTGGGTATTAACTGAGGCTTTGTTTCCTAAATGTGTTTCCCAACATTGGGCAAAACCTACTGGTTGTGGCGTTGGACAAGGTATAAGTACACCTGAAGCCGGATTTATCTTACTAATTACAGGAGTTCCAATTTGACAACTTACACCTGGAACAGCAAGTACTGGATAAGTTACAGAGACTGAAGCTTCTATAGAAAGAGATGTACATTCAACAAATGCTTCAGAATCAGTTAAAACTTTATAACTTTTATATATATCCGTTGCAGTAGTCAATACACCACCACCAGTTGTTACAACATTACACAATTCACTTAGTAAATGATAAATACTAAATAAAGTATCAAACCAACCCTCAGCCCAAGCAACTTCATTTGTCATAGAAAGTATATTACTTGCTTGTCTTTCTAATAAATCTCCACCTGGAACATCAAAGAAACTAAAAACAACGTTAAATTCAACAAGCTCAGGAGCATAAACTTGTGTATCATCTCTCTTTAAAACTGACATTGTACATTTCATATTAATATCATTTAAATCTCCTAAATTAGGATGATTTCGCAGTTCAAAAAATAAAGCAAAATCCAAATCATCTCCTTCTCCTACAACAACTCCATTTTCTGGATATAAACCAAAATCTAAAATAATTAGTGGATCAATATTACTCTCATCACAACTTTGTAATTGATAATTAATAACAGTCATCTGATTATCTTTTGTTGTAAGCTTTCCTTCAAACCAAGCTGTTCCACCACGAGATTTCATAACATCATGATTAATTGGATTTAAAGTATTAATATTTGAAATTTTATAAGAACTTACAACTTCATTTGAAACTTTAAAAATCTCAACCCTATAATCTGAAATAACAGTATTTCCTGCTGAATCCGAAATAGTAAAATGAACCTCCCTATCTAAATAACCATTAACAACTTCAATTCCATTAAAATCACATTGAACTGTATTTTCACTATACAAACTACAAAGGCCAGCTTTTTCTTCAAACCCATCCCTAAAATCAATCTCTGAAAAATCTCCAAAAATAAAATATTCTCCATTATACAAATTAGAATCTGATACTCTAATTCTAAAATTTACTTTCTCCATTGACTTTAAAATTCCATCTTTAATAGATTCAGTCTCAATAAATTCAATGCTATCAATAGTTGGTTCAGTATTATCAACTACAAAATTTAATTCTTTTACATTATAATTACCATACAAGTCTGAAACACCAACCCTCAAAGTAAAACTTTTATCATCTGAATTAGCAAATGCTGAGACACCACCTGATAATTCCCAAATACATTCACCTGAATCTCCAACAAACGTACAATCCTTAATTGGGAAAGGTAAGCTTCCAAACTCCTCAGCAACTACAACTCCTCCTTCTGAAACACTCTCATCTGTAAATTTCAAAACAACTCTGGCATTTGTATCAGTTGAGCTTAAAATATTTCTAACCCCTAAACTATTCTCCAAATAAAACTCACTGATAACTGGCCCAGTTTTATCAACAAAAATTTCTTCATTAAAAGTTTGTAATCCTGTATTTAAAACAACATCATTCGAACTAAATTTAATTGGAACTGTAGTTGTATCACCTAAAGTGATTTGTACATCATTAAAATTACAAGTAAAAGTATCTAGACTTATCTTTGTACAAGAACCAGTCATAACACCAACAGAAGGGTTAATTGGAGTTAAATCTGCAGTTACAACAGGAACAAAAGAATCCACAATTTCAAAAGATTCATCTTTAACATCAACACTTAAAGACACACGCCTAGTCCCATCATATTCGTAAACTTTTCTTAAATTTAAATATGAAGGTCCATTACCATCAACAGTTAAATCTACAGATTTAACATTTCTAAAACCAAGTTTATCTTCTGCTGTAAAAGTGTATGTTCTACTTGAACTAGGTGTATCAACAAACTCTCCAGTATAAGAACCATCAGAATCAAAACTTATAATTTGTGAAATTCCTCCAGTAATAGAGAGATAATCTAAACCAGAACCAGAATCAGAAACTGTATAATCTACACTAAACTCATCACCAGATTTAATAATAGAATCAGCTGAAGTAACAAAACTATCAAAAGCTGGTGCAGAATTATCTGGTAAGAATTGTAATGATCCACTTCCACTTCCACCAATTAAATTTGAAACACTGTAAGTCGATAAAAATGGACTTGTAACTACAATCTCAACATCAAAAGTAAAAAGAACCTTAGTTAAATAATTACTTCCAGATGCAGAAGTTATTACTGAATTTGCATTAATTTGACTTCCTGTTGAAAATAATTTGAACTTAAAAGAATCGCTATCATAACAACTGTTTTCATCATTTAAAATACTATATTCTAAAGTTAAAGGATTTGCATCTAAATCTGCTCTAATATAAACTTGATCAGAATCATCAAAGCTTCCTAAATTTTTTGAACCAGAACTAATAGCAATAGAATCAGGAATAATTTTACAACTTGCAAAAACAGAATAAGAAGAAAAAGTTAAAACTATACCTAAAGTTAATACAAAGAACAGTTTCTTTAAGTTAATCATAAAGAAATCTCAAAAATAAGAGTTTTAAACTTTATTATTTACTCTATAGGACAAACTAGAATAAAATCTAAATTTCATCCAATTAATTTAATGGTTTTTCAGCAAACGCTATGTAAATAAAAGACCCACTATTTGCATTAACTTCTGCTCCAGCATTTCTAAGCTTAAATCCATTTGATAAGAAGTCAAAATAACCTGCAGTATTTTCAGCCTCAGTTGTACTAGCTCTTAAATATCCATCAAAAGGATTATATCCAACTCTTTTTGAATCTTGTATTCTCCAATCTCCAGTAGAATCTGTTCTTTTAATCATAACAAAAGCAGGTTTAAATCCAGTATAAATAACAGGTCCGTCTGTGTTTCCATTACCTGTATAGCTTCCAATCTTACTAAATCCTTCTTTCTCTGCAAATAAATAAGCAATCATCCTATTTGTATTTCCATTAACACCAACATTAGTTCCTATTGTAAAAACTTCAGAAGTAGGTTGGGTTCTGTTAAAGGTAGGAGTATTTAGAACATTTGTATCAAGAGCATTTGAAGTAAAAGTAAAAAAATTATTTGCAGGAGCACCATTAACATTAAGATTCGAAACAGATTGATGATAAATAGTCCAACTATTTGTTGTATCTAAATTCTTGAAAATCATTAAAGCAGGAACTACTCCTAAACTATGGTTTATTGAACGAGCTGTTGCAGTTCCAGTATAAGATACAATATCAAAAATACTTTCATTCTCTTTCCAATTCCAACTTACAAAATCTTCAGTATTATCATTATAACCACTAGCACCTGTTCCTAATTCAAAACCATCAGAATTAAAATTAGTTAAACCATTTGAATCTGTCCCTTCAACAGCAGTTGAATCAGAACTCAACTCTTTTGTAACACCACGCAAACTATCTATTAATTTATGCTCATCTGTTGTATCACGATTCTTAATCCAAACTAAATCTGGACTAAATGATAAACCAGTAATGTTTCTTACAGCAGAATTTCCAGTATAAAGAATTGTATCAAAGAATTCACTAGCATTAACTTTTCCAGTTATGTTGTTAATATTATTAACGCTTAATGCTTTGAATCCACTAGGTGGAGTATAAACAAAACTTCCTCCTGCAGAAGAATTGTAAGTTGTTGAACTTCCACTTAAACTAGATAATTGTCCAAAATTAATTCTCTGAGAATTTGTAGCTATTCCTGTTCCATCTCCAACCATTGAAAAAACTTCTCCGGTTATTCCATTTAAAAAAGCTCCAATATTATTTGATGGATCTCCTATAACATCACTACTGTTATCTAACCAAACTCCATCAATACCAAACCAAATTTTACCCTCATCCATATCTAAAGCAACCATTATAGTATTTGTACTATCAAATGCCCAAGATGAATTATCAGGAGTTGAAGTTGTAAGTGTTCCGCCAATAGGATTGTCATGATAACGTCCATTAAAATTTAGAACCCAATTTCCAACTCCATCATTTTGATTACCACTACTTTGACTTAAATCTGTATGTGAAGAATAAACTCCAACTTCTCCTCCATTACCAGTTTGATCAACTTCCCAATACCATTTACCTGAACTTACTCCTAGCGTAGCTACTTCTCCTGCAAGATTAGATGAGGTTATATCTAAATTTCCATTTGAAAATGTCCCTGAACCTGTTGTTATTGGATTTAAAATCGCAAAATTATTTGTAGGCACATCAGTTACTTGATCATCACTTGGCGCATCTAAAATTGTAGCAGAAGCAGTCGGAGGAGTAAAATCTCTTGTCCAAAGAGCTTTTCCTTTAGTAATTCTGATTTCATCAAAATATCCTGATGAATAATCAGGAGAAGAACCATAATCTCTAGCTCCTATTCTTATTTCTCTATCATTATTATAAATAGTAGAAGATGATGATGTTGAACTAACCCTAGTTCCATTAATATACAAACTAAAATTATTACCATATCTTGTAACTGCTATATGATGCCAACTATTTTCTGAAATATTTAAAAGACTACCTGAATATAAATTTGCAATCTCAGAGTTTCCATCATTTGATGCTTGAAATAATATTTCTCCTTGAGAACCAGTACTATGAATTGCCCACCCCTTATTTGATGTCGGACCTGAACCCCATTTGCTAAATAAAGTTTGATAAGCACTCAAATCATTTGGATTAAACCAAAAATCAATGGTAAAGTCTCCTGTTCCAAACTCTAGTTCTGAAGTATCTGAAATACTTAAATAATCTCCACTCCCATCAAAATAAATTGAAGAGTTACTAAACTTACTATTATTTGTTTCGTGGCTAACATCTCCATTAGCAGTTATACTGTGCCCTATTCCACTTGAATCAACAAAAATAGTTGAACCATCACTATTGTCTGAATGAATTAATAATCCTTGACCTTCCTCTATATTATTCACTGTAAAATTATTAGCATTTCCACTAAAATCCCTTCCTAAATTAGTAGATTGATTAAATGGTAAATAAAAACCATTTGTCCCATAACTTCCTTTAGAAGTGTTTGTAACATTAAATTCTTTAGGAATCCAATTTCCATAAGAATCATTTTCTCCAAAATACTCTGGACCAAGTGCTTGTCCATCAACAAAATTAACATCTGACATATAACCATCAAAATAATTTGAAGCAGCTGCATTACTTCCTATTGCATGAACATATTGACCATTTATAACATCATTACCAGAAGACCAAGTATAACCATTAGCATTTAAACTTTGAAGTTCTCCATTAACATAAATTTTAATAGCATCACTTAATGAGGCTTGAGTTGAATCATGATACAAAACAATATGATTCCAATTATTTATATCTCTAAATAAAGCATCAGTAGAAGCATATGCAACATACCCTGAACCTCTTTGAGTTGAAAAATGTAGTTGATTAGTATTTCTGAAATATAATCCTGCAAAATTATTCCCATCTTGATAACCATTAAAAATACCTTGCCAAGTATCTAATGTTCCTCTTTTAATCCAACCACTCCAAGTCCAAGTTGTTCTATTACCTTCTACACCCGGAGTCCTATTCAAATAAGCACTATCTCCATCATTAAATAGCAAACTATTACTGGCACCATAACTAGAACTACTACTAACTGATTCTTCTTCACTAGAATTAGAGCTCAAAGAAGTACTTGCACTAACATTACGATTGTAAAAATAAGTTGAATAAGGTCCCTTATTTGTATAAACAACAGCTTCAATCTTACTACTTGTTAAATTAGTTGTACAATTGCTATTCAAACTAATTTGAGTCAAACTATCGCCATTCGCAGTCAGACTCCCCAAGTTACAGGAATTACCACCAATTTTAACATCAGTAATTGTCAAATTCTCAGTAAAACCATTACGAAAATATAAAGTATCACCTAACAATTGGTCAATTTTTGTTTGAGAAACACTACTAGAACTTTTACTCTCAACATCAGAAAATAAAGTTGTAGAATAAGAATTAAACCAAGTTTGAAAACCAATAATTGCAACAACAGCAACAACAATTAACAAAGAACTCGCAATAACAGGACCTATTCCCTTTTTATTCATAAATTAAACTCAAGAATTTAAGTTTATAAAACTTTTTAACTAAAAAAATAAATATGAATAACTTACTTCTTTTTTAATTTCTTAACTTTAACTTTATCAGAAATAATCGCAGAATTTCCAGAATCATCAATTAATTTAATAGTAATTTTTTTCTCACCAGATTTAACTTCTTCAATTCCTTTTAAAATATTCTTTAGTTTTTTTCTCTTCTCTTTTTCTAAATCATCATCACTTTTTAAAAATTCAATTTGCTTCTTGAATCTATCCAAAAGTCCTTCAACATTTGAGATGAAACCTTCACTGTTCATTGTTGAATCAACACTAATTCTAAAATTTGGAATCTTGATTTCACAAGCACCAGATTTAATAATTCTAATATTCAAATCTTCTTTAGACTCAACTTCTAAAGTATACTCACAAGGTTCACCTGGCTCTAAAAATTCTAAATCTGAATTCTTGAAACCACAAGCTGAGCATTTTATTGAAAAAATTGCAATAGGTCCTGCAAGAGGATCTTCAATTTCATACTCTGTAAAAGTTGCTTTATTTACAGAACAAACAGGACACTGTTGATTATCAATTACAAAAATATCATTGCTTTCTTCACTCATACTTTAAACTAAAATAATTTGTTTAAAAACTTATCGAAATTAAAAGAAATAAATCTAATTTTTTAATTTAATTTTAACTTTTTTAACAAAGTCAATATCACGATTTAACAACAATTTAAATTTCTCTTTATTAAACTTACAAACATCTTTTAAATTTGTAAATTTTCTTTTCTCATATGAACAAACTCTATCTTCTTCAACAAAATATTCTTTTCGAACTTTCATAAAATTCTTAAGAGGAACTTTCATAAAAATTTTTGGACCATTAATTAGTCTTAAATCTGAAATCTCTGTATTCTCAAAAAAATAAACAAAAGAACAATCACCAGTTTTCATATCAATAAAAAAATCAGATTTAAACACCTTAAAATCTAAATCTTCAAAATGCTTAATTAAAATTTTAGATAATCTCTTAAGCTTTGACCCTACAATATCTTCACTTTCCTCTTTTATATCAAATTTTATTTTATACAATAAAACTTTAAGTCTATTTGAATTAGCAAATTTAATCTCTTTCTTTATCAAAGATTTCATAGATTCTTCTTTAACTACAAAATCATCAAATTTTAAATCCTTAAAATTTAGTGCTTCAACCAAAAATTTATTATAATTTGTAACTGATAAAGCTCTTGAAGCATTTCTATCTTTCATAATAGGATCAACTATAATCAAAGAAGATAATTTATCTTTTTCAAGAATCTCTATAGCTTCTTCCTTACTTTTGTAAAAACTATTTATATCAATAAAATGATTCTCTCCCCATTCTTTTGCACTCTCAATTAAGTTCTTAAGCGAACCGTAATTTGCAATTAATATATCAATAATATGTCCTGAGAATCCTTCAATATAACTCTCAGCTCCATACAAGCCCTTTGCTTTAAAATATTGCTTTGCAAGTCTTATTTCATCAGACAAATGCAAATTCTCTTTAATCCTTTCTTTAATAAAATCAACATGAAAAACAGATAAATCTGTAGAATTTCTTGCTTCACTTAAATCTTTAATTTTAACAACGGGAATTGCTTCAAAATGAACGTTAATTCTTTTATGTGAAAAATTTCCTGAAAAATAATTCCTTGAGCCTTTTTGTTTTTTAAAATTCAATTTACAACTCTTTAAAATTTCTTCTAAATGAATAGATAAACTATCATCGTCATAACTCTTATCAAATCTAAAAAATAAATCTACATCAAAACTCCCTTTAAGATAAGTTCCTTTCCCAAAACTTCCACCTAAGGCAATCTCACATTCAAAATCTAATTCTATAATCTTTTTTTCTAGAATTGAAATTAATTCAGCAACTGTACTCTCAAATTCTTTTGATTCTTTTTCGTTAGGTTTAACCCTTTGTAAAATTTCTTTTTTAGTTAAAATTGACATTTTTTAATATATTTTAATTATTATATACTAGTAAATATAATCACCTATATTTAAATTAATCGAAAATAAATAAAAAAATAACTCATATTATTCTATTTAACCAAACACAAATACAAATACTTCGTTAATCGCAATTTTAGCATAACCAATAAAAGGAACCCTTGCTATACTAACACCTATAATTTTGTCTTCAATTATATCATTCTCAAAATTTTCAATTGATCTAGGGTTATGATCACCCTTAGTTCTAAAATGATATTTACCATCATCATCCATCCATTTATCAACAATTCTATGAATAACTGGTCCTTTCTCAACAAAAAATCTCTCATCTTGTGGAATAAAAACTAAAACTTCACCAATTTCAATTTTAGATGGATCTTTTCCATATAATACCATAACATCACCGATATTAAGTCCATTTTTGTATTCAAATTCTCTAAATTCCTCAGAAGTCAAATTATAATTACTTTCATAGTAATTGCCACAAAAACTCCACCACTCATCAAAATCTAAATTCTTTTTCTTAACATCCATAACATTAACATTACAAACATTTGAAAAAGAGTATGACTCTTTCAAACAAGCTTTTTTAGTTCCCAAAAGTCCAAATAAAATATTTTTATCACCCACACTTGAACAAGAATAAGTTGGAACTATTTTATGCTCCATACTACCAGATACAATTGCAACAATGGGATAGTCATTATTTAAAATAAATCCTAGTCCTGGAAAAAGTAAAAACTTAATTACAACAAAGGCAACTGCAAAATTTAATACATAAGATCCAAAAGAGTCATCATACCAAAGATAATTCCAAAACTTCTTTAGAAAAACTAAAATCTGTTCTAATTTTTTATTCATACTTTAAAAAACCTATTTCTTTTTATTATCTTTTCCCTTTTTATTCTTATAATAATTCTCGAAATCATCTGCATCCTTATCTATTGAGTTAGACTTCTTAGAAACATCTTCAAGTTCTTTGGATTTATTATAAAACTCATCAACATCTTTTTGAGAAATCTCTCCTTTCTTCTCACTCATGTGTGTATCTTCATATTTCTTAACCTTACCTTTACTACTTCCTTCAAATTTGTCAAAAATATCACTTCCTTTCTTTAAAGTTCCATCTATAAACTCATTCAGTTTATTATAATTATGTTCATAACTATCTTTCTTTTCTGAACTCTTTGTTTTATTAAATAAAGACTTCTTATTAGAACTATTAGAAGAAGAACTATTATTACTAGATTTACTCCCTTTATTATCATCTTTAGGAACAATTCCAAATTTCTCTAATTGCTCATCTAAATATCCTTTCCTATAAGCATAATAACTTCCCCCACCTAAACTTGCAAGAACAAATACAAGAGCAGCAATTATTCCTAAAGCACCCCCACCAGAATTCGTTTCAGGTTTAAAATTTGAAGGAGTGAATGGGTCTATTTCCTGTTCTTCTTCAACTTCAAAAGTTACATTCTCAAAATTTTCAGTTATATTTTCATCTGGAGTTTCAAAATCAAAAAGAATTACTTTTTGAGCTGTAACTTCATTACCAACTCCATCTCTTCCTAAAGCACAAATATAATTATAACCCTCAATTAAAACACTTGAATTTAAATCATATGTAATTGAAGGATTACACTCAATAGAAGTTTTTGCAAGTCCATATTTAATTAAATTACACCCACTCTCCAAATCGAAACAAGAAATGGATACTCTATCCCCTAAATTATTAAAACTAATAACAGGATCTGTCAAATCAAATTTAACTATTTTCTCAAGAGTTGAACTATTAACATTAATTATACTTTGAACTTTAACACTAATTTTAGAAGCTGTTTTAAAATCTCCAGAAATTGAATCTGAATTAGAAGAAACAACCTCTGTAACACTACCATTTTCTAAAAATACAGTAATATAATATTTTTCAATTGGTGTTAAAGATTCAACATCAAAGTCAAACCCAATGTTATTATAACTTGAAACATAATTACTTCTAATTCCTGAATTTACAAAAGTTAAATTTGATAATTTAGGTCCATCTAAATCATAAACAACATTTAGTGAATCTGACCATATCTCACCCTCTTTTTCACAATAAATATAAAACTTATTATCCCCAACTGAAAGTCCAGATGCTTGAAAACTTTTTTGTAATCCAGAACCTGAAAGTTCAGTTAAAGAATCAAAATCAGATGTTGATTTTTGACTAGAACTAAATCTACAAATAGACTCCTCACTAAGTACAACTGAAACATCAGTTGTTTGTAAATTTGTATATTTAGGATTAAAATCAACAACCTTAACACCATTTAAACTATCAACTTTTACACTTCTACTCTCTTTATCAATATTATATAAAACATCAAAACACTCAAAATTAAAATTATAACTTCCATCACTTAATGATAAATCAAATTTATTATGATTAAGAAAATCAGAACTACTCAAATAAACATCAGAACCTCCTAAATTATATTTACAAACAGCGCCAGAACTAGTTTTTACATTTACATCAAATAAATTAGAACTTACTAAAGAATTTGGTAAAATCAAATCAATATTAACTGGATTACCATTATATTTTTTAATATTAATCAGTCCAGGAATATTCATCTCTTTTGATAAATAAACAACATCATCAGGATAAATTGGATTTTGACAAGCAACCCAAATCTTTGAATTAAGAACATTCATAGATGCACTATGTGTTAAACCATTGGAAGAGTCCATTTTAGTTTTTTGTGATACATCATAAATTTCCCTAAATGAAAGTAAACTCGTTGAATAATAACAAGTAGAAAATTTTGAGGTCCTAACTGTTAATTTATATTCATCATCAGAAACATAAATTGTATTTGCAAAAAACTCTCTAAAGTTTTTATCAAAAAAATAATTCAAATTACTATCTTCTTTTTTAGTAACTAAACTAACAGTTAAATCAGAATTTCTAAATAAAATATCAAAATTTGAAATACCTTTATTTAAAGCTAAATCTACATACTCAACACTTAAAATATTTCCACCTTCTTTAAGTTTAGATAAATCAACTAAATATTCAAAATTATTAAAATAATCTTCTTCAAAAGAACTAGGATTACTAAAAGATTTTACAGTAACCCCATTTAGTTTAATATTATAAGATAACAGATTTTCATTAAATCTAAATTTAATTACTTTATCAAAAGTATTAATATTAATTCCTAAATCAACAGACGGAGAATATAATTTTGGAACTTCTTTATCAACAATAATTTCAAAATTAGTAGGATCACCAAGTGGAGTTATTTGCTTATCATCAAAACCAATAGCATCTAAACTAAAAAATATCTCATCTGAACTAGTTAAATTTAAAACACCAAAATCTACACTTGAAATAAAACCATAATCTAAACTATCACCAACTCCTAGAAAATCATTAATTTCTTTAATATTATCAATTGAATTAACATTCAAATTAGCACTCTGAATTCTAACAGGTTCATTAGGACTCTCAATTGATAAATTAATCCCAGGATCAGAATTTGAAACATAATACAGATAATTTGAATTTCTATCATAAACTCCTATTGAAAAAACCAAATTTGTTAAAAAAAATAATACCAAAATATATACAATTGATTTTCGATACATCATTGATAAAAATTCACAAAAAAATAATTTAAAATAATGTAAACACTAATTAGTGGGTTACCTATAGTAAAGTGCAAGTTCAAGCTCAACATTTCTCTGTGATGTTGCCCAAGTAACCAAACCTGATGTTGCTTTTTTATAACTTAAACCTCGATAATTTTCAAAATCAACTTTATCTCCACGAAATTCTATTTCACCAAAATTAGTTATAGTTACATTACTTAATAAAGAATTAGAATTACTAGGCAAATCAATATTTAACACAAAAGGAATAGAACCAACAAGAGCATTAGATGAATCTGAGTTATTATAAATTTCGTGCAAACTTTCATTTAAAATATCTAAAGCATATTCACAAGACTTAACTTCAAAAGTTGAAAAACTACACTCGATTGTAGGATCATTTCCTGAATAGGTGTAATCCAAACAATAATTTATCAAATCTTGAACGGTATCTTTTCCATTCTCAACTATACAGCCAGTACTAATTCCCAAAATTGTATCAAGTGATCTTTGTGCAAGTATTTCATATTCAGCTTCTCTTTGAGAAAGTTCATCACGATTCGGACTAAGAGATTTAATCTGAGAATAAACTAAAACACCAACAATAATTACAACAAATAAAAGGGCAATTCCGAAAATTTCTCCCTGAGATTTATTTTTAAAAAAACAATTCATATATTATATATAACATAAAGTTTTATAAATCTTAATAATAAAATTTAACTATGAGAAAACAAATATTAGTTTTAATCTTTATTTTAATTGGATTACAAACAATAATTTTTGCACAAGATGATAATACTAATTCTTACGAGTATCTAAAACTTAAAATTAATCAAGAAATTGAATTTCAAATTAATTTTGAAAATGAATATAATGTAAATACATTTAATGTCTATTCTTATTTCTTTCCACAAACTTTTGAAAATGCACAATCTCTTAATTCATTTACTTCTAATCTACAAAATTATAACTTAATCAAAATTGATGAAATTCCCCATTTGAAATATAATTTTGATAAGTCCAATCTTAAAACCTCAAATAAAATTTCAAATGAATTCATAATTGAGAGTATAGTTAACAGACCTAAAATAACAGAAAAAGTAGAATATCCACTTTCCAAAGAAAATAAAGATAAATATCAAAAATATCTGGAATACTCGTCATTAATTGATATTGATGATGATATTAAAACTCAAGCATCAAATCTTGCAAAAGGTGAAGATGACGTTTATATAATTGCAAGTAAAGTTGCTAAATGGATAATTGAAGATGTAGATTATGATTTATCATCAGTACTTGCAAATCCAAATCAAAAATCTTCAGAAGTATTTAAATCTAAAAATGGAGTTTGTAAAGAAATTACTAATTTATATATATCAATGATGAGAAGCCTCGGAATTCCAACAAGAGTTGTTACAGGATATTCTTATACAACCTCAGAAGAATTAATTGATTTTGTAGGAAGTAGTTGGGGAGGACATGCTTGGGCTGAAGTATTAATAGGTGATACTTGGGTTCCATTTGATTTAACATATAATCAATATGGATTTGTTGACTCAACACATATAATAACAGATAAGTTCACTGAAATAAGAGGTAGAAGTGCTCAAATTAATGCCACAGGCTATGGATTTAAAATAACTCCAAACTCTCTTAAAACAGATACAGAATTTGAGATTATTGATTCAAGAGATATACCATTTAATCCAGGATTTGAAATTACTTTAAGTGGACACGATAAATTAGGTTTTAATAGTTATGGATATATTGAAGTGAATGCACATAATACTGAAAATTTTTATCAATTACTATTTTTAAATATAAATAATAAATTTAAAAATGGTGATGGAACAATTACTGAAATTGAATTATTAGACTCTTCTGAAAAAATGCTTGTTTTCAAACCAAATGAAAAAAAGACAACTTATTTCAGATTTAAAATCCCAGAAATTGATGAAGGATATACATATACATTTCCAATTACTATATATAATCAGTTTGTAAAAAAAGAATTTAATTTGAAAGTTGATAAAGACTCACCAGTAATTAAAAAAATTGGACTGCCAGAAGAAGAAATTGAAAATAAATCTCTATCAAATAACAAATTAGACTTTGATTGTAATTATATAATAAAAGAAATAACAAACTCAATTATTTGCTCAGTTGCAAATTATAATAATTACGAGATAACTAATCTGAAAATCTGTCAAGAAGAAAATTGTCAAAGTTTATATTTAAAACTAAATGAAGTTCAATCTTTCAAGTTTGAAACAGAAAATTTAGAAGAAACAATTAAATTCAGTTATAATAATGAAAGTGGGAAGTTAAAAATTGGAGCAGTTATTCCTAAAATTCAAATAATAACTAAAAAATTAAGTTATGATAATACTAATAAGAATAATGTTTTAGGAATTGAGTATGATATTAATGACTCAATTGAAAATCTAGTATTAGAAGTTCTATTAAATGATGAAATAATTAAATTAAATTCTGTTCCTGAAGAAAAGAAATTACAAATTAATTTAAATGAAGGAAACAACTCAATAACTATGAATCTAAAAATTGGTGATAAAATTCTAGATAATAAATTTTTAAATTATGAAATAACCAAAGAAGATATTAAAAATTTAAAAAAAGAAAATACTAAAAATTTAAATTTCTTTGAAAAAATTTTATACTACATCACTAATTTTATTACCTTTTAAAATGGAAGAAATAAAAAAATTAGTTGATGAATTGCACAAGTTTCAAAGTGAAAAAGATATTGAAAACGAAATAAAAACTTTATTTAAAATCTCAAATCTTTATTACATAGAAAAAGATTATGATAAGTCCAATCGTACTTTAAAACAAATATTAAATTTACAAAAAAATATTACAAAAGTTAATTACTATATTGCAATAAATTACTTAAATCTAAATGATCTACTAGAAGGTCAAAAATATTTAAAAAAAGAAATTCAAATTGATTCAAATAATGTGAAAGCAAAGATATTACTAGAAAAATTATATGTCAGATCAAATATTCCTATTGCTACAATATTAATTTTCGTTTTAATTTTAATTTGCTATTTTGTTATTGGAAATGAATTTGAATCAATTTTAAGGTATACAATAAGTTCTTATAACTTCAATATATTTACAGCAGTAACGAGTAATTTTATTCATTTAAATATTTATCATTTACTCTTAAATGTAATAATGCTATTAATTTTTGGAATTCATTTAGAAAAATATATAGGATCATTAAAATTTGCTTTAATCTTCTTTTTAGGAGGAATAATTGGAAATATGATTCAATCACTATTAATTCCAGGATCTTTTATTCTAGGAGCAAGTAGCGCAATATTTGCAATTATAGGAAGTGTTGTAATGCGTGAACCACTTATGAAAATTAATTTACTTTTCATATTTAGAATTCCAATAATTCTAGTATTTAGTATTGTATTTTTATTACAAGAATTAGTTAATGTATTTTTTACAAATTTGAGTTTAACAAATGCCAATATTGCACATTTATTTGGATTTCTAACCGGTATGTTAATAACAGGCTTATTCTTTAAAGATACAATCAAAACATTTTATAATTGGCTTGCTATTGCATTTGGGTTTTGGATTTTTATTAATTCAATTACTAAATTAAGCTTTATAAATTCACAAGAGAGTATATTGTATATGTCATTTGCATTAATAGGACTATTTATAGTAATATACTCTTATGTGAAATTAACTTATAGTGATAGAAATGTAATCAGAGGTGATAAAAATGAAAATTAATCTAACTGAAATAATAATTACTATAATAACTATCATATTAGTTTTTAGTATTAGTTTTTATCAAACATCTCAAGTTGAACCTGGTAATATTTGTAGTCAAGATTTAAATTGTATAATCAAATTAATAGATAATAAAGAAAATAATTCTAATTACTGTCAATCTGCAAAAGAACCAACATCTTGTTATTCAACAATTGCATTTACAATAAATTCTAAATTTTGTAATAACACAACTAACTCATCTAAATGTTTTGAAAATAATGCTGTTTTAAAAGAAAACATCAGTCTTTGTGAATTTACCAACAATTATGATAATTGTATCTTTCAAATTGCTTCAAATTCAAACAAAGCAATCATTTGTGAACACAGTGAAAATATAGATAGATGTTATTATTCATATGCTCTCGCATTAAAAAGTAAGTCATTATGTGATAAAGCAAATACTCTAAAAGAATTATGCTTAAGTAAATTAGAATAATAAATTTAATTAAATCTTTGATATTTAAAATCCACTAAGTAAATCTTTAATAGCAAATTTTACATCTTTTGCTTTAACAACACCAGATGCAACAAGAATTCCTTTAGCACCTAATTTAATAGAAGCCCTAACATCATTTCCATTTTTAACGCCAGCTCCAACTAAAAGAGGAATTCTGCCGACTGCTTTAACTGAATCAGAAATTAAACTGGGTTTTGCACTTGAAATTGAAATATCACCCCCAATAAGCTCTTTTGGTTCAACTGCAATATAATCAGGTTTAAATTTGGCAATCTCTTTTGCAACCTTTGAATTTCTAGCGCAAACACAACTCTCAAGCTTTAATTTCTTACAAATTTTAATTCTCTGCTCTATCTCTGATAACTTTAAAATATGCTCACTATGACTAATTAAAGAGCCAACAGCACCAACATCTTTAACAAACTTAGGTATAACATAACCAGTATAAGCTCCAGATTCAAAAGTATCTATATGCTGAGAATAAATCTTAACCTTACTTTTAACTAAGTCTTTTAAATCAATAGAATTTGAACAAAGGATAATCTCAACATTTTTCTTTTTAGCATCTTTTTCTAAACTTTTAACTATTTTTGCAATCTTTAAAGCATTAGCACCAAAAGATTCATCATAATTTTTTAAATTAATAATTAATTTGTACATACCATAAAAGTAAATTCTATATTTATAAAACTTTATCTAAACTAAAAATCACAACTATATAACAGTAAATAAACAATATATACACGTTTAATTATGAAATCACTATGGAACATAGTAGTAAATTTTACTTAAAGAACGGAAAGACATTCACAACACTTAAAGGACTTGCTAGAGAACTTATGGGGATGACGCAAGATGTTTACGAACATCATGTAAATAAAGATAAAAATGACTTTGCTAATTGGGCACAACACTCATTAAAAAAAACAGAATTATCAAGTATAATGGAGAGACAAATAAACAAAATTGAATTAGAACTAGAAGTTCTAAGGCACATTGTTCACGAAGAAAACAAAGCAAAAGCTACAACTAAAAAAGTAGTTAAAAAAAAAGCACCAGTTAAAACTGCAACACAAACTAAAAAAGTTACTAAAAAATTCCCTTCTAAAAAAAAATCTAAATCTAAAAAATAAATTCTTTATTCTAATATTATAACTTCACCATCTCTCAAAGTTTTATAAGGTATTTTATTTTCTATGCAATATTCAACTTCTTTATCAATATCAGCTGATTCTGAGTGATCTGAATTATAATGTGGCAAAATTAAGTAATCTAATACACCCAAACCCTCCCAAATAGTCTCTTTAATATCTACATAAGGAAATTCGTCAGGTTTATCAACTTGTTGAAGTCCTTTTAAATTTGGAGCAAGTACACAAATACCTGCGCTAAAACCTCCATAAGTAAAATTATCATCGTCTAAATGTGTTTGAACATATCTATCAAAGCCTGATAACTTCATTGCCTGTCTTAGAATAAAAGTATTTCCACCATTTACCCAAACAGCTTTTAATTCATTTAATTTATTTTCTAGTTCTAAATATCTTCCAAAATATTCTTTCAAATCTAAAATTTCAGGTTCAAGTCCTAATTGTTCTAACTCCCTTAGACTATTAGAAATATGAAAATTAACCTTATCTTTAGATAAATTATCTATTGCATTTGGAATCAATCCTATTCTCTTGTTTTTTACAAGTCTCTTTAAGTCTCCATAATTATTTCCAAGTTTAAAAGAGGATAAATAAAATTTCATAAAATATTCTAAAAATATAAATTTATAAAATTATGTTAAAAATTAGTTAATTAAAAAAAAGATTTATTCAGAATCAACTTCTTCATCAGAAGCTGCATTTCCAAAATCTACATCTTGGATAATAATAATATCACCAAATGCTTTAAAGAATTTTTGAGGAATAATTACACCTTTAGCATCACGAACCTTGCTTGATAATAATGAACCAGGAACTGCTTTAATTTTCCAACTCTTAATTCTATTTTCTTCAATTAATGCTTCTTCGATTTCACCGAAAAAGTAACCGGAATCAGTAAATACTTTCATCTCGTAAACATCTGTTAATCTTTTAAATCTAGCCATATTTCATTGAGTTCTTTAATATTTATAAACTTTTAGTTTTTTATTATATATAAAACTAGTCTTTCCCCTCTATTTTCTTAGATTCGGACTTGTCTCCACTTGTAATCCAAAATAAAACTCCTATAATCAGAGCAACAACAAGTATAGAACTTAAGGTTCCATCATTAAAATCCCAATTCCAATAATCATCAAGCCAATCCCAAACTCCTAATACATAGAATAAAATACCAATTGCAATTGCCATAACAATAAGTGCAACAGACCAGACAATTCCTTTCTTAACTCTACCATCAGCATCTTTAAATAAATGATCAAAATAATCCTTACCAAAAATAAATCCAAGCAAAATCAATGATACAAGTATGAAAATAACAAATAGAACAATATTAACAATCAAGTCTTGAATATACCTAACGGTCTGTAAAGATGCTACAACAAACAAACCAAATACAAATGCAATAATTGCATTAACATTTCTAGTTTGATTATTATCAGATCCATCAGACTTTGCAAAAATACCTGTTTTTTCAAGTATTGCAAAAATAACAGCATAAACTAAAAGAAATGGTAAAAGAACATCATAAAATCCTATATCTATTAAGTTTTCAATAATATTACTAAAATCTACCATTTCTTTTTATAATTAAAATTTAAAAAAATTTAAAGAATATCTTCTTCAGATACTACAACAAAATCTCCAATTGCAATAACTGAATGAAAAGGAACTAAATAGTCACCATTTGTATCTTTCTCAAGACTAACGTCTTTAACATATTTAGTAGGGTTGATAATTGTAAAATCAATAATCTCACCAGTTTTAGTATCAAATACTAAGTCTCCTACTTCACCGAACTTCTTTCCACTCTTACTTACAACAACTCTGTCAAGAAGTTTCTTTGACAAAATTTTTTCTTTTGAATTTGTTTGTGTGCTCATTTTAATTAATTTAGTATTAACTCCTTTATATATTTTGTGTTTTTAATGGCTTTGCACGAAAAGTCGGTTTTGTACGAAAAGTAAGTGATTTGTACGAGAAGTATTGATTTTGTACGAAAAGTACCTTAGAAGATTGATTAAGCGAACTCCCACTGAAACCACACAACTACATGGGAAAAAGTGAGAGTCCTAATAATAAGAAAAAAGTTCTTTATTTATAATTTTACCTAATTTAAAACCTGCAGACCAAGATGCAGACCAAGATTGAAAGGTGCTCAAACCCCCCTTTTTTGCAGACCAAAATGCAGACCAAGAATATGCTAAATTTTGACAGTATGAGCTTCGTATTAAAAATTGCAGACCAAGAATTCTCTCCGTTATCTCCCTCGCTCCACTCCCTCGCTTTTCTCTTTAATATTCACAATTTCATTGCTCATATTAAGAGAAAGATTTTTGACAAATTTCTTTAAAAAACAACTAGTTGAAAGATAAGGTTTCATTTAGAGTTTAATATAATTTCCAAACATTTTAAATCAGAAAATCAAATTGACAAAAATAAACAATTAGTTTGTATATTCTGAATTTTCATCTAAGAAACTCTTAATCTTTGCTACTTTTTGAACAACTATAAACAACAAGTTCTAGCAAATAAAATCTCATAACCTCAATTCACGAATACACAATCTACATTCAGATCTGATTTAGAGTACCACACAACTAACTGAGAAAAATGGAAATTAAAAAAATAAAATATAATGAGTTTTATTGTAGAACTTGCACATATTGTAAAAATGGAATGAACGAAGGTTTTTGCATAAATGATGGTGATGAATATTATTGTTCATCTAAATGTTTAGATACGAGAATGTCACAAGATGAATATTATAAAATGTATGAAAATGATTGTGCATACTGGACAGAATGGGATAAAAAAGATGAATATGAATTGTATTTAGAAGGTTTAGCCGAATATTTATTTGAAATGAGGGTAAGTTAAAATGAGAGCAGATTTAAAAAAATTAATTCAATACTGTAAAAAGTTTGAAATGAATAAGTTTAAAGAATCTGAACGAAGTATAAGCAACGCATTACATATTCCTTATAGTGGGTTTGGAAATCCTGATTATGTTGAGTTTTACGATTTTAAAGAGGACGATGTAACAGGATTAATTTTAGATTTAATTTCAAATAATGAGATTAAGACAATTGAAGACTTAAAAGAGTCTTGGGAAAATTTAGATGATGATGGAACATTACACCAACACATTGAGAGTTCTTTAACTTGGCAACAAAGTTTAAGGGATAGTGACGTAATAATCTCAAATTGTGACAATGAAGAAACTGATTGGGGATTATGGGAAGGGCAACAACCAGAAGAAGCAATTGCAACTAAAGCATTTTACTCTTATAGGTCAGATGTTTCAAATAGAGGATTTGAACTAATCGAAGAATTTGAAACTGATAATTTAAGTTGGAATGTTGAAGGAGTTTTAAACAAAATTTCTGCATAATTTTTTTATGCTGTTCACGAATACAAGTTTAAATTTTAGATTTAATATTGAATACCAAAGAAAAATGGATAATAAAAAAGAATACTATGTAGACTTAGAAAGCTTTATTATTGAAGCAAATAGTGAGATTGAAGCTGTTAAAATTGCAAGAAAGCGATTGAAAATAGAAATGCCTGAAATTGTAAATTGTGAGATTGTATAAAATGACTGACGAATTATTCACAAAAGATGATATTGTTTATTCATACGGAATTGAACAAGCAGAAGAAGACGGAATTTTGTTTAATATATCAACATTAAACGAAGACTGGAAAAAAGGTTTATTTTCTCATGTGACTGACAATTTATTGTCTAAAGGTTACTATGAAGAAAAAGGAGTTAGAATAATTAATTTATTGGACTTACTAAACCAATCAAATGAAATAGTTAGAAAAGGTTCTAATAACTTTAAAGAGTTTGATAACTTTTTTAGTGGAGAGATTGAACTTCCAAATGGGTGTAAACAAAAGGTGTTCATTCAACAAAATGAATTAGGAAAATTTACAATAATGCTCCCTGAGGATTATTAATTTTTCTTTATTCAATTCACGACTACAAAACTTTAGATTATATAATAACTTGAGAGATGGAAAAAATCAAATTAAAAGAACTAAAAGAAGTCAAAGGAATTTCAAATTCTGAGATGGCTCTTGAGTATTTGAAGAAAGATTTAGACTTATCTCAAGAGAATGTCGTGTTAATAGGCATGAATAACAAGAATAAAGTTATATTTACTAAAGTTATGTTTAAAGGTGGAATAAATGCTTCAATTATCGATTTAAAGCTCGTTTTAAGAGAGTTATTGATTAATAATTGTAATGGTTTCATTATTGGACATAATCACCCTTCAGGAGATTTAACACCCTCAGCAGAAGATTTAGACATTACAAGTAAACTAAAAGATGCATCAAACTTATTAGAAATGAGGTTATTAGACCATTTCATATTTGATAATAATAAATATATATCATTTTTTGATGAAAATTTGTTATAATTTTATAACTTTTTTACCCCCTAAATAATTATATATATTTAGAGAAATTTACCCCTAGTATAAAGTATAAATTTGTTAATTATAGCCTTAATAGTATGAATATATAGCAAATTAAGGGTATGGATTATACTTTTTAACGATAGTTTTATAAATTATGTGCTCCCTAATAAAGTATAGATTTTCGAAGATTTATAATCTTAATCTTTAAAATTTGTGCTCCCTAAATGAAATGGTATATTTAGAACATAAAAAAATTGAAGGTGGCGAGTATACATACTTAACTAAAAATGTTAGAATCTCATCTAGTAAATGGAAGAAGATTAGAAAGTATGTTAGTATTAAGAATCCTCATTTAGATATTCAAAAGACATATACTGAGCATAAAGATTTTTTTTTAGATGAAGAGTTAAAGTTAAGGTTTGAAGTTTTAGAAAAAGAAAATATAATTCATATAAATAAGAACATTCTAAGAAATGCAATTGAGATTGATAACTATTTATCCATATATGAAGAAGAGAAAAACTTAATTGATGTTGAATTTGCTAAAGAGTTTATTTATAATTCTAATAAGATGGAAGGTAGCACTTTACCTAAAAAAGAGTTTTTAGCAATTTTCAATAAGAGAAAAGTAATTTATGATGATAAAAATGAAGTTCGTGAAGCTGAGAATTCTATTAAAGCATGGGAGTATTTGAGAAAAGATTTTTCATTTAATGTTACATCTATTAAGAAATTGTATAAAATTCTAACTGATGAGCTTTTAATGATGGGTAAATACAAATATCCTAAAGGTTTTAAGATTGTTCCAAATAAAATTGGTGAATATGAAACTTGTGAGCCTAAAGAGGTTTCAAAGAAAATGTTAGAGTTAATAAACTGGTATAGAGATAATAAAAAGAAATTAAATCCTTTACTATTAGCATTTGAATTTTATTATAGATATGAGAGAATCCATCCTTTTCAAGATGGTAACGGAAGAACTGGAAGGATGGTTATGAATAAAATTTTACTTTCAAATGGGTATCCACCTATAATTATATACAATGAAAGTAAGTTTAACCAATCTTTAGCATTTAAGAATTACATTGAAGGAGATAAAGAAAATTTCTATGAATTTCTATTAGATCAAACTAAAAAAACATATAATCATATTTATAAAGAGATTATCTCTAAAAAATAAAAGTTTTGTGCCCCCTAATTTGGTTCACGACTACTTATTTCTTAGATTATATTTAAAGATTATACAATAAATAACATTTTTGTGTTACTTTGAATAATTTTTTTTATATATATTAAATGATATGATTAAAAGAAATCCTATTGCAATTAAAGATAATATTTGAATTATAACTGTTTTTGAACCTATATATGATAAAATAATTGCAAATGGAATCATACCAATTACTGTTGCAAAGAAATAAGTTTTAAATTTAACTTTTGAGAGAAGTCCAATGGCATAACTTACAATATCAGCTGGAAGAATAATTCTTAAAAAAACAATTGATAAAAAGACATCTTTTTTAGGAATTAGTTTTTCATACTCGTGGATTTTATCTAATGAAACAAATTTTTCTAAAACTTTAACACCTAAATGTCTTGCAATATAAAATGCAATAACTGCACCGATTATCCAGCCTATTAAACTATACAATGCTGCTAATTCCCAACCATATATTTGAACAGCTACAGGAAGTAGAGGAAGAGCACTTAATGGAGCAAAAACTGTTGCAAAACCTGCAATGAAAATATATAAAATAATTCCATAAAAGCCAAATGAAATATACTTCTCTGCAAGTGCCATATTAGTTTGGAAATAATATGATAAACCTACAAACAAAATAATAAAAAATACAAATCCTAAAATGGTTTTATAATTGATTTTCATAGTTTAGTTTTTTTCAACCTTAATGCATTTAACAATACACTAATTGAACTTGCACTCATGGCAGCAGCTCCAATCATTGGACTTAATAATATTCCTAAGAAAGGATATAACAATCCTGCTGCAATTGGAATTCCTGCTGTATTATAAGCAAAAGATAGAAAAAGGTTTTGTTTAATGTTTTTCATAGTATTTTTACTTAATTTAATTGCCTTAATCGCATCTAAGAGATCACTTCTCATTAAAACAATATCTGCACTCTCAATTGCTACATCTGTTCCAGCTCCAATTGCAAGACCAATATCTGCTTGAGTTAGTGCAGGAGCATCATTGATTCCATCTCCAACCATTGCAACTAATTTTCCTTCACTTTGAAGTTTTTTAACATAATTTGCTTTATCTTCAGGAAGAACTTGGGCAAACACATTTTTCTCTGAAATTCCAACTTGCTTTGCTATAGCATTAGCTGTCTTCTCATTATCTCCTGTAATCATATATACTTCAATATTCTGTTTATTAAATTCTTTAATTGCATCTTTGGAAGTTTCTTTGATAATATCAGCAACTCCAATAACTCCCAATAATTCTTTTTTAGATCCTAAGAACATAACAGTGTTTCCTTTAGCTTCTAAATCTTCAACTTTTTTTAAATATTTTTTATAATCTATTTTAAAATCAGTCATTAACTTTCTATTTCCAAATAAAACATCCTCAGATTTTATCTTTGCTACAACACCATGTCCTGAAATTTCTTTAAATTGTTTCACTTCCTCTAACTTAATTTTCTTTTTAATTGCATGATTTATTATAGCTTCCGCTAAAGGATGTGATGAGTTCTTTTCAATTGATGCAGCTAATTTTAATATTTCATCCTCTTTCTTATTAGAAAAAGATAAGATTGATGTTAATTGAGGTTTCCCTTTAGTTATAGTTCCAGTTTTATCTAAAACTATGGCATTTATCTTTTCTGCAATTTCAAGAGATTGGGCACTTTTAATTAAAATACCTTTTTCAGCCCCAATGCCTGTTCCAACCATAATGGAAGTTGGTGTAGCAAGGCCTAGAGCGCATGGACATGCTATTATTAATATTGTTATAAGTATAGTTAACGAAAATAAAAACCCAAACCCTAACGCATACCAAACTAGAAAACTTAATATTGATATACCTATTACAATCCAAACAAAATACCCTGAGATAATATCAGCTAATTTTGAAATTGGTGCTTTAGATCCTTGAGCTTCTTGAATCAATTTAATAATTTGTGCAAGGGCTGTATCTTTTCCTATTTTAGTTGCCTTGAATTGAATACTTCCTGATTTATTTATAGTAGCACCGATTACAGTATTTCCAACTTTTTTTTCAACAGGAAGACTCTCTCCTGTAATCATACTCTCATCAATATTAGTTTGTCCTTTGATTATTTCTCCATCAACTGGAATTTTTTCTCCTGGTTTTACAATGATTATATCACCTAACTTTAAATCTTGAACTGGAACTTTCACTTCTTTTCCTTTTCTAAGAATAGTTGCACTTTTAGCTCCTAAATCTAATAACTTCTTAATTGCATCAGAGGTTTTACTTTTAGCTATTGCCTCTAAATATTTTCCTAAAATTATTAAAGCAATAATAACACCTGCCGTTTCAAAATATAAGTTTTTTACATATTCTAAATTCCCTATAAAGATATTGTAAACAGCAAAAATCCCATAAATATACGCTGCACCAGTTCCAAGACCAATTAATGAATCCATATTTGGAGACCCTTTAAATAAATTTCTAAATCCAACAGTATAAAACTTATATCCTGCAATAATTATTGGAATTGATAAAATTAATTGAGTTAATGCAAATCTTAATGGGTAAACTTCAGGGTTAAGAAATCCAGGTATTAGTGATTTACTAATTAACTCTACCATTGCAAGGTAAAGTATTGGAATTGCAAACCCTCCTGAGAGATATAACTTTGTTTTTAATGCTTTTAACTCTTTTGCTTTTGCTTTTTTTTCTAATGAATAAGCATCATCGTCTTTCTCAATTATAATAGCTTCATACCCTGCATCGTCAATTGCTTTTTTCAAATCAGAAGAATTAAGTTTTGAAGAATCAAATTTAGCTTTTGCGTAAGAGTTTGCAAAATTAGTTTCAACATCTGTGACACTATATAAACTTTCAAGAGCTCTTTTAACAACTCCTGCACAATGGTCTGAATGCATTCCAATTACTTTGAATTCTATTTCTTTTAGATCTTTACTAATAGGATTATAACCCATCTTTGATATTAATTTGAAAATTTCTTTTTGAGAAATTTTAGATTCGTCAAACTCAATATTAGCACTCTCTGCAACAAAATTTATAGAAATATTCTTTATTGCATTTTGATTGTTTAATGTCTTTTCAATACTCTTAACACAAGAAGCACAAGTCATTCCTAGAATTTTAAATGATATCTTTTTCATTTTATTTTAACCCCTTACTTTTATATTTCTGCGAAATTGATTTATCTTTAACTACATGTTCACAATGGTTTTTCATATGTTTTTCAATAAGTTCAATTAATGGTTTAATAGTTTCTTTGTTAACGCTGTATTCCCTAAATTTACCTTTTTGTTCAACAGTTACAAACCCACATATTTGAAGTCTCTTTAAATTATGAGAGATAGTAGTTTGTTGCATCTTCAATTCAGAAATAAGTTCTGATACATTCATTTTTCTTTTTTTTAAAGCTAAAAGAATTTCTATTCTATTTTCATTTCCCAGAGTCCCTAAAAATTGTATATATGATTTATCTAACATATGATAGTTATGCCATATATATTTATAAACCTATCGAATTGATAAATTTAACTTTCTTAATAAAGTCATTTTTTATTTCTTAAAATAACGATGAGTGTAGACTCAGATTTACCTAATTTTTTTCTCTCAACTATTTCCCAATTTGTATTATTAATCATTTTATCAAGTTCGTGGTTTTCTCCCCATCCTAAAATTTCTGTAAAAAAATTAGTTATGTTGAAGTTATTATTTGAAGACTTAAAAGTATCAACTATAACTAATAAACCTTCATTTTTTATTATTCTTTGAAGTTCTTTTAAAATTTTATTTGGGTCTTTATGCATCCTAATAACAAATGTTGCAAGACCCTTATCAAAATAATTATCTTTAAATTCTAAGTTTTCATTTTCAGAAAGATGTAAGTTAATATTTGATCTTTTTCTATTTTTTGCCTTATTTAGCATAGGTTCAGAAAAATCTATTCCTGTTACATAAACATATGAGGGATAATAAGAAAGATTTAAACCCGTTCCTACTCCAATTTCGATAATTTCATCAGGTGGAAATAGTTTCAATTCCTCAATTACAATTTTTCTATCAAATTTAAAAATTTTATCTAAAATTGGATCATAGATAATTGACCAAAAAGAATATAATTTTTTCACATAACTCATTTTTTATTCTGCTTAACCACTTTAATAAATGCAATTGTTTGAAAAAGCGGAACTAAAGCTGAGATAAATAAAAATGGATATCTAAACCAATCAGGATTAGCTGCAGGTCTAAATGGAGTTAATGTGTAATGAATAAATAAAAAATAAAACACATGTAAAAACACCAGATAAAAAATAATATTTGCACTATAATGTAACCATTTCCAAGATTTGGGACCTAAGAATTGGACTGCTTTGTTTGATGAAGTAATAAATAGTAATATAATAAAAAATACAGCAAAAAGACCAATCAAATTTGCCATTCCAAAACCTGGCTCAATACTAACATAAGCTCCCACTTGTGGGATATACTCATACCCAAAAAACTTCATATAATCCCATAAAATCCAATCTTTTAAAATTAAGTATGAATGAAGAAAAGCTAATAGTGCCATCCAAATTCCTAATTCTTTTCTCCAAGGATTAAATCTTGCAAAATATTTTGGTGAAACTTTTCCTAAAGGTCCAATTAATAATATTAATATTAATAAAATAAATCCACCATCTCCTATTGCTCTCCAAAATCTATGTGAAAAACTCCACTCAGGTCTGCTTAAATAAAAAATGTAAACTATTATTACCGACAATAATCCTACAATAAAATTTCTTATCCAGATATTTCTTAATAAATTCATTTTCTTTTTTTAATCTTACAAGTTTTTAAATTTTTTAATAGGGAATAATTTGAATATAGCAATAAAGGTATAGCTATTAATTTTAATTCTAATCCATACCAGGGTAAAAATGATACGATGGAGATTAATCCCAGATAAGATGCTAGAGTTATAGAACATGCAGGACAACCTGCAACAAGAAGTCCTAAAAATGTTCCACCACCTGAACTAAGGTTTTCCTTTATAGAAAAGGAATTGAAAACTATTATTTTATATATTGAAATTGGAACAAATAAACCAAATAATAATGTGATTAAAGTTTGAGTAACTATTTGTGCCCATAAATAATGAACTCCAAAGTTTCCAAAAATTAAATCAATATTAGTAAACAATGAAAATATGTATCCAACTAATAATGAGGTTACAATAAATATTGGGATACTGTACCATTTTGTAAATACTTCTATAAAATTATTTTTTATTTCACTCATTTTTTAATTACCTTATATAATGAATAGTTAGCATAAATTAAAAGTAAAACTCCTAAGATTCCTAAAATTGGTTGAATTGGTGCAAAATAAGTCATTGCACCTGAAAATCCTAGAACTAACAATATTAATTTATTACAAACTGGACATGCAAAAGCTAAAAAGCTTAAAACTCCTCCTCCTGTTGCACAATTAACCCCTTTTTTTTTATTTGATTTAATAAAAGAATAAAGACCAACATACAGACCTCCAAGAATTGATGTTGAAATTAATATAATCCAATCAAAAGAAGAAATCCCAGTCATTCTACTAAAAAAGGAATTTGGAATAATTGCAGACACGCTCCCTAGTAAGATAAAAAATACTAATCCTGAAATAATCCCTAATAAAAAGGATTTTATATAATTCTTTTTCTTCATTTTATTTAAATTGTTATGAATTCATCGAAGCTTTTATCATTATTCATTTTGAAAACTTTATATGGTGCCGTTTTAGGTCCAGGCATTCCTGGTGTTCCTGTTGGCATTCCAGGCAAAGATATTCCTTTAACATCAGGAGTTTCATTTAATAATTTTAAAACTGCTTCAGTAGGAACATGACCTTCTACAAAATAATCATCTATTACAGCTGTATGACAACTTTGTTTATCTCTTGGTATCTCAAATTGATTTTTAATTTCGCTAATATCAAGTTGTTCAATAACTTCAACTTCAAATCCTAATCTTCTATACTCAGCAATATGACCATTACAACAACCACAATTAGGTGACTTGTAAAAAGTCATTTTTTTACCTTCTAAATTTAGAATATTTAAATCATTTGAAGATTCCTGAGTGTTTGAAGAAGTCGAGCAACCTGCAACAAATAATGTAACAATTAAAAAGAAAGCTAATAATATTTTTTTCATTTATTTAAGCCTCCACCTTAAATGATAGCATCATTCCACTTTGAAGATGTTCTGCAATATGACAATGAGCCATCCATTCTCCTTCATTTGTGACATCAAGTAATATATCTACATATGAGCCTACTGGAACTAAAACAGTATCTTTCCAAACTAGATTTTCATTTTTAATTCCATCTTTTTCAAGAACTAAAAACCTTTGTCCATGAAAATGAATTGGATGTTGCATTGGATGCATCGAATTTGGGTCATTAAATATTCTAATTTTAACTTTATCTCCAACATTATACTTATATGGGATATTCATATTTTCTTTTCCAGTTTCTTTGTCAATTAAAACCCATTCCATTGTGTTATTTGTCATTAATTTATTCATTGCATTCATTGTATCTTCCCACTCAATTTCATCACCATCTGACATTGACATTCCATCCATTTTCATACCTTGCATTCTAATACTTAAAGTAATCTGTGAATCTATCTCTTTATCAAAATATTGTCTAAATTTATCAATATCTTCTTTAACATAAATATTTTCTCTTAATGTTAAAAAATCAGTTGAATAATCTTCTTCTGAGTTGTTATCTAAAACATTAATCTTTCCAATAGTGTATGTTTTCCAAGGATTAATATTTTTCATTTCATATTCTCCTGAATTTTTAAAATACACTTCAATTGTATATCTCTCAGCAGGAGCTATAATTAATGAATCAACATATTCTTCTTTTTCATATGAACCTATATCTCCACCTACTAATTTTATTTCTGCATTTGGGATTGAAAAATTGAAAGTTCTAGTGTTTGCAACATTTGTAATATAAAATCTTACAATATCACCTTTGTTTACTTCAAGTCCATAATCATCATCTCCATTTGTTAGCATAATATTCCCAAATCTACCCATCATAGCATGATTTACAGATCCATCAAAAAATGGTGCAATATCTCCATTCTCAATTAAAATATCATCAATAATTAATGGGACCTCTTTATTTACTTCATTATAATAGTCTTCATACTGAGATTCAACTAACATGTTTCCATAAAGACCTAACTCTTGTTGATAGTCTTCTCTTACATGTGGATGATACCAATAAATTCCTTCATCTTTGAAATCTAATTCATATTCAAAAGATTTGCCAGGATTTTGAGTTTCCATAGTAACTTCTGGAACTCCATCAAAAGAATTATTTAATCTTAACCCATGCCAATGAACGGTTGTATCTGTATCTAAATTATTTGTAACATTAACATAAATTACTGAATTTTGTTTTACATGAAGTAATGGTCCTGGAATTTGTCCATTATATCCAAACATTCTAATTTCATTTCCTGCAATTTCTTTTTTAATAATGTCAATAGATAAGTCAACTTTATCTCCATCCTTCAAATTCATTATTTGAGTTTCTTTAGCAACTTGAAGATTAGAAATACTTCTATTTACATAATCATCTCTGTTTAAATCTTGATCATTATTCATATTATTCATCATGTTACCATGATCATTAGACATATCAGAACTTTTATCTAAGTATTTCTCACAACCTGGCATTTCAGGCATCATTTTACAATGTTCTATCATCATATCATCATTTGAATCCATAGGATTATTCATCATCATATTATCCATATTTGATTTAATTGAAACTTGAAATAATAAATAAACAATGGAAATTGATATTATAGTTAAAATTCCAATAACAACTTTAATTTGTTTATTCTTCTTTTTCATTTCTCAATATTATAAATTACTGTAACTAATTTTTCTCTTACTTCTTTTGCTATACATTCAAGTGCAGGATTTTCTACAAAAGCCATTGCAACTGCAGGATCAATTGCTGAGATATATATCTCATCTTCTTTTTCATATACAATGACATTACAAGGTAAAAGTAAGCCTATATCTTGTTCTGCTAAAAGAGCTTGATAAGCTAATTTAGGATTACATGCCCCTAATATTATATAATTGTCAAATTCTACATTTATTTTTTTCTTTAATGTTGCTTTAACATCAATTTCTGTTAAAACTCCAAACCCTTCTTTTGAAAGTTCTTCTTTTACTTTTTCAATTGCTTTATCATAAGATAAACTTGTTTTTGTTTTTAATCCATATTCCATTTTTTATTTTGATTTGTATTCTATTAGTATTACATCTTCTCCTTTGAAAATATAATTCTCAAATTCAAAGTTCTCTTCTTTATTTACAAACATTTTAAGTTCTCCACCATCTACATTAGAACATTTATCTAATATGCAAGTTTCATTAAATGGTTGTTTCCATTCATTAAAAAAATATCCTAGAGACATTGTTTCAGGTTGAGCCTTAGGATTCATATTCTCTAAGTGAATAGTTCCATCTCCTTCATCATGTGTATGTGTAGGAGAATGTCTTCCTGGAGCTAGTCCAATATTATTTGGAATTATTACATCTTCTCCATCAATATTAATAGTTAACTTAGGATGCCAATGTATTTGACCTGAAGGAACTTCATCTAATAAAACATCAGGATTTTGAAAATTCGAAGAATTATTTGAAGAATTATTAATCCAAAAAATTAATCCTATTATTACAATTGCTACTAATCCCCATATTGTAATTTTTTTAATTAATTTTTTCCTTTCCTGTTGTTTCCAACTTTTTTCCCTTTTTGACATATTTTTCATTTTTCTAATTTATAACCTGCATTATTGTATGCAAGAATTCCTCCCTCTAAATCATATACATTAATAAATTGTAAATTCTCCATTAAAATTAATGTTTTTGAACTTCTAGATCCACTTCTACAATAAATTAAATATTTTTTATCTTTATTTAACTCATCTAATTGTTCTTCAAAATTCTCATCATAAAAATTAATATTAATAGCACCTTTAACATGTCCTTCATTAAATTCTTGTGGTGTTCTAACATCTATTACAATATAGTCTTTGTTGTTATCATAAATATTTTTCCAATCATTTAATGATATTGTATTCATTGATTTCATTTCGTTTACCTCAGTATTTGAATTATTTAGAAATAAAAATAAAAAAATAGTTAATAAAAAAGCAATTCCGAAACTAACTATAATTCTATTTTTAAAATCCATTTTATTCGTTTAACGCTTTCTCAATAGTTGCTTTAATAACACTGTATGGTTGTGCTCCTACTAACATTTCTCCATTAATAAAGAATGAAGGAGTACCACTAACTCCTGCTTGTGCACCTGCTGCAAAATCAGAATTTACTTCTTCTAATTGTGCTGGATCATTGTAACAAGTATTAAAGGCACCCATATCCAAATCACCTACCTGAGAAACCCAGGACATTACTTCATCTTCACCAAACTGGATTGTTCCTTGTCCTAGTTTATTTTGTTCACCAAATACTATATCATGATACTTAAAGTAACCATCATTACCTAATTGTTCTCTTACACAATTTCCTGCAACTGCTGCAAGTGGAGCACCAGGATGAAAGTTAAGTGGAAAATCTCTAAATACATATTTGATTTTTCCTGTATCAATATACTCTTCTTTTAATTGTGGATAACTTTCAGTCCAATATTTTCTACAAAATGGACATTGATAATCACTAAATTCAATTACAGTAACTTTTGCATCTTCAGAACCTAACCATGGATCATCATCAGCACTTACTTCAATTTTTTGAGTATTCCCAGTTCCTACATTACTTGGATTATTATTTCCTGTAGTGTCATAACCATCTACATTAGATCTAAAAAAATTAT
>CAYGPK010000003.1:0-156385 GCA_964351975.1 uncultured Methanosarcinales archaeon
GAAACTTCGCCTTTGAAGATTTATTCTTAACTGGTGTGGATCCTTTAAATGTTGGTGAATTTGGTGGAACAAAAGCACTTAGTGTAGATGGTGTTTATAAAATATTATCTGCTAAAGGAGAATATGTATTAATGGGTGTTGCATCAACTTTAGCAGTTTTATTATTATTAATTTAAATTTTCCTAATTTTTCATATATTATTATTTTATGACATTTTTACTTTTATGACTTTAAGATAACAACAAGGTTTTTTAAATGGATAAATTTAAATTTAATTATTATATTTATAAAATGGTAAACAAAATAATTAAGTTTTTACTTATGACTCTAACTCTTTTTTTAGGAGTTAGTATGGTTAGTGCTGCTGTCAATGTTATTGATGTAACTTTGTCAGAAGATGTTTATGAGTCTGTGACTTATGACCCTCTAGGTTCCACATCAGGTAATTGGTCTGATACTGGAGAAGTTCAAACATATACTCCTGTTGGAACTTTAACTATTTCAAATAATCATCCGACTGATTCTGTTAATGATATTATTTTAAACTTAAGTGGTTATAGTAATATTTACAATTTAGCTTATTCTTCAGGAAGAGAATCTAGTTTTATTGGATCAGGAGATAATGTACTTATTACAATTCCAGATTTAGGTTCAGGTCAAAATATTGTTTATACTTATAGTATTAACGAGACTATTATTGCTCCTCCTATTAACTTCACTTCTAATTATTCTTTATCAAGAATACTTGCAGGTAGAACTTTAACTGTTCAAGATACTCTTCAAAATAGAGGAACTACTTGTGTTTATAACATAACTGTAGTTCAAGATGGTGGTTCTATAATTGAAGGATCTAATGTATATAACTTTACACTTTCTGCTTTAGGTGGTTCTGATTCAACTAATGCAACAATTGCAGGTGATAGTCAAAGTTTGGATTGGAATGTTTCAAATTTAGATTGTTTAAATGTTGGAGAACAAACTGACATTTTTTATGATGTTACAACACCTTCACAAACACCTATAGCTAATACTTATACTATTGTTAATAGTACAATTAACTATAGAACTAATGTTACAGCTTCAACTTTAGCTGTTGTAAGTACTTTAGCAACTGTTGATCAAGAATTAAATTTCGACAAATATATTACAGATTTAATTGATGATACTAATGCAAGTTGGGAGGTTGAAGGTGGCGTTTTATCTCAATCTAATATTACTGTTAATTTAACAAGTGTTACTTTTTGGGTATCTCAAAGAAATGGAACAGGTACTGGATTTACAAATCCAAGTATTTTTGATAATGATACAGTTTCAGGTAGTCAATTATTATTATCTTTAACTCCAGGACAATTACTTAATTCAACTTTAACTCCTTGGACTAATGATGGTAGTGAATGGGCTTTTAATTATACTTATGCTCAATCACCTATTGTTTGGATGGATATTACAAATGAAATTGTTGATGATGGTATTCAATTAACTGATAGTAGTGTATCTTATGGTGCTAATTCAGTATATATTAAACAACTTTACGTTGCAACTGGTTATTGGCTTGAAATTACAAAGAACATTACAAGATTTGGAGATAATAATTATAGTATTGATATTACTGTTATGAATTTAGGAAGTTCAAGAACACCAGCTGATCAAGCTGTTATTGTATATAACTTCTTACCAAATACATTTAACTTAACAAGTCCATTTGCATATAGTAGTAGTACTTGGTATACAACTGATGAGACTAATGATACTTTAAACGATGTAACTTATAATGGAACAATGTTTCAATTTGCAATTATGCAAAATAATATTTATAATGTATCTTTAGATTTATGGGGGGGAGCTAGTAATACGAACAATACTTGGACTTTATCCTATAATGTAACTGGAGATGGAAACTTCGCCTTTGAAGATTTATTCTTAACTGGTGTGGATCCTTTAAATGTTGGGGAATTAGGTGGAACAAAAGCACTTAGCGTTGAGAATGTGTATAAGGTTTTATCTGCTAAAGGAGAGTATCTACTAATGGGAGCTGCTGCTGCTGTTGGTGTTTTATTATTATTAATTTAAATTTTTAATATTTTATTTTCTCATTATTTTTTGATATTTTTCTAGAGAATACAAGAATATATAAATAAGTTTATTTGTTTTATTTTATGTTGTTTAAAAGATTTTTTTTAATTTTATTTTTAGTTTTATTTGCATCTATCTCTTTAGTTTTTTCTATAGTTTATTACTCTTCAAATAGTCTATTTGAAACTAATATCATTGAGACTTATTCTAATTCTGATTATAGGTATTTTGTAAGTTTAGGAGTTGAAACTTTAGTTTATGATGAAATAGAATTTGAAGTTGAAATTTTATATCTTGAAGAAAATTTAGTTGCTGGAACTAAATTATTTAAATGTAAAGGTTCTTGTTTACAGAATATTCCTATTGATAAAACTTTTTTTGGTAAATATAAAGTAATAATAACTTCAGTTTACAAAGGTAGACATTATAAAGATGAAAAAATGTTTTTTTTAAATTTAGAGAAACCTAAATTTGAAGTTTTTATTCCTCCTAAAATATATTTAAATTCTGAGAAGGGTATCGAGATTATAGGTAAAATTAAAAATTCTGAAAAAAAAAATGTGACATACACTTTTGAGATTTATCCAGAAACTTCAGTTGATACTAGAAGTGTTTTTAAACAATCTTGTGTTGGAGATTGTGATGTTTATATTAATATAAATTCTCAAATTGTAATTGATAAATATTTTGTAAATATTTATACGCCTTTGGGAGATTTACAAAAATCTTTTGATTTACTTTTAGAGTATCAAGATAAAAAAGATAACCAATCTAACACAATTATAGTTGATAAGAAAAATTTAACTGATAAAAATTTTGGTGAATATTTTGGTGAGGGTTCAAAAAAAGATTTAAGAGATTTTTTTTTTAATAATGATGTTAAATCTAAAGGTTACGATATTAATTTTACTTTTGAAAAAGATAAAGAAAAAAAACAGAAACAAAATTTAAGTGAAGGAGAATTAGTTGATGTTAAATTTAATTTTAAAGATAAAAAAGTTAAAGAGATTAATGTTCCAAATTTAAAATTAGGAAGTGCTCAAATCTCTTTTGAAGAAGTGCCAGTTGATAAAGTTATAAAAGATTTTAATAGTGCTGTAAATGCTTTTGCAATTGATCCTGTTAATTTAAATGATGAAGTTGATTTTTTTAATGTAACTTTTGTAGCATCTGGTAATGAGATGTATAAATGTAGTGATTATAATTTTTCTGCTCAAAATTGTTTTGGAGATTTTATAAAAATTCTTGATACAATTCCTGGACAAGAATATACTATAACTTTAGACAAAGTTGATCCTTTATTTGTTGAAATTCCAGTAAAACAATATAATGTTCAAAGAGGTAGTGTTACTTCAACTGCAACATCTTTTAATGCAGTGATCCCAAATTCTGTTATTATGAATAGAACTTTAGTTTTAATGAATCCTGGAACTAGTGATTCAAACCCTAATGATTGGCAGTATACTCAATCTCTTATTAATTCAACTTATATTCAATTTAGTAGATATGCAGGAGGTGGAACAACTACAACCATAAAATGGCAGGCAATTGAGAGTAGTGAGTTTTATGTTCAAAGAGGAACAAGAGCCTTTACAACATCAGAGAATGTTTTAAATATTACTTTATCAAACCCAATTAATATTAGTTCTTCTTTTGTTGTTGTTGAGGGTAGGTGTAATACTGGAACTACTAGTAGTAATAATGCAGGTTTTTTTTTAGCTGAGATTAAAACATCAACTATAGTTCAAATTGAAAGAGGTCAAGCAAGTTTATGTGCAGCAACTGCAAGCTATCAAGTAGTTGATTATGAGGGTTCAAATGTTCAATCAAAGCGTATTTCTTTTGGAGTAACAGGAACAACTTTAGGAGATTCTTTATTACAATCTGTTAATTTGTCAAATAGTTTTTTAGTATTTGGAGTTTCAGCAAGTAGTGGAAACGACCCTGGTATGGATACTAATATGATTTATGGTGAGATTGATAGTTCATCATCAGTATTATTTACAAGATCAGGTGATGCTGGAACTTCTAATAGAGATATTGTTTATTATGTAATTGAGAATAGCGAAGCTAATGTTCAAAGAAATACAATTTCTACGACAACAGATATTACTGAGACTTTAACACCAGCTGTTAATTTATCTAAGGCTTTCCATATAAGTACAATTACAAATTCAGGTGGAGGACAAAGTTATGCTAATAAAGAGTATACTGCAGAATTTACAAATAATGTTAGCTTATTTTTTGATAAAATTACAGGAAGTAATATAGAAGGAATTTCTTGGGAAGTTGTGGAGTTTTTTCCAAATTCAATTTCTATAGGAAACGGAGTTGTTTTAAATTCTAGTTTAGGATTAAATTTGGATAATGAAAATTTAACTTGTAATTATGAATTAGATTTAGGTGTTCAAAATATTTTTGTTAATTGGCTTGTTAACGGAAATTCAATTATGAGCGCAGCATATCCATTTGAAGGAGGAGCTTTAGATTCATTAATTGATTATAGTAATAATTCAAATAATGCTGTTAATAATGGTGCAATTTATAATTCAACTGGAGGTTATGATGGTGGTGGTGCTTATGAATTTTCAGATTCTAGTGATAGAATAGAGATACCTTTTGACTCATCTTTAGATTTAACTGATGAATTTACAGTTTCAGCTTGGATTAAAGCTTCAAGTAGTGGGGCTAATGATTACCAGACAATTCTTAACAAAGAAGATTCAGCTGGAGCTTCAAATGATAGAAATTTTTGGCTTACATTATGGGGTGCTGCACCAGTTGGTAGTGCACATTTTAGATTTTCAACTTCTTCAAGTGGAACTGATTGTGATATTGGAGATACTGTTGATTTAAGAGATGATTCATGGCATTATTTAACTGCAACTTACAATGGTTCTCATTGTTTGCTTTATGTTGATTCAAATGAAGTTGGAGCAGATTCAGTTATTGGTATTCCCGAAGGTCAAGGAGATCCTATGTGGATAGGTAATGAGATTGCAGTTAATAATCGTGGATTTTTAGGAACTATTGATGATGTTAGAGTTTATAATAGAGCATTATCTGAGAATCAAATTATTTTCAATTATAATGACAGATTAAATGAGATTCATTTAAATGAAACTGTTGGAAAAGAAAATTGGGTTTGTAGTGTTCAAACCTTTGATCAAACACAAGCTGGAGAATTGTATACTTCAAATTCTTTAAAAATAATTTCAACTAAAATTCCTAATGTTTTAGATTTAAATTTATTTTCTAATTCTTTATCAAACTATACCAGTTCAGATTTAACTTGTTCTTATGCAATAACACCTACAACAACTCAAACTATTACTAGTTGGTTTTTGAATGGGGAATCGATATTTAATGTGAACTTGCCTTTTGAAGGAAATGAAACAAATTCTTTAATTGATTATAGTAATAATTCTAATAATGGGAATAACAATTCAGTGCAATGGAGTTATGGTATAGGTTATGATGGAAGTGGTGCTTTTAATTTTGTTGGAACCTCAGGACAATATATTAATTTAGGTCAGAGTTCAAGTTTATTTTATGATGGAGATTCAAACTATACTTTTAGTTTTTGGATTAAAACAACTCAAACTTTAGGGGATTCACCTTTGATTTCAGATAAAGATTGGGGATTGGGTTTCAATAATGGGTATTCAATATTTTTGGAGAATAATGTATGTAAGATTAATATTGGTGATGGTTTTAATAGAGTTGATTTGGATGGAATAACAGTTGTTAATGATGGGAATTGGCATTTATGTACCTTTGTTTTAGATGATTCTAATAATGTTTCATTGTACGTTGATGGAGTTTTAGATTCACAAATAGATATGACTTCAATAAATAATGTTAATAGTTCACTACCAACAGTTATTGGTAATGATGGAACTTTAAGTTATGGTAATTTGTTTATTGGAATATTAGATAATGTTCAAATTTATAATAGAGTTTTATCACCGGAGCAAATTTTAAAGTTATATAATAATGAGTCTGACAATTTATCTAATTCTGAATTGAATGATAATGATATTTGGATGTGTAGTGTTACAGCTTTTGATGAATTTGAATCTAGTTTAACGAAGTATTCAAACAATATAACTGTTTTTGATCCTCCTCCTGTAATATCAATTAATTTAACTCAACCTGAAAATTCAAATATAGATGTTTATCATAATGCCCAATATGATATTGTATTTAATACAACTTGTGAAAGTTTTGTAGATTGTGAAAATGTTAATATAAGTTTGAATTATATTGGTGAAGAAGTAATTGGTGAATCAGGTTCATTATTAATGTCAAATAATAATATTTATACTATAGAATTTCTTAATACTTATAATGAAGTTCCTATAATTATTGCAACTCCTGTAACTGATAATAATTTAGATAATAATCCTTTAATTCCTGTAATCCATTCTATTAATCAAACTCATGTAGTTGTTTCACTTTGTGAAGATGCAGGAGCTACAACTTGTTCAACAACTGTTGAAGAAGAAGAGATGAATTATTTTCTTATTGACCGTGAGATTGCAAATAGTAAATCTTGGATAGAGGTAGGAGTTCTTGATTCAATTCCAACTGATGGGAGTTCTAATGTATTTTCATTTAATAAAACTTTTTCAAATATACCTTATGTTTTTTCTCATCCTCAAACTTATAATTTAGGTTCAAATAATATTGCAGCACATTCTTGGTCAACTGCAATTTCAACAACAGGAGGAACATTAATTGGATGTGATCATCCTGGAATTGCAAATACTTGTGGAGGTTCAGGTTTTGAAGATTATGGTTATGTTGCAATTGATGTTGTGCTTGCAGATTTAATTGGACTTAGTTCAGGTACTGAATCAATTGCATCAAGTACTTGGACTCCTGTAACTTTTTCACAGGTTTATTCTAATCCAAGAATAATTGTTTCACAAAATTCAGATACTGGTGGAGAAGACCCACAGTATCCTTGGGCACAAAGTGTTACAAGTAGTGGAGCAGAGGTTAGATATTGTGAAGCAGATGCTGCAGGTGTTTGTAATACTCATAGTGCTGAGAATGTTGTTTGGTTAACTTTAGAAAATGGATTAATTACAACCTCTGATTTAGCGAATAGAGTAATTTCAAATATTAGCTTGGATTCTCCTTTATATATTGATTCAACGAATCCAAAGAATTTTAATTTAAATAGTTTTGAATCAACTGAAATAGCATTTCCTCTTTATTTTACAGGAAGTTTTAATACAACTTATGAAATTTATGCAACAGCCTCTTTTGGTAATGATTCAAGACATTTTAATGCAACTATTTTACCTAGCTATTTAATAATTGATTATATTTCTCCACAGGATAATAGAGTTGTTGTTCAAAATCAAACCCTTGAAATTTTAACTAATGTTTCATGTGTTGGTTTTTGTGGTGAAATAATTAGTACATCAAGAATTAATTTAAGTCCAATTAGTACAGTTATTAATGATACACCAATTTATACAACTGATTTTAACCCAGTTTGGTGTAATCCTGGTATTGATGGTTACTGTTTTTATAATTGGACAATAAATGCAACTGGTTTTCCTGGAAGTGAATTTGATATTGATGTTGAAGTTAATTCTACAATTTTTGGTTTAAATGATACTTTAGATTCTAGAATTTTAATTGTGTCTGGTCCTGAAGTTTTGTTTAATCAAACTTTTTTAAATACGAGCAATGCTATTGCAAGTTATCAATCAGGTTATGGATATGTAGAGTATCAAGCATTCTTATATAATCAAACTAATGTTAATATTGTTTGTGAGAGTGGTGATTGTTCAGCTTTTTCAACAAATATTACAAATGGTTTTAATTTAAATGTTGGAAATCCTAATTTAGTTGAATTTTCTTGTTTACCAACAAATTCTGGTAATTATAGTGCAATTTTTGGAATTAGTTCAAGTGAAGATACGAGTTCAGATTTAATTAATGTATCTTGTGAAGCAACGGAATTAGAACTCTATATTAATTTAATAAATCCTGATACAAATATAAGATACGACATATTACAAAATTCAACTTTTAATGTTTCAGTAAATGTTACTTGTAATCAAGCTGGAGGATGTAATAATACTGAGGTAGGGCTTTATTATGTAAGAGATTCAATTGGTGAGACTGGCTCAACTTTATTATCTAATTTTGAGACAAAATCTATCAGTTTTATTAGAGATTATGATACTATTCCAGTTGTTATTCCAATTACTGCATCTGATAATGATGCTGATGATAATCCATTAATTCCAGTTATAACTGACATTACAACAACTGGTTTTAATATAGCTCTTTGTGAAGATGCAGGTCTTACAACTTGTTCTTTAGTTGTTGAAGAAGAAGAAGTTCATTATTATGTATTTGATGTTGACGAAGTAAGTTCTTTATCTTGGATTGATGTAGGACATGTTAATAGTGTGAATTCAGATGGAAATGCAAATGCATTTACTTTTGGAAAAACTTTTTCTAATACACCTTATGTTTTTGTTTGGTCTAACACTGATAATGATGGAGGAAGTGTAATGGCACCAACTGCTTGGACAACTTCAAGTACTACAACTGGAGCTAGTTTATTTGCTTGTGATCATCCTGGCATAGCTGATGTTTGTGAAGGATTTACAACAGAAGATTATAGTTATTTAGCAATAGATGTTTTAAATGCTAATATTGGAGAGTTAAGTTATGGTTCAGTATCAGTACCTAATAGTGAGTGGACAAGTGTGTCTTTTAGTGAAACATATTCAAATCCTAGAATTTTAGTTGCAGAGGTAACAGAGAGTGGAGCACAAGATCCTCAATATCCTTGGGCAAGAGATGTTACATCTACGGGTGCTGATATTCGTTATTGTGAAGCTGATACAGGTGGTTATTGTGATACTCATAATTCTGAAACTATGGTTTATCTTGCACTTGAAGATGGTTTAATAAGCTTGGGAACAATAAATAATTCTTTAGTTTCAACAGTTAGTGGAACTACTCCCTATTTTACAAATATTACAAATCCTTATATGTCAAATTTATTAGAGGGAACAACTACAACATATAATTTCTTATTAAATGGGACTGGAACAATAGATGAAGAAAAAGAGGTTTATGGGATTTTGAGTAATGGTATTGATTCGGAGATTTTAACAATTAGAACTGTGGGTTATAATGAACTTTCATTTCAAGATACTAGTTTAGTTTTTTCAGATGTTTATCAAGGTGAAGGAGTTGGAATTATTTCTACAACTCTTTACTCTAGGTACGAAAATAATAATGTTAGTATTAATTGTGAAAGTGGGGATTGTTCCTCTTTTAGTTCTATTTTTAATAATGGAAATAGTTTAGCAGAAGCTCAGAGTTTAAATATAAATTTTATTTGTTCTGATTCAGCTTTTGGGAATTTTAGTGCAATATTTAATGTAAGTTCAAATGATAATGATATTAGTAACACTATTAATTTATCTTGTAGTGTTGTTTTGAAACCATTAGATATTGATTTAATTTATCCTAATCCTTTAGATTTTTTTAATGTAAGTCTTTATGATATTCTTAATATAACATTTAATGTTAGTTGTAATAATGCAACAGGATGTAATAACGTAGATGTCTATGTTGGTTATGAAGATAATTTGAAAAATTGGTGGAATAGGACATTTTTATACAAACAAGAAATAAGTTTAGATTCTTTTGAATCTAGTTCTTCAAATTATACTTTTTTATTAAATTTAGATAGTTCTAATGTTGGTTCAAAATTTAATTGGAATTTAATGTGTGAAGATTTAAGATTTATTTACAATGACTCAATTGAGTTAAATTATTGGATTGAGAGTTGTAGTTTCTCAGATAAAACTGCAAGAATTTGGGTTAAGTCGAATGAGCCTTTAACTTCTTTTGATTTGTATAACTTTTCAATTTATTATGGAAATCAAAATGTAACAACTACTTCAGATGGTTATGATACTTTTTTATTTTTTGATGACTTTGAAAATTATGATGCAACAGCAGATGGTATTATTCCATCTTCTTGGACAAGTTATACTAGTGGTAATATTTTGCTTGATACAGAATCAAATGGTAATAGGGCTTTGTTAAAAACTACAAATGATGATCCTAGTGGAGGTTATGCTAGTTTAGGAAAAACTATTACTAATTATGAGGCAATATGGCTTACGAATAGAATTAATGATTTATCTGGAACTGCTAATAGATATTCAATTACTGATAATAGTGCTAATGGATATGGTGCTTATGTTTCAAATTTTGGAGCAAGTTCAACATTTATTTTAGAAGAGAGAGCGGTAGGTGTGGGAACTACTTTACTTACAGGAAGTACTTTTTCAACAACTCAAAATACTTGGTATAAAGAATATATTAAAGTTTATAATGGAACAATAAATCATTCTTTTTATGACTTGGATGGTATTTTGTTAAATACTCTTGAAACTACTGATTTAACTACTAATTCTTTTACAAGATTTTATGTTCATGGTGGTCAAGAATTTTTAACAGATGATATTGCAATAAGAGAGATTATGTTTAATGAACCTTTGGTAATTTATGGAGATCAAATGTTTACTTATTCGCAGATTTCAAATGAGAGTAAAGCTCAACCATTGTATATTATAGGTAATGATTTTCAGACTTATAATTTGATAAATGGTGAGAGTATTTTAGTTGATTTTAATTTATCTTCTTATACACAAATTAATTCTGTGTATGAAGTTTTAGGATTTTTATCTAATAATGATAGGACTGATCAAAGCTATTTTAATATTCGTCATCCTAAAACTAATTTAGGTTTAAATTATAATGTTGAGAGAATTACAGATAATCTTTTTTCTGTTAATTTAACATTGTCAAATGAAGATTTCTCTTCTGTGATTTATAACAAAAGTATTAGAGTATATGCTTTTGTTTCAGATTTATCAAATATCACAGAAAGTTCTTATTCAAATTCATTAAGATACAATATATCTCAATCAAATGAAAGTTTAAATGATGAGGTTTATAGTGGGAAAATATATGAGTGGGTTTTAAGTCCTAATTTAGAGTTAGAGGGAGTTTTTAGTCAGAAAGAAATTAATTTGAATGAAAATAATTCCTGGAATTTAATATTTAATATTACTTCTTTTGGAAATTATTCTTTTAATAATATGATTTTAATTGGTTTTGATCCTGATTTTATTCAGGGTAGCAGAGTTGAAAAAAATTATAATTTTGACTCTAATTCTAGTAATTTGTCATTTAACTTTAATTTATTAATACAAAACTTTATAAACATTTTTCGAGGTAAATTGATATGATAAATAACATTAAAAAAGTACTTTTTGTTCTGTTTATTTCTTTATTATTTGTTAATGCAGCTTATAGTGCTGTTGAAGTTTTTACAAATTATGATACAAAGATTCAGATTAATTCTAATAATACTATGGACATTCAAAAAAACATTAATTTGAGAAATATTCATATTGTTGGTATTGTGCCTGGAAGAATTGAATTTAAAGTTGGAACAGGGGAAAAAGGTAGTGTTTCTGATTTAGAATTATCTAATGTTGTAGCACTTGATAGATATGGTGAACCAATTAGAACGCAAGTATTTGAGACAAATGATGCTAAGATAATAGCACTTGATATATTTACTCCTATTTTACCAGGTTTTGAGTATATTATAGATTTAAGTTATACTTTAAGTTATGACTCATCAGGGTTATTTTTTAAAAATATGGAAATTCCATTAAAAGAACAAACTTCTATTGAAATTCAGAAAGGAGTTTTTGAGTTATCCTTACCTGATAATTATTATTTTACATATATTAGTGGAAATTCTTCAGAACAAGAGGTTAATGATAATGTAGCTAAATGGAGTATTAATAAGGATTCACCTCAGAGTGTTAGAATTGAATATTCTTATTTACCAATTAATTTTGGAGGAATCAAAGGTTCATATTTATTTTGGATTACAATTAATATTATTTTACTAATTATACTATCATTTGAGATTAGAAAAGAATTTAAAGGATATAAAAAGAAATAATAAGTTTTTCTTTTTCTGTGGATTTTCAGCAATATTAGAATCTTTGATTTTAGTATTTATTATTTTTATATTTGTAAAATTGATGTGAAAATAACGTTACTCTTTTCTCTTAAAAATAATCTTTATAAAGTATTTTTATTTGACTTTAATATGGCAATTGTAAATATAAATAGTGAAGAAGAATTTGGAAGTAAAGTAAAAGAATCTAATGGTTTAGTTTTAGTTGATTTATGGGCACCTTGGTGTGGTCCTTGTAAGATGTTAGGTCCAATATATGAAGCGGTTTCTAATGAATATCAAGATGTTAAGTTTATGAAAGTTAATATTGATGAAGTTGAGGGTATTGACTCAGAATTTAATGTTATGAGTATTCCTACAATTTTAATTTTTAAAGATGGTGCTTTAGTTGATCAAAAAATGGGTGCTATGCCTAAAGGTCAATTAAAAGAAATTGTAGAATCTCATTTAGATTCTAAATAATATTTTTTAATAAAAATTGTATAAGGTTGTAGGTATTGATGAAGCTGGAAAAGGACCAGTTATTGGTTCGATGTTCATAGCTTTTGCAATTATCAATTTAGATTCTTTAAAGGATTTAAATGCTTATCAAAACAGATTGCGAGAATTGGGGGTGCGAGATTCTAAAAAATTAACACCAAAAAATAGAAATTTAATTTATCAAGATTTAAAAAATTTAATGGATATAAAATATGCTCAATTAACACCCGCTTTAATTGATACAAATAATTCTAATGGTGGAAAGCTTAATGAACTTGAAATATCATCGATTATACAGATATTAGAAGCTGAAAAGCCACAATTAATTATGATTGACGCTCTAACTTCAAGACCGGATAAATTTGGTGAAGATATTTTAAAAAGATTATCATTTGAGTGTAAAATTATTTCAGAAAATAAAGCTGATGATAAGTATGAATTAGTTGGAGCAGCATCAATTGTTGCAAAAGAGTTAAGAGAACAAGAGTTAGAGCAGATAAGAGTTAATATTAAGCACGATTGTGGTAGTGGCTATCCTGCTGACCCTAAAACTAAGAAATTCTTGCTTGAGCATCATAATAATAAAGAATTTGATTTTATATTTCGAAAAAGCTGGGCAACCTATAAGGCTTTTTCTCAAAAGTCACTAAGTGACTTTTAAATATAAAGTATAATTAAATTTTTGATTCGATTTTGAACTTGTTCAAAATTGCACCGAAAAAACTTGAAAAGTTTTTGGCTTGTGTTATATTTCGAAAAAGCTGGGCCACATATAAGAGTGTTAGGCGAGAAGTGAATGGTGATGAGTCTTAGTGACTTTTAATCAATTAAATGTTTGTCATCGCCTATTATTATATTTTTAATTTTTTTATTTTCATCAAATTCAATGGTGGATATTGAAGCATTTGATTTATAATAAGTTTCTCTAATTTCTTTTAAGGATTTATCTAGGATAAATGAGAGTAGAACTTTTAGAGTTCCAGAATGGGAGACTATTAAAACATTTTTACCAAAATGTTCTTTAAAGAATTCATCCCAAAATTCTTTAACTCTTTTTTGTAAATCTTCAACTCTTTCAATCTCAAATAATTCATAAGAATCATCATTATGAATTTTTCTCATATTTTCTTTGTATTTATTATAATCACTTCCTTCTAATTTTCCATATAATCTTTCAGTAATTCTTTTATCTTCAATTATGTTCTTTTTATGATTTTTATTAATTTCATTTGCTGTTTGTTTTGCTCTTAACATTGGACTTGTAACAATTATATCAAAATAATTTTCTTTAAGCTTTTGAGAGGTTCTAATTGCTTGACTCAAACCAACTTCATCTAATAAATTATCAGTTAAACCTCCTTGAAGCTTTTTTATTTTATTCCAATCTGTTTGAGCATGTCTTACTAAGGTTAATTTCATTTTAATTTTTATTAACTAAATAATCTCCCTCTTCTCTTTTTACAGCTTTTCCATCTCCTGTATAGAAATTTAAAATTTTAGGTTTTCTAGTTTTAGTATTTATCAATATACATTTTCCAATGTCTGGAAACATTCCCATCTTTTCTTGATAATCACTCATTTCAACCCAACATCCACAAGAGACAATTGTACATCCTTTATAATTTGCAAGACCCATTTTATGTGTGTGTCCGGTTATGAAAAAATCAGGCATATTTTTTATTACAAGTGGGTCTCTTTGGGAATCTGGGATGTATAAAGTTGATCCATGTGAGGGTGCAACATGTCTTTTTTCAAGAAGAAATTTAATTACTTCCTCAGGTGCTTTTGCTCCACCTTTATCTCTTAAATGTTGAATTTTATCTGCGTAGTAAAATATACTTCCACCATGATATAAATAAAATTCAAGTCCATTTGTTTCAGGATCATCTTCGAATAATTTAACAATTGAAGGATTACTTAGCATAATAACATTTTCCATATTATATAATGCATATGCTTTTTCATAAGGAATTTTTGGCTGTGGTTCTGATAATCTATCTGTGTCGTGATTTCCTGGAATTATAATTATAGTTTTATCTTTAGGTATTTGTGAAAACCACCTTGCGGCTTCGTGATATTGGTGTTCAGTACTTAAAATTCTTGCATCCATTCCTTGATTTGGATAAATTCCAATTCCTTCTATCACATCACCACCAACAATTATATATTTAATTTTTTTTGCTATTTTGTTTAATTCTTCATTATTACTCTCACCATTAAGAAAATCTGTAAATCTTTGAAAAGCATCATCAACAAAAACTTTTGCTCCAAAGTGAATATCTGAAATAAAAACTACATATTCTTCATTTGCTGTTTTTTTTAATTCAACAGAATTGGGTGGAGATGGGATAATAAATTCATCACTCCAAATTATATCCTTTCCAACTTTTCCTTTAATACCAATTCCTTCATCAAGACAGAAATTTTGAAGTTGTTTTATTAAATCAGTTTTATCTTTATTTACAAAACATTTTATTTCACCACTTTTATCTTCAAGTGTTATAATAAAATGTCCATTTTTAGTTTCTGTAATTTCACTTACAAGTCCAATTATTGTAACTTCAGTATTTGTTTCAAATAAATCTTTTAACTGATTTATTCTAACTACATTTTCAACTGAAATTCTATTTTTTAAAAGTTCGGTAAAGTATTGTAATCTTCTATTAAAATATAATGTAAAATCACCTACTGAAATTTTTTTAGATGGCTCAACATAATCAAATTTAACATTTACTTTTAATCTCTCTATTTTCTCAGCTAAATCTCTTTCAACATTAAAATTTTTATTTAATTCAAAAATATTATAATTGATTTTAGACTGTGATTCTTTATCTTCATTTTTAGAATCTCCAATTAGAGATTTTTCAGTTAATTTTTTTTCTTCTCTTAGGATGTTAAGTTCAGATTTTAAAAATTGCAGAAAATTATCATAAATTTTCTTCTTTCTTCCTGAAGTGTGTGTTTCTTTAAATGAGTTATAGAAATCTTCCCAATTTGTTTTTCTAAGTATAGAGATAGAGTTTTCATTAATTTCAATTTCTGTAAAAATATCAATTAAATCTTGATTTAGAAAAGAAATTTTTAATCCTTTTTTCTCTAGTTCTTCAAATTTACTTAAAAAATTAATTTCATCATTTTTTGAATTAAATCTAATATTATCTATAATTTCAATATTTTTATTCTCAAAAATAGTATTAAAATGAGCATTTTGCATAAAAATACTAGTTTTTTAGTTTTTATAAAGGTTAGGATGATTAACATTAGTTTATAAATTATTAATTATTATATTAATTATAAATGTCAAAAGTAAATAGGGATACGAGACACTACCTTTCAGTTCGTTCTTGTATCAATGACAAGGTATATAAATAATATCAAAAAGATGGGAAAAGACAAGTTTAAGGTATTTGAAGGAGTATTTGATGAGTTTACACTTGATACTTTAGAGAACTTGAAAAGAAGAAAATATTTTGATGAATTAGGAAAGCCAATTAAAACAGGAAAAGAGGGAGATGTTTATTTTGCATATAAAGGAGATGAAGTTTTTGCACTTAAAATTTATAGATTAACCTCAGCAAATTTTAAGAAAATTTCAGAGTATATCTCCAGAGATTTTAGATTTAAAAATGTTAAGGGAAATTTAAGAAAAGTTGTTTTAAAATGGGTTACAAAAGAGTTTAGAAATTTAGCTCTTTGTCATAAGGGTAATATGAATGTTCCTTATCCTTATAAGAATTTGAACAATGTAATTTTAATGGAATATATTGAAGGTGATATGTTAAAGAATGTTGATTTAATTGACCCTATGCATTTTTTTGAATTGCTTGTTGAACAGATGAAAGTTATGATTAACGAAGTTAATTTAATTCACGGAGATTTATCAGAGTTTAATATTTTAGTTCGTGATGAACTTCCAGTTATCATAGATTTAGGACAAGGAATTTCAATTAGAAATGAAACAGATTTTAAAGAATATTTTGATTTATATGAGAGAGATGTTAAAAATGTAATTTCATACTTTAATAAAAGGTATAAATTAGATTTAGATTATGATTTTTATTTAAAAGATATTAAAAAAGACAATACTTTGAAATAAAATAAAAATTGATTTATATGTTCTAACTTTACATTAAAGCAATCACTAAAAGAATTGCTCCAATAAATATTGGGTTGTTAAATAGTTGTTCTATTATTTGATTAATAAATGGGATTGCCTGAGTTTCTTTTTCAAAATATAAGTTTAAATCTGCATATGAAATTGCATAATTAGAGTAGAGCAGGCTTGAGGAATAATCTTTTTGATTTAACAAATCACTTGAATATTCAGAGTAGATATATGGTATTAATGGGAAATTATTATTTGAGTTAACTCCTAATCTAGATTTACTAAATTCGTTTATTTTCTTAGCAAATTCATTTTGTTCTTCATTTTTTATTGATACAGAATTTAGTACAGTATTTAGTTTACCATTTAATTCTAATCCTTGATAGATACACAAATATTTATCCTTTGGATTTTGGCTTAGTTTGTTAATTTTATTTATTTCTTCATCTAAAAAATTTAGATTATAACTTTTCATTAATTGTCCTTTTAGAGAGATTTCTCTTGAAATTTTAATACAAGCTTCTTCAACACTTTTTTGAGTTAGCTTAATTTTTGGACCATCATTTTTTATCATTTCTTCCCAAAGATTTACGGTAAAGTATCTTTCACTGGCGTAGGCGTATAAATTTTGTTTTGTAATTTTAATTTGCTCTAATTTGGATTCATCTATTACATCGCCTAAAATTATTTCTGTAAAGTTTTTATTCGTATCATTAATTGAGATATTTATTGTATTATTTGTTTTAGAGGTAATATTGATAATATTATTAATTTGTTCTGGACTTTTTTCATCAATTGCTTGCTTTATTAAATCTCTAGCTTCAGATAATCTATCTGCCATTAATAGGTATACGTATAAATCATTTATTGTTTGGATGTTTTGCAAATACTCATCTGATGAAGTTATAACATATTTTAAATCTAGTTCTTTTTTTAAATCATCTAAATTTGAGTTTATTTCATCTAACGACATATTTTTTTGTGATTCTAAAATAATTCTATAGTTTATATTAGAGTTAAAACAGAAACTTCCAACTGAATAATAATTTTCATTTGAATTTGCTTGAAGTGATGAGTTAAAACTTTTTTCAGCTTGATTTTTAAATGGATTCAAATAGGATGTATTTGAAATTTCTGAGAAATTTATTTCTTCTTTCATCTCTTTACTTTTATCACAAATTTGATTTGCTAAATCTTTCATTAAAATTTGATATCTTGTAGTATCAACTTCTTTTGTTTCTAATTCATATTTAAAAATATTAAATTCGTTGTAGGCATCAATTAAATCGATTGTTTTTATTACTTCAATATCTTCTTGAGTAATATTATAATCTGAGAAAATAGGTATTATTACTTTTTTGAATCCTTTTTCTTTTGCAAGTTCAACTTTCTTATCAACTCCTCCTACATTACCGATTATTCCTCCAGAACTTAATGAACCTGTTATTGCAATTTTATCTTTGAGTTTTTGTTTTTTTACTGTTGATGCAGTTAAAATTCCAATTGCACTACTTGCAGAAGGTCCTTTTAGAACAAGGGCTGATCCTTCAAAGTCATAAAAGAAATCAAATTTATTACAATTTAATTGAAATAATTCACAAGCAATTTTTTGAGAGTTTATAATTGAAACTTGAGTATCTACTTCTTCAATTGTATTCAAATTAACGTATGTTTGTCCTGAACCGGGTTTTGTTGTTAATGTTAATTTAACTAATGAACCAGTTGTTAAATCTCCATTGTTGTTTTCTGATACTGCAAGTAAATCAATTGAATTTGTAAAAGAAGTGTTAAAATAATATAGTCCAAATAGTAATATCATAACTAAAAAGATTTTAAATGCAAGAATAGGTTTTAGACTTTTAGGCTTGTATTTAGTAGAATTTGTTCTTTTTAGATTGATATTTAGTCTATTGTGTTTATTAGTCATAATATTATAACTTTTCAAGGGTTTTTAATATTTTAGTTAATTCTTCATCGGGTAATTTTTTATCGTATGTTTTTTTTTCAAATTTCAAATCGTTTATTTTTTGATTTAATAAAGCAAGTGCAATCCAAATCTGAGCTTTAGATTTATCTTTTGCTTTAGAAATAGCATAATTTGATTTTTTTGTTTCTTTTATCAATTCATCAAGGTTATGGTTAATTAAACTATCGAGTTCATTTCTCCATTTATTATCTTTCATATTTATAGGATATTTTTGCTTTTTATAAAGGTTTTTATTTGTTGTCTTTAAAGAGTGAAGAAAAACGAAATATTTATAAAGAACTAGAACTTGTATTATATAACGGTTGTTATAAAAAATGTTAAATCAAACTCATAAAATTATTGTATTATTATTGTCTTTAGCAGTTATTTTTATTCTTTTAGGTTGGATAATCTCATTTAACTTATCAGTTCAAGAAGAACCAAGCTATGACGATGCAAGATTGAAATCCCACTCAACAACAATTGTTTTTGAGGCGGAGAAAGAAGTTCCTTCAACAAAGAAAGTTATTGTAACTGATAGATATGTTGGAAAACTAGATAAAAATGCAGATGTAATCGCCATTAGTTCAGATGGTGATGCTTACTCAGTTAGATCTGGTGTTTTATTAACTGATGGAATGGTTATTTCTTCAAATGAAGAGGCCTATAGTATTTACAGAATTGATGAACCAGTTAAGTCTGTTAGTTCTGAATAATTTTTTACTTTTTTTACTTATAATTAGATTTATATATTTTGACTTTTTAGACATAATTTAATTATGGAGAAAACTTTATTAGGTTCTTATTCTTTTGAAAGACAAGATATTAAAGATATCCAAGATTATTTAATTGCTTTTCTTAAAAACTCTTCTTATCAATATAGTTCTTATGCTAGAAGTTTTATTCCAAATAATAGTTTTTTTTTAAAAGAAGAATCAAATAGAAATTTATTTTTTAAAGGTATTGGAAATAATGGGGAAAGTTATGATTTTTTAGCAATATGTATAACAAATCCTGAGTTAATTGATTTTGATAATTTTAAAAATTCTCTTTTTGAAGCAAATAATTTAGGTTTTTATACAATTCCAATTTTTAGAAAAAGGAAAAAAAGAGAAGGACATTCTGATTTTTTTTGCCCTTTAAGAAAAAATGATGAAGAAAATTCTAAAATTACTTTGGTTAGAGGAGAGAAGTTTAAAATAAAAATAATGAGAAAATTAACCTCTTTAGAGTCTCAAATTTTTAGAAATATGGGTTGTGTTCAATATTTTGATCCTGAGTTTAATAAATTTGAAAGGTATGAGTTTGAAAGAGTAAAATTAGATAATGGTTTACTTTCAGAAGTTGTTGTTTTACCTAAAGAGGGTAGGATTATTTCTGTTGATACTAATATTATTATTGAGCCTTATGAAACTTCAAGAGGAGTTAAATTTGGATATTTAGCTAATAATTCTAATTATTTAATCAGGAGAAAACCAGAGCAATTGGGTATTTTATTTAACTAATTTCAATTCCTACTTTTTCTAATTTTTCATTAATTAATTTTATAAGATTATTTATAATTGGATAATAACTATTTTTTATTTCTTCAGGTTCATTTAATTTTGCTAGTTCTTCATAAACTATTTCTCTTGAGTCTTCAAAACTTTTACCTAAATTTAAATTGGTCATATAGATGTTTAATAAGTTTTCGATATCATGGTTAGTTATTGTTACTTTTTTTCCTAATATAGTTTCATATTTTAAATGACCAATATTTAGTTTTTTTGAGTTAATTTCTATTATTGCTTTATTCCAGATTTCAATTAATTTATTAATTTGAGTTTTTTTATTTTTTTCATTTAAATCATTTAAATTAATTGTAGAAGTTATACCTGAACTAGGATCACGATAGACAATTTTTTTTTCAGATAAAGGAAATAAATTAAAAAAATAAGTTCTATATTCTTGAATTCTGATTTTAGATTTAAATATAGGTAGTTTTTTTTGATTAATGATTAAAATTTCATATAACTGTCTAAGGTTCATAATTAAAATTAGTTTTTATACTTAATAAATATTTGTAAAATGATTGTACTTATTTAAGCAAAGCTTAAACAAACACTCCCATTAGTGTTCCAGTTTGACCTGGTCTTGATGTAATTCTTACATCTCCTTTTTCAGTTTTAACAATACAACCTTTTGTAATAATGTTTCTTCTTGTATAGTTGATGTTTGCAGGATTATTCTCAACACTTTCAATTTTTAATTTTAGTGTTTTTTTATTATCAGCAACTGATACGAAATCATTTGATAATAATTGTCTTTTAGAGTTTCCACCTAAAGTTCTTTTAAGTTTTAATCTTACTTTACCAATTAAAGTTAAAGCAGGGTTTCTACCTAAATCTCCTAACCTTTTTTTTCTAAATGAAACGTATTTTGTTCCAGTTACTTTTCTTTTTGATCTGAATTGACTTCTTGCCATTTTATCTTAATTTACTCCCATTTGCTTTTACACCAGGTCTTACTTTTTCAGCACCTTTACCTTTGTTTCTAAGTCCTCTAGATTTTTTACCTGCACTTGTTAGACCTCTATTAACTCTTTTAGTGTGTTTATTTGATACAAGCCAGTTAATTTCTTTATCACTTGCAATTTGTGGATGGTAAATATCAACTAATATTACTTCATGAAAATAATATTTTTCATCTTGGGCAACCCAATAAGAGTTTAACACCTCTAAATTTGGGTATTTCTTTTGAACTCTTTCTTCAGCCATCCATTTGTAATTTTTAGCATGAACAATTTTTGTTGATAAATTTCCACCATCTCTTCCTTTCATAATACGAGGGTTTTTCTTTCCACCTCTAAGCATTCTAACTCTTGCAATAACAAATCCTTGTTTTGCTCTAAATCCTAGAGATCTTGCTCTATCGATTCTTGTTGGGTATTCAACTCTTGTAATTGAGTCTTCACGTCTCCAATCAAATAATCTATCTTTATATGCTTCTTTGTTTGATTCTCTTGGTTTTTTCCAAGCTTCTTTTATATATTTTAAATATCCCATTTTTTATGAGTTTATGAATAAAAAAGGGACTCCAAGAATCTTTGATTGTTGTTGACCCATTTTTTATGAGGTAAATTGAGAATAAGAATAAAATTCTTTACTCAATCTTTCGATTAAGCTGTAAGGTTCTCTAATCCACATCAAGTCGACATCAAAAATCTAAATATTTTTGTGATTTAACAAATTTTAATTTGCCAAATGTGCTATCATCGCCAATTAAAGTCTTTTAGCTATCATTAATGAATGAAAAAGGTTTTATAAATGTTCTTGTATTGAGATATTTATGGAAGATGTTTTAAAGTTTAAAATAATTAACAAATTAAAATCAGTATATAGATTTAATTCAGTTGATAAACGAAAAGAAAGTTCTGCTGAACATTCTTGGAGTTGTTTAATTTTAGCTGATTTTTTAATGAATAAATACGATTTTAAAGTTAATAGGTTGAGAGTATATGAACTTTTGATGTATCATGATTTAGTTGAGTTAATTGTTGGTGATACGCCTTTAACTCCAAATTCTTTAGAGTATGATTCTCTAAGTAAAGTGGAAAAAGAGAAAATCGGTGCCCAAGAACTAAAATCATTACTACCAAAAGAAATTTCTCAAAAATATTTTGATTTATTTATGGAATATGAAGACTGTGAATCTAGAGATGCGAAGTTTGCAAAAGCAATAGATAAATTAGATGCAGGAATTCATGAATTAGATTATAAGGATGATTGGAAAGGTTGGACTGAAGAATTTTTAAGAACAAAAAAACAGAGATATTTTGAAGAATTTCCTGAACTTATGAAAGTTTTTGAAGATAATATTAAATACTTGAAAGAAAATATGTATTTAGATAAATAAAAATGGCAAAAGATAAAGAAATAATTGATGTTGAAGATATAGATATGATTGAGGAAGCTTATGATAGAGTTGATTTGCTTGTTTCAATTCTAGAGAAGAAAGGAATTTTAGGTAAAGGTGAGTATGATACTAAACTTGAAGCTTTTCTAGATAAAAAGTATGATGAGAATAAGGAGTAATCCTACTAATAATACTCATCACTTACGAAGTGATAGATTTTAAGAGATTTTCCACTTGTTTGTTTTTGTATTTCATCTGAATTAATTAAAGCAAATCCAATTGCAATTGTTATATTATGATTTTCATCCTTAATTAGAACTACATCACCAGTTTCAAATCCTTCATCAAGTCTTTGAATTCCAGGTCTCATTAAATCTGCACCTTTTAATATGAATGGTATTGCTCCTTTATCAACATAAACAGACTTGAAGTCTGATTCAGATACTGATTTGAGATGGGGGAGATATCGATTTTCTATAACAATTAGAAATGGTTCTTTATTTTTTAGAATAATATTTTTATCACGAATTATTTCATCTTTTTTTTCTATTTCGTATCCTTTAGGTAATTTGTCTGATAATTGTTTTTTTTCTTTGTTTGAAAGGTATTGCATTTAATTATTAATAATTAACAAACTTTATAAATATTTATGCTCATTATTATAATATAATATGGCTGAAACAATTTTTGCAATTGGTTTTTTGGAGAATTTAAAAGTTCTTTTTGTTGGAATTTTAATTTATGCAATTATTTTTGCAATGCTTAAAAATATTAATATTTTTGGTGATGATAATAAAATAAACTCTCTCATCGCCCTTCTCGCCGCAGTTATTGTATCTTTTAGTGGTGTTGTAACTTACGCTGTATCTTACGCTATTAATTGGTTTGTAATAATTTTTTTTATTTTATTTTTGTTAATTGTAATATTACTTTTCTTAGGAGTTAAAATGAGTGATATAACTGATCAGGCAACTAAAAATGGAAAAACAATTGTTATTGTATTTGGAGTTTTATTTTTTATTATATTAATAAAGGGATTTTTTGCACTTAACAACACTTTTGATTTGAACGAACCACCAGTTGATCAATATGACGTTGATGCTAGTTTTAATACTGGAGTTGATGATATTACAAATACAGAGATTAACAATGATGGATTTTGGGATAGATTCTTTAATGTTGATTCAGATTTAGTTGCTGCAGTTTTATTTCTAATAGTAATTGGACTCGTCGTTATGTTCATCTCAGGATGAGATGAACGACTAAAAAGCTTTGCTTTTTGAGTATGTTCATATCCGGTTAGGAAATAAATTATTAAGAATTTTTGTTTATTAAATTTGTTTTTTAGGGCTAAGAGAATTTTTTTTAATTAAATTTTAGATACATCTAACTTATCAACTTCTTCTTTAAAGTAATTAAGAGCTTCAAGGTATGCTAATTTTTTAAAATATATTACCTTTTTAGGAGGCTCACTGTATTCTACCCATTCAAATGCTTTGAATTCTGGTTTTTCTTGATTATCATATCTAAATTCAGAATCATCTCCGTGGAAATATAATAGAAAATACTTTTGTTCTTGTCCTGCAAAATTAAATTTTTCTCTCATATTATATGGAAGAACGTATTTAATAGTTTCTTTCATTTCAGAAATTACTTTGAAACTTTTAGTTCCAATTTCTTCGAAAAGCTCTCTTAATACAGCTTGTTCGTCTGTTTCACCTTTGTCAACTCCTCCTTGTGGAAACTGCCAAGCACCATCAATCCATGCATGTTCACACATTAACACTTTTTTATCTTTGTTAATGATAATGGCAGCCACATTTTTTCTGTAGCTATTATTCATTTTGAAATATCAATTAAAAACCTAATATTTATTGTATCTTTTTATTTATAATAGTTTGTTTTAAAAATTAATAATATATTTTATTAGGTATTCTCTTTATTTTATTTTTATTTCACTAATCATACTTACAAATCTTTATAAATATAATATTTGTTATAAAAATATGAATTTGAAAAGTTTTTTTTTGATTTTTATTTTTTTAATTTCTTTAAATGGAATTTTTGCTTTAGGTGGTGAAAGTAATTTTCACTTTTTAAATTTCTTTATTGATGAAAATTCAGACACAAACAAAGTTTCTTATGAACTTATATATAATGGGGAGTTGCAAACAGGAGATATATTTAAAGTTGAGATTTATTTTAATTCTGAATTAGTTGATGAGAGTTGTGTTAAGGAGTTGAGTATTTCTTCTGACATATTATTTACTAAATTTGTATGTGAGGTTCCAAAAAATGGTGAGGGGGAATACACCTTTATAGGAAAGATAATTAGAGATGGAGAAGAGATTAATGTTGATTTAACTAAACAATATATTAATTCAGATGGTAGCTCTGCTTCTCTTGTTTTGGATAATAATTATGATGATAAAACTATAATTTATATTGAAGTTAATTCTGAGTCAGAAGATTTAATTGTTAAGAGTAGAATTCCTAAAAGTGTTATTGAAAATTTAGATGAAGATAATAGAGATGAATTAATATATTCAGAATTAGAGTATGAGATATTAGAGTCAGACCCACTTATTGCCTGGAGTATTGAGAAAGCTCCAGCCAAAATTAATTATACTATTAATAAGAAAGTTTCAAATGAAGACTTAGAGAATTTTCAAATTGAAGTTGAGAATAGCGCAGCATTTAAAGGGCTGAATTATATCTTAATTTTAGTTATATTATTAATTATATTTTTAGTTTTTAGACCTCTTTTAAAAAAGATTAGGAAATGAATTTATTTAATAGTAAAGGACAAATTTCAGTTTTTATTGTTATGTCTATTATTATTTTAATCTTATTTATATTTATGATATTTTATAGTTTTACTAAGGATAAAGAACCACTTAATCAAGATTATAAAAATCACGAAGCTGAGATTCAAGTTATTAAAGAAAAGATTGATTTTTGTTTACAAAGAGAACTGCGTAGAGCACTTATAATTTCAGGAGTTAGAGGAGGATTTATTTATGATGGAGGTGAGTACTATTCACCATCCTCTATACCAAGTAATACTTACAATTCCGAATTTATTTCTAATATGGATTTAAATTGGAATTATTTACAATTCAATACTTTAGTTCATTCACAATCAGATGTTTTTTCTCCTTTAATTGACTCACATTTGTCTATAAATGAGAGTGGTGTTATAACTGAGATTTATAGTCATAGCATCAAAGAAGATTTTGAAAAATTTATTTTAGACGAGTTTATTAAATGTGATGGTTTGAAAAATTTAGAAGACTTGGGATATAGTCTAAGTTATGATGTTTATTCTAATAATGTTGAGTTTTACAATCCTAGTTCTAAAACTTTTATAGTTAAAAATTTTGATGCAAAAATAGGTGATAAGGTTAGAATTTCAACTCCCAATTTAAATTTAGAAGGAATTGTTTTAAGTAATTTTGATGATTCAGTTGTTGTTAAAGGTTTATTTACTGAAAATTTAAATTTAGATTATGATCTGAGTTCTGTTTGGATTTCAAATGAAAATTCAAATATTAGTGTTGAAGTTATTTTTGAAGATGATAAAGTTAGTGCTAATTTGAATTTTCCAGTTGTTTTTTCAAGTAATGAGAATGAATTTTTATTTGATAATTCTTTTGTAACCGTGCCTGTTCGTTTTAGTAAACTTTTAGATTTATCAAAACACCTTTTGAGAAGTAAATATTTAGATAAAGAAATTGATTATTTTAATGAATCTGAATTAAAGAGAATTTTACAAAAACACACATATGTTAAAAATGGAGGATTGGGAAATACCCGTTTTGAGATTACAGTTGTTAACGAAACTGATGATTACAAACAGTATGTTTATTCATTTATAGATTATGATAATAAAATTTTAGGAAATCCTTATGTTTTTAGTTTTGGGTATGTGAATAAAGCGCCAGAGATTGATCCAAATCGCCTTGCAAATTTGGATATTACAGAAGAAGGTGTTTTATTTATTGTTTCAAAGAATCAGAGAATTGAATTAGATTTGAAAACTTTAACTTCTGATGAACAAGTTATTGATAATGACTTTTCTTATTATTTAGCTGATTCTTATGATGGGTTTGATGCTACTTACTCTTTAACAGAAAATGGGCTTTTGACATTTTTAGGAAAACAAGAAAAGAAATTTTCATTTGATATTGGTGTTACAGATAGAGAGGCAACAAGAATTATGCCTTTTGTTTTTTTAGTAGGTTTTCCGGATAATTCAGATAATAGTGCAACTATTGGTTGTTTACGTTTTAGAAATTTTGGAGTTGACAATTTTTTCCCAATAAATTCAAAATTTAAAGATAAGATATTTTCATATAAAGATGATAATGATTATAACAATGCTTATTCATATCAACTTTATGTAAATCCAAATAATCCTGTTTCAAGTTTTGCCCAGAAATCTGTTGTAGAATTTAGTCTTACTTGTTTATTATCACCTGAGGTTTATGAGGGAGAAATAAAAATAATAAATAAAGAAACAGGTCAAACTATACGTTCTGAAATTTTAAATAATGAGACTGGAGAAATTTTAATTGATTCATTACCTTATACACAAGAGCTTTCAGTTTTAGTTAAAGATAAAAGAACTAATATTCCTGTTACACAGCCTTATAATTTAACAATTTATCCTGCAACTTGTCTTGGACCTGAAGATTTGCCTGCAAACAAGCAAGCAATTCTAGGTGGTACTATGAGTTGTTGTGATACAAATGCAGTTGTTAATTCTGTTGATTCTAATAGTCCACGAAATTTTGTAACAAATGATAATTTATATTCTGATAATAGAAAGATACTTGATGCGCCAACTTATTTTTGTCATGATGTTGGGACTTTGTATTTAGATAACAATGTTCGTGATTCACAATTAAATATTCATAGAAATGATGTTATTTGGAATTATAATTCAAAGATTACTTCACTTTTTGAGGCTAATGTTGTTGGAGTTTGTAATGGATTAAGTGCTGTTGGTGATGTTCAAAGCGTTGCAATAGCAGGTTCAGATACTAGTTTAAATTCTATTGGTTTAAGTTCTTCTAGTGGATATGTTGAGAGAAATTTACAATTAAATTTAAAGACTGTTCAAAGTGCAAATTCTTGTGAATTTTGTTATATTAATACTTATAGTGATTTTAACGTTGTATTAGATAATGGACTAGTTTTAAGGTCAGGATTTAAAGCAGTTAATGAAGAAGCAGATTCTAAAGGAGTTAGAGTTATTCCAAATTCTTATGAAACAAATGATATATATGTTAAATGTTCAGAAGAGATTTACAGAAGTAATAATGGAAATATTTGGGATAAATTATTAATTGGAGATTCAGAAGTTAAAGAAGAGATTCATCAAAGTTTTGGGTTTTGTTCTCAAGGTTCAAGTTTATGTTCTGGTAGAGTAAATTCGCCTGGTTCTGATGTTCGTTATGATAATAATCCTGTTTGTAAGAATTGGTATTTTGATGGTGAGAGTTTAGATTTTAAGGATAATACTGGATGGGTTTGTGGTATTAATCAAACTTGTAGTAGTGGAGTTTGTAGTTAAATAAATTAAAGTAAAGAATGGGAGTTAATTTTAGAAATAAGAAAAAGGGTATAGGTCCTGTTATTGCAAGTTCTTTATTAATTGTTGTTGCTGTTGTTGCAATTATTGGTTTTCAAACTTGGTTTAATAGTTATTCTAGTACTATGTTTTCTGATGTTGAGAGTCAGAGTCAAAGTAGTGTTTCTCAAACAAAAATTGATCAATTGTTAGGTGATACTTTATATTTTCGTAATGGATTTAGTGAAAATTTGACGATTACTGATGTTAAAATTGGTGGAAATTCCTGTGGAATTTCTATGACTAGTAATTCGAGTTCTTTAACCCAAATTAGTTTGAATAGTAATTGTACAACTAATTTGACTAGTAGTAAGATTGAAGCTGTTGTATATACAAATAAGGGACCTTATTCAACTTATTTTTACAATCGTAATGTGACTGCCTCTGCTAGTTTGAGTTCTAATTCTAGTGAAGAAGTTGTAAATTTAACTTTGAGAAATAATGTTGTTAATCAATCACTTAGATTTAACGATGACGATAGTGCTTATTTAAGTTTAGTACCAGGTTCTGCGGGAAATAGAACTACTTGGACTTGTTCAGTCTGGGTTAAATTTACAATTGCAGATAATCCTTCTTATGATGTAATTTGTCCTACCATTTATGCATCAGGAAGTGATTTTGGAATTGTTGCATTGTATCAAGATAATATTTATTTTAGTTTTTACAATGGTGGTTATCAAGCTCGTTTAGTTTCTAATCATCAATTTAGAGATGTTTCTTCTTGGAAACATTTTTTATTTGAAGTTGATACTAGAGAGAGCACATCTTCGGACAGAGTAAAAATTTATGTTGATGGCGAGAGAGTGACTTCTTTTAGTACTGAGACTTATCCTTCACAATATACTATTTTAAATAGAGTTAATAATGTAGGAGAAAGTCATTATATAGGTAGATTGAGTGCAGGTTATTCAGATTTTTATTTATCAAATGTGCAATTTGTTGATGGAAAAGCTTTGGGACCTGAGTATTTTGGAGAGTTAAATGATGTGGGAGGTTGGATTCCTAAAAGCTTTAATGATACTTATGGATCAAATGGTTTTTATTTGACATTTCAAAATTCATCAAATTTTGGTTTAGATTATAGTGGAAATGGAAATAACTTTACAGCTTATAATTTAGATTCAACTGATAAAATGTTTGATTCACCAGAGAATAATTTTCCTATTTTTGATCCTGAGTGGAGAGTTAGTGGAACTTATGCAAATGTAGGTAATTTAGTTGGAACTTATAGTGATGGAAATTTACAAGTTTATGGAAGTAATTCTGGAACCGGAGGAGTTTATAACTCTAATATGAAAATACCAAGTTATGGAAAGTGGTATAGTGAAGCTAAAATATTAAATAAAGGTTCACATAATATAAATCTAGGTTTGCAAGATTTATCTCAAGGATACCCTGCTATTCAAAGTGTTTCTTATGCTACTGATGGTGGGGGTTTAATTGGTGCATCATCTTATACAACTGGAGATGTAATAGGTATTGCAGTTAACATGGATAATTTTTCAGTTCAATATTATAAAAATGGAGTTTTGGCGGGTAGTCCAGTTACAATTGTTGTTAATCAAAGTTCTGATTTTTTCTTTAGATTTAGTCATTCTTCTGTTAGTGCTAATGATAGAACACAATGGAATTTTGGACAAGGTGGCATTAGTGGTACAACTTATAATGAAAGTGCAAATGGTTACTTCGTTTATACCCCCCCAGAAAATTTTAAGGCAATTAATACTTATAACGTAAATCAAAATTTGTCAATTTCAAATCCAACAAATTATTTTGATACTATTTTGTATACAGGAACAGGTTCTGCTCAAAACATAACAGGATTATCATTTAGTCCTGATTTAGTTTGGATTAAGAATCGTGATACAACTGATGAATATAAGTTACTTGATAGTTTACGTGGAGTAACTTATGAGATAAGCAGTGATTCAGATGTTGTTCAATCTACTGATGTTAATGGTTTAACTTCTTTTAATTCAGGAGGATTTACTTTGGGAACTGGTGCTAATGGTTATAATGATAATACTGAGGATTTTGTTTCTTGGAATTGGAAAGAAGATGAAGACACATTTGACATTGTAACTTATACTGGTGATGGAACTGGAGGTAGGGCAATAGCGCATAGTTTAACTTCTGCACCAGAATTTGTCATAATTAAAAATTTAGTTGGAACTGATACAGGTGGAGAATCTTGGGCAGTTTGGCACAAATCTTTAGGTTCTGGTAGTTGGTTACAATTGGATTCAAATGCAGCTGTTGTTACAAGTTCTGCTTATTTTAATTCGCAGGCTCCGAATTCAACTCATTTTATTGTTGGTAGTCATTCTGATGTGAATTATAATGGTGATTCATTTGTAGCTTATTTGTTTAATGAAGTTGAAGGATTTAGTAAGTTTGGAACTTATAAAGGTAATGGGAATGCAAATGGGGCAAAAGTTTTCACTGGATTCAAACCAAAATTTGTTTTATTCAAAAGAACAGATTCAACCGAATCTTGGGTTATACAAGATACAGAGCGTTCTCCTTATAATGTAATGGATGCAATGCTTTTACTTGATAATCCTATTTCAGAAGTAAGCGGGGGGTATAATGTAGATTTTCTATCTAATGGTTTTAAGCTAAGAAATAATGGAGCATTCTTTGGTAATGCAAATAATGCAGATTATATTTACATAGCATTTGCAGAGAAATCACTTAATTAATTTTAAGTTTACAACCTTATAAAAACAACAAATCTTTATATTAAACAAATTAAAGATTTTACTATGTTTGAAAGTAAAATGGCGCTTAGTTCTTATTTGATTGTTCTTTTGATTTTTGCAGTAATTATGACAACTATTTTTATTCCTCTTTTAGGGACTTTGTTTAAAGAAGATGATAAGTCTTGTCAAAATGTGAATTTTAACTTAGATGAAGTCTGTAAAAAAAATGGATTCTTAATTTTTAATGTAGAGAATACTGGTACGACTCCTTTTAGTTATACATTAACAAATACTCCTAGTTCTAAAACTTTAGTTGAAGTTGGTGAGACTTCTAAAGTTAGAACTTTTACAGAGGCAAATACAATTGATGTTGTACCAATTACAACTGATGGGTTTAATGAATTTGTTTGTAGTAATAAGGAACAAAATATTAGAATGGAGTTGGTGTCATTATGTTAGGAAAAAATGAGAGAGGACAAGTAAGTATCTTTATTGTTATAGGAGTTGTTTTTCTTTTAGTTGCGGTTTTTTTAATTTTTAATACTAATTATGAAATTTTTGTTAGTAAGGAAGACAAACTTAAAACACAGGTTTTAGATGTTGTTGAGAAGTGTATTTATGATAATTCTCAAACTGGAATTTTTTTACTTGGTTTTCAAGGTGGAAAAACTCAGTTAGATGATTTAGCAAGATTTGATTTTACACGATATACAGATTTTGGTTTTAAGATTCAGAATTGGGATAGTGAAAGAGGAGATATTCCAACAGTTGGTTCTATGGAAATTGATTTAGAAAATTATGTAGAAGAAAATGCGATGAGTTGTATTGACGGAAATTTAAATTCTCTTAAAGAATTTATGAATATAGAATATAATGATACACTTGATGTCATTGTAACTATTAATGATGAGAATATTATAGTTGAGGGTAATTTACCTATTAGATTTAGTGAGACTAATTCAGAGCAAGTTTTAGAAGCCTCAGATTATTATGTTAAATTTGATAGTTTACGATTAGGAGATTTGTATAATTTAGCAATTCAAATTTACAATTTAGAACAGAATACAAATTTTGTTGAAGATTTAGTTCTAGATCAAATTTATTCGAGTTCTGATTATTCTGATCCTAATTCAATGCCTTCAGAAGGATTATTCTTTTCTTGTTCTCCAAGAGTTTGGACAACTCCTCAGTTAAAGAGAAACCTTGCGAATCTAAATAATAACAATTTTAAATATTTATATTTTGATGGAACTTACCCAATTGACTCAGTATTTGATGCTAATTTAAACGAAGAATTAGGGACTGAAGGGTTAAGGGATTATTTTTATAATTTCTATACTTTCGGTTTAGAGAATCCAAAAAGTAGTTTTAGAAACTATGGTGTTGAAGTTGTAATGCCATCAACAGAAGTTACAGGAGAGAGTGGAATATTACAAAGATATCCTTATAGAGAATTTGAAGTTACACCAAGTAATGGAGATTTGGTTAAAGCAATGGACTTTAAAGTTGATGTGGGTGCTAAAATACCTATCCCTTGTATTCAGATTTTTCACCATTTGTACACATTGGATTATGATTTGATTGTTAAATTAACAGATTATAGTAATGATGGGAATTTATATACTTTCCAATTTCCTCTTAGAGTTCAAATTGCAAATAATAATCCTAAAGAGCTTGCGTCAACACCTATAATTGATACTGAACCACTTACTGCAACAAATGAAGCATTTTGTAGTGATTCTGCAAGACAATTTCCACTAAGAGTATTTGCGCAAGATAATAGTGGAAATTTCTTATCTGATGTTAATGTTTCATATAAATGTATTACACTTAGTTGTGATTTAGGCCAAACTAGTAAACCTAGTTTTAATGGAGAAGAGAGAATTTATGCAGAGCCATATTTAGAGACTGAATTTCCTTTTTGTGTTGGAGGACAAGTAATAGTAGAGAAAGAAGGATATAATAAAGGAACATTAAGGGTTGATACTACTCAAGAACTTCAAGAGTCTGATAACGTTGAATTTAGAGATATTACTATGATTCCACTTAAAACTTTTGATATTGATTATAGTACTTTTTTACTAGTTGATAAAGATACAAGAAAGGGAAGTCGTGTTAGAAATTCAACTGATGGAAATATATTTGTAACTATTGAAAATAGAGGACTTGATTTTGAGTCTTCAGTTATTTGGCCTATTGAATCACTTGGGTTTTACGATAAACTTAGTCTTTTAGATGATGATAATGTTCTTTACAATCTAACTATTTATTATAGTGATGAGAATTACGGTCTTAGAGGTTTTATTCAGCAAGAAAACATAGCAATTAATCCAAACACTGGAAATAGATTAGATGTAGTGATTCCTATAATCTCTGAAGTTATCGATGAAGATAATTATTTAGAGTATAAAGAATTTTCAGACCTTGCTATTGAGAGTGGTGATTTCGGACTATTCATTAGATAAATGGTAGTATTAGTAGAATATATTAAAAATTCAATTAAAGCATCTTTTTTTGATGATGAAGCTTTAGATTATATAGATGAAAATGTAAATTGGAAATTAGTTTATTTTGTATCTTTGTTTGTAGGGTTGTTTAATTGTCTAATTAATTATATTACTACAGGAAACTTTTTTTATATTATTCTGGAAAATAATTTATTAAATTTAATTATTTCTATAATTTTATTTTTTTTTGGTTCTTTTATAATTTTAGGACTATTTCATTTATTGTTAAAATTATTTGGAGGTAAAGGTACATATTTAAATACTTTCAAATTTGGTTTGACTATTGGTTTACCTTATTCTTGTTTTTTTATTTTATTAACTTTAATTTTAAATTTAACTTCTTCAAAATTAATATTTATTTTATTAAATACTTTTAATATAGTTTTTATTTTATGGATTTTAATTTTAGAAATTGGGATATATTCTGTTATTCATCAAATTAGCAAATTGAGAGTTTTTTTTGCTTTATTTGGAATTCCCATTTTACTTTTTATTGTTAGTATTATTTCAATTTTATTTTTAATTAATTCAGCGGTGGATTTACAATCTAATGCTTTAGATGTTGGAAGACAGGCTCAAGATAAGATTTCAACAGATTTAGAGATTACTCAAGTTTATGTAGTTGATACAAGTGATGGCGAAATCAATAGTGGTGTTGATAATTTATCAATAACTACAAGATTAGGTTCAGGAAGTAATTCTATTGATTTATCAGAGTTGTTAATTAAGATTGACAGTAGTTCACAAGGTACTATGAATTATTTATTTGAGAGCAGTAATATAGAAGATTCTACTTATATAGTTAATTATTTAGTTAATGGTTCACAACATTTAGAAGGTTATATTTCTTCAGGGGATGTTATTGAATTTACAATGCAAATAAGTTCAGGAATTAAGATTTTAGAAGATGATAGTTTAATTATTAGGATGATTCCTAAATTGGGTGTGATTAAACCTTTGGAAATAACAATTCCTTTTGAACTTATTGATTCAGTTACCTATCTTTATCCTTAATTCTTTCTCAACTTAATATATATTATCAAGTTTAATATAATTCCTGTAATTATTACTAATAACACACTGTTAAACATAAATCTATAATTTTCAATGTCAAATAGATAATAACTTATATCATTTGATGTCATCATCCAAAAATCGTTGTTAAATAAAAGTGGATGAAAGATATAGTTCCAGAATAATGAAAAAAATGGTATTATAATTATTAAACTTGAAATTATAATTAAATTTATTTTTGAATATTTTTTAATTAATTTTTTATTAAATAAGAAAGTTATTGAAATTATTGATAAGATGAATATGATAAATAAAACATTGTATATACTTCTAACGTCAGTCATATGTGTTATTTCCTTTTGATTCCACAATTCATTTAATTCTTCATTGTGTAAAAAGAAGTTAATTAAATTATCAGTTGCATTTAGAGTAGTGTTTTCGCCTAATTTCAGGTATGTGTCTTGTTGATTATAATTAATCTTATACCAAGAATCAGAATAGATTGTATAAGATAATGGTATGTAGAGAGTTAGAAACAATAAGGATGTAAATAAAATAACATTTTTATAATTAATTTTCATTGTTAATTTGTCGTATTAGACGTAGAATTTTCAGATTTTAAACTTGATTCATTTACTAATTTAATAAATAATTCATTGCTTTTTTCAAGTTCTTCTTTTAATATCATTTCATCTTTTTTAGACAAATTTGTTATATCTTTATTTGTAGAATTTGATTTTTTAATTTGTTCAATAATGTAATCACTATCAGTTATTTGTTTAGAGTTATTTATTGCAATTGTATCGTTGTATGGAATAAATGTTGTTTGGGTATCTGGAATTAGATAGTTTAAACTTAGAAATATTACAAATATAATTGATACAATACTTAATTCTAATCTCATATGTTTAAATTAGATTATAGATTTTATAAACTTTTAGCTTCAAGCTATGAAAGCTTGGTAACTTTATTTTAAAAAGAATTTAGAGAATATATTACTAAATTAGTAGTATTCTTCTGATGAAGTTAAATCTTCATCTCCTTCATTGTCTGATCTTCTCTTTGCGATTGTGATTACTAAAGCTAGTAATACAATGATTGCTAAGATAAGTAGTACAACTAATACAACATTTAACCAATTAATTTGTGATCCACCTTCTACGTAAGTACTAACAACAAATTCGTTAACAGTTGCGGATCCTTCTTTAACAACTAGTGTTAAATCTTTTTCACCAGCAACAGAGTTTTTAACATCAACTGTTACAGTAAATACTGCACTAGATCCACCTTGAACCATAGCTAATGTAGGAGAAACTTCTACATCTGCCCAAACAGTTTCAATAGGAACTACTGAGATTGGTTTACTCTCATCATTAGGGTTTGCAACAACAACTTCGAAAGTTTTTGTTTTACCAGCAATTAAATCCATATTGTTTTTGAAGCTAACTAATAAGTTTTCTTCAGCAGAAACTCTAGGAGATAATACTGTTAATGAGTATGTATTACTATTTGAAGTGTATCCATCATCGTATGATAATGTAACTACAACATCGTAAGTTTTAGCAGCTGCAGTATCAGGGATAAACATAAGCATATCGTCTGAAGTTGCAACTTCATCTGTGTTTAAGTTACTTAAGTAACTAGATTCACTAACACCTAATTCAGGAATAGCAATTCTTACTTTAACTGAATCTTGGTCCTTTTGACCTCTATTTTTCATTCTTACATTAGCGATAATGTTTTGACCTGGTTCAACTCCTGAACTTGGAGTCATAATTAAGTCTAATACATCAACTCTATGTCTATCAGTATCAACATATACAGTATATTCTTTATATGTAATTCCTGAAAGATCATTTGCACCAACAATTCTAATATTATATTCTTTCATATTATCCATGTCAGCAGGTAATTCAACACTTAATGTTTTAACATAAGTATTACCTTGTACAACTTGAAAAATTTCAGTTGAAGTTACAATAGGTGAGTGCTCATATCCTTCAATGAACATCATAATTCTTGCATCATCAAAACTTTCTAGAGCAGCAAGTCTTAGTTCAACATTAACACTGTTACCGTTTTGTACAGTTAAAGTATCTGCGTCACTAACTTCTAATCCATTAATTTTAACATTTTCTAGTAAAAGATCTAGACCTTCAGTATCTTTTTCACTTCCAAATAAGAAAGCTCTTGATACACTATTTCCATCGGATTCAACAGTTACTCTGTATGTTTCACCTTTTTCAAGAGAATCAAATGAGTTTGTTACTTCTTTTAGATTATATGTATATACTTTAGTATCGTTTGTATCAACTTTTACTACGCCTACATTTTTAGTAGTCCCTAACTCTTCAATTGTAAATTCTAATTCTGTGAATACACCTGAAAGTGTATTTTCATTACTTAATGAGACAATTAATAAATAATCCCCGTTATCTTGTTGAATGGATAAGTCATCTACATTAATTGGACTAGCGAAAGCCATTCCAAATAATGCAATAAATGACATTAATACCCATGCAAGTACTTTATTACTTTTCATTTTTGATTTTAACACTAACCATTTTTTAGTAGTGAATATGGTTTGTAATATGATTAGTTCTTATTTATTTATAAACTTTTCGAAGTTTGTTCACTTTCAAATGACAACTAAATAACAATAATATTCTATTAAACAGGTTAGATATATAAATAGAATCAAATTGGTTTACCTTTATGAAGGTTTTGATTAGTAAAAAAACAGGTATATATTATTATTATAAGAGTGAAGGAGATTATCATTGTAAAGAGGGAGTTGTTTTAGAGAAAGACATTAATTCTGGTTCTAAGGTTATTACATCTAATATTGGAAGAGACTTTTTTGTCTTTGATGCTAATTTTTATGATTTTAAGCAAAAAATAAAAAGAGGCCCTCAAATTATTCTTGAGAAAGATTTAGGTTATATAATAGCAAGAAGTGGCGTTGGTAAGAATAGTTTTATTGTTGAGGCTGGTGGAGGTAGTGGTGGTGCTACTTTATTTTTTGCAAATATTGCTAATAAAGTTCATACATATGAAGTAAAGAAAGAGCATTGTGATATAATTAATAAGAATCTTGAGAGTTTTAAAATAGATAATGTTAAGGTATTTGAGAAAGATTTAGCTGATGAAATAGAGAATGAAAGAGATGTTGATATGTTGTTTTTAGATATGCCAGAACCGAGCGAGATTTTGAAGTGTGATTTGCGAGCTGTGAAAAGTGGAAGTTATGTTGTTTGTTATGTCCCATCTATTAGTCAAATTCAAGAGATTACTAAAATGGTTGCTGAGAAGAGAGATGATTTTTATTTAGAGGAGATAACTGAAGTTGGTTTACGTCATTGGAAAGTTTGGGAGAAAGTTTCAAGACCAATGCATAGAAAAGATATTGATCATACTGCATTTCTTGTATTTATTAGAAAGATTTAATTTTAATATTTTAAAATCAATAACTTTAAAAACTTCTTTAACAAAATAATATTATGTATGATTTAAGAAGTGGAGGTTTATCTCATTGCTATTTAGACACTGAAGCTAATGGTTTTTCAAATGTTGCTGTAGGTCTTACTATAAGAGCAATTGGCCACGGTCTTAAAGTTGCTTATGTTGATGTTTCAAATTCTGCTTCTAAATTTTCTAATTTTTTGGAAAATCTTAGTTTATCTTATTCTTTTGTTAAAAAATTTGATAGGCTCAGTGTTGATATTTATACTTTTAAGAAAGATTCTAAAATTCAAAAATCTATTTTACCTCTTGTTGAGTTTTTTTCAATTGATGATAAATTATTTTGGAATGGACTTGAAAAGTATGATTTAATTGTTTTTGATAATGTTTCTACTCAAATTGATAAATTTAAAATTATTAATTTTTTACAGAGTAAAGGAATGAGCTGTGAGGTTGTTTTTGTTTTTTCAGAAGAGAAGGCTTTTAATGAGGTTAAAGATAATTTTGATTTGGTTAGTAAATATAGCTATGAGAAAAAGAAATTGTTTACTAGCAAAGGGGTTTTGAATGTTACAGGTGATGGCAAAGGTAAGTCAACTTATGGTTTTGGACATTTAATTAAAGCTTTTATTTCTAAACAAGATGTTAAGTTAATTTATTTTGATAAAGGTGGAGATTTTTATGGTGAGAAATTCTTTTTTAGAGCTTTGAAGCAGTGGTCTAAAGAAAATAATTTGTATGGAAAATTTGATTTTGTTTCAACTGGTCTTGAGAGATTTGATGGAAAGAAATTTAGATTTGAGAATACTGATTCTGATATTGCTGAAGCTAAAGAAGGACTTATGCTACTTAAAACTTCATTAAAGAAGCAAACGCCTGTTATTGCAGAAGAACTTAATACACTTGTTAAAACCGGACTTTTAAACATTAATGAGATTATGGAAGTTCTTAGTAATGTGAGTTATGAAGTAGTTGTTACAGGGAGATATTCTCCAAAAGAAATTATAGATATTTCATCAACTATTGTAACTGTTAATGAGATTAAACATTATGCTAAATCTGGTCATAGCGTTAGAAAAGGAATTGATTTTTAGCCACCTTTTATTCACTATTTCTTTTGATTTATAAGGCAAGAAGGATTATCTTATTTATAGAACTGCCCTTTAGTCACTAAGGAGTAACAAAAGTTCAAAACATTTATAAGTCAAGTCTTATTTACTACTTTTATGAGTTTAGTTGATAAATTATTAAGTCTTAGTTCTGGAGTTTTAGTTGCAGGAGGAATTAGTCTTGGAGCTTCACAAGCGTTTGCACAAGATACAGTATCTTCTTCTTTTTCTAAAATTGTTAAAGTTGAGGATGGTAGGAGTGTACAAGTAACAACAAGATGTAGGGGAGATGGTGAAACTTTACCTGAAATATTAACAAGAAATGAAGTTGATGGTTTTAATTATGAAGGCATTAATTTTTCTCAAAGTGATAATTTAATCATAACTGCTTGTACAAGTAGATTTTCTGATGAATTCTTTAATGCTGCAGTTGAACATGCGATTCAAATTGATAAAGATTTTCATGAAACAATAAAATTTGCATCAGAGTTATATGATCTTCCTTTGGGACTTTTTATGGCTAAGGTAGCTATTGAAGGTGGACAACCTTATTCGAATTATCCTACAGGAGGTGGAGAGAATTCACATACTGGAGCAAAGGGAATTTCACAAATTTTTCCTGCAGCAGTCTTAGATGCTATCAAATACACTGGAGCAAAAGGGATTTCACAGTCACCCTTATATCAACATTATGGTGAAATTCAAAAATGTGAAGAATTAGTGAGAAAAGTTGATGATGAAGATTTTAAAAAAAAAAGAGAAGTTTTTACAAAATGTTGGAAAGAGAATTTAGGAGATATAATTGAAGGAATAAGGGATGATCCTAAATTAAATATTATAGCTGGATATGCATATGGAGCTTATATAATGGAAAATTTTGCAAATAAGGATGCAGTTTTAACTGCAATTATGTATAATTCAGGGTTATCAATATCTACTAGGAGTAGAGACATAACAAATTTAATTAAGTCTTATTCTGAAAGAAAAGATAAATCTATGTTAGATATTTATCCTGATGGGTTACATCTTCATATAAAATCTCCTGCAGACTCAAGATATGCTACTAAATGGGCATTAGTTTTAAGAGAATTTAGTGATAGAGAAATAGATTTTTTAAGTTCCACTACTTCTGCTAGAAGAAATTTTCATGGTCATTTAGAAGTAGCTCAAAATAATTAATTGTTTTTTCTCTATTCTCTAGTAAGTGTAAATTTTTATATTGTTTTAATATGATAAAATTCTATGGGTTTATTTAGTAAACATAAAAGTTCGGATAGTACTATGCCTCCTGCTCCACCTAGTGCTTCTCTTAATTCTATCAAAGAGAGTTCTCAAGGTTCAAGTATGAGTGATTTACCTTCTCCACCTATGCCTGAGATGTCAAAGAGTGGAAATTTATCACCGCCTCCAATTCCAGGAGGAAATAGCTTAGATGATATTAAAGAACAAGTTTCATATAACAATAATAATAGCAATAATGCTATGATGAATAATCAATCAAATGATTCTTCTTTTGATTCACAAGGTAATGATTCAAATTCTTTTGATTCTTCTTCTGATTCTTTATTTGATGATATGTTTAGTACAGATGAAGAGCATCAAGAAGATGTTTCTAAAAAATCTGATAATTCTCAGAGGATGCAAACTACAAATAATGGTTCTGCATTTGATATAACTGAATTTGATAATAGTGAATCTTTAGTTGATACTAGTATGGAGAGAAGTGATTCATTAGGATTTGTAAGAGGTGGACATTATAATTCTCATTCTGGAAAAGATAGTTGTTTTTTAACAACTAGTCAATTTAAAGCTTTACTTGAAATTGTTGAAGGAGTTAAATCTAAGGTTAAAGATTCAACTGAAATTCATTTAAGACTTATGGATATTAAATCTGAAGAAGATATTGAGTATGAGAATTTAAGAAAGAATTTTGCTCAAATGGAAGATAAATTGTATGAATTAGATACTATACTTTTTGAAGAAGATAAATAATAAAAAATGATGAGAAAAAGAGATATTTATATTAAAGTAGACGGTTTAAATGAAATTGTTGAACTTTTAGAATCTATTAAAAATACAGAGAAGCTTCTTAAGTCTCTTTTTGAGGAATATGACAAATTATGTTCTGATGAAAATAAATCTTTTGAAAATTGGAATAATTATTTAGAAGATATATTTCAAAGAATGGATCATTTAACTTTATAAAATAAAATGGCTAAATCACATATTAAGAAAAAAGAGCATAACTCAGGACAAGTTGCAGATTTATATATTCCTATGAATGATTATTCTGAGAAGAGAAAAAGTTTACTTATTGCACTAAAAGATACTTTGATTGTTCAAGATGAATCTGAGAAAGTTTTAACTATTAGAAAAAGAAAAGCTGAGATTTTAAGGGAGATAAAAAAGAATATGGATTCTCTTAACTCTGATTATCAAAAAGTAAAAAAATTAATGCCTAATGTTAAAAATGTTATATCTAATACTGAAAAAGAGATTAGTGAACTTGATTCACATATTTTAATGCTTAAAGGCGGAATTGATAATTCTAAAGAGGATATAGATAGTTATGAACATATGAAAAAAAATAATTCTTTTAAAGAAAAACCAAGTAAAGAAGAAGTTCATCCTGCTGTTAAAAAGAAGGAACATGTTAAAAAAGAAGTTGTTAAACATGTAGATTCTAAAGTTTCAAAGATGGATAGAATTAAGAATAATTTGAGTGTTATTGAAGCTAAATTAAAAAATATATAAATTTTAATTTAATTTTTTCTATAACTTAGTTATTTGAAATCTTATGTAGTTATACTATAGCGCAATTTCAAATTGCCTTGTTCTAAAAATTTTAAATTAAAATTTATTTTTCAATTCTTTTTTATTGCATCAATTTTCCAGTCATATCTTCTCCTTTGATAATTACTGCTTCAAGTCCACCAGAAAAGGTTCTTTCTTCAAGTGCTGACCAACCAACTTTTGTTTGAAGTTTTTCTCTTGTAATTGTTTGTGGTTTATCTGTATTAAGAATAGTTAATGAACCAACATATCCTTGTTCTATTTTTCCAAATCCTTTTCCAAAGTCTTGATCTTTAAATTGTCTTTCTAAATGTTCATTAACAAACATTCCAGGATTATAAGATGCAACTCTGAAAATATCTTGAGGTTTGAATCCATTTTCTTTCATAAGCCATGCACAAATATTTGAATATGTATCAAGCCAAGGTGCTCCAGACATTCCATTTTCACAACAGGTTTTTTTAAATAATTCAGGATTTTCTTTTTCTAATTTCCTAGCAATTTGTTCATTTGTTAAATCAGGGTAAATTTTTTTTAATTTAGTAAATGCTGAGTGTTTTTCTTCAATTGTGTGTGGTGCGTGATCTGTTGCTAAAAAATCTATAAAACCATTTTTCAATCCTTCAATAAGTTGTAATCTGTGTTCAGGAGTTTGAATTGCAGGATTCATTTGAACCTTAAGCCATAAACTAGGATCAATATCAGTCATTGAATTGTCGAAGTATAAATGTAGGGGAGAAACTTCAATTGTGGTATATGGTAAATTTTTTTGAACTGCTCTGTTTCTATGCTCTTCAATCATACCAAAACTTTGTCCACCTATAGACCAATGACATAATTTTGCATCAATTTTATATTTTTCAATTAATGGTAAAAGTAATTTTAATCCATGATTAACAGCGCCAATAGGTCTTCTATCTGTATGAGTTAAACCATCTGAACTTGCTTCTACAAATGGTTCATACTCAACGTGAAAACTAACATTATGTCCTTCATAATGTTTCAATGCTTCTTCTAATTCATGTTCATCATAGAAGGTTAAATCTCCTACTGATTTTCCAAAAAATGCTTTATACATATGTTCTCCTGGTTCACCTATTGGTTTTGTTCCTTTACCTATCCCTACATAGTTTAATATTGATACTGGATGTTCAATTTCTGAGATTCTATCTCTATGCCAATTAAAAGTTTGAGAATCAACTATTGGATTTGGTGTATTTGGCATAGCTGATGTGTGAACAACTCCCCCATTTAAAGCAGCATTTCCTGCAGTTCTATATTCTTCTTTATGAACTTGATTTCCAGTTTCATCTTCTCTTGCATGTATATGAATATCTCCCATTCCTGGGAAAATTAATGATGAATCAGAGAATGTTCTATCTGCATCATATTTTATTTTATCCATAACTACTTCATCAATTAATCCTGTCTTTTTATCTATTACAATTTGGCCTAAAAAAGGATTTACCTTTAAGTCTGTAATTTTACCTTGATATACTATTTTATTTTCCATTTATTTTAATTTTAATTTTAACTTTTATAAATTTTACTTAATTTAACTTGAAATTAGTAGTAAAAAATAATAAAGTTTATAAAATTCAATTGTGAATTCTATTTATGGATTTGTTAAGAGAGAGTTTTGAAAAGGTTTCTGATTTGGTGAGAAGTAATTTAGAACAAGAGTTTTCTTATTTTGATGTAAATGGAATAAAACAAGTTAACTGGGAAAAAGTTCAACACGAATTAACAAGAAGATCAAAGATATTTAACAATCCTGTTTTAGCATATATGCTTTTAACACATTCTGATGTTCAAAAAGTTAGACAAAAAGAAAAAGCACTTGGGAGAAGATTTGAGTTATCTAATGCAGCAGGAATGAATAAATTGGGTGCAATTCCTCCTAGATTTTTATATAATTTAGGATTTGATAGGGTTCAGATAGGGACTGTTACAGGTAAACCTTGGGGAGGAACACAAAATGTTGAGGGAGGAAGAATATTTTTATCAGAAGAAGAAAAAAATGCTTATAATTGCTTAGGTTTACCAGGAGATGGACCTCAAGCGGTTTCAAATTTTATAAATAGTTATGATACTGATGGCATTCCTATTGATATTAATTATATGGCAACTCCAGACTCTTCTTTTACTTTAGAAGATAGGATTAGTGATATTAAACATATACTTAATATATTAAGAGGAGATTCTAAAAATTTTATTTTAAATTGGTCTTGCCCAAATACTGAAGAAAGCCATAGAAATAAAGAATTATTTGAACTTCTTAAAGCGAGTAGAGATGTTATTGGTCATGAAGACTTAAAAATAAAATTAGGTCCACTTACAACTTATGATGATGCAAGGGAGATTATGGGAGGAGTAGAGTATGAAGTTTCAGGGTTTGTTCTTACAAATACTGATCCTAGTCATGGAAGAAAGATTAGAACTTGGCCAATCTCAGGTGGTTTGAGTGGTGAGGGTTTAAAAGAAAAGTCCTTAAAAATTCATGAAATGGTTTCAGATATAAATCTAAAGGAATTTGAAGGTAGATATAAATTAATTGGCTGTGGTGGAGTAAGTTCAGTTGAAGATTTGAGAGAAAGGGCTGATATTCCAAATACTATTGGTTGTGAAATTTATACTAGGTTAATGTTTAATGGTGGATTTAGAGCTTTAAGGGAAATGAAAACTGGATCTTTAGATTTAGATAGGAGATTGAGTTAAGTTAGTTTAATTTTTTTTAGTTTTATTTTTATTTGATTTTTTGATTGTTTTCTTATTATCTTTATTTAACTCTTTCATTACTTCATCACTATTCATTAGTCTGTAAAAATATATCATAACTAATATGAAGGCAATTAATAATCCAATACCTATAAATCCAAAGTTTTTGAAACTTTTTCCAAAGTAATAACCAATTAATGCAAATCCTAATGCCCAGAGAGATGAGGTTATGTAAGTTATGATCAGAAAGATTGCTCTATTCATTTTTGCAATTCCTGCTGGGATAGGTATAAATATTTTAGATGGATTTGCGAGCTTTCCAATAAATAACAGGGTTTTTTGTCTTTTGTTAAATGCTATTTGTAGTTTTCTAACTTCTTTTTCAGAATCAAGCATTGGAAAAAATATCTGAATAAATTTGATTGAGTATTTTACTCCTTTTTTTCTTGCAACTTCATATAATATTAGATTTCCAATTGTTTGTCCTAGTGCTCCAATTAGTATTATGTATAACAAATTTAAATCAGATGTAAATGCAAAGTATCCTGCAATTATATATACTAATTGACTTGATGGAAATGATATAAACCCATTTAAGGTCATAAGAAATAAAATTCCAAAATATGTAAATGTAATTATTATTTCTTCAAGACCCATCATTTTTTATTATAATAATTTTAAAAAGACAAAACTATATAAATATTATTATTCTCTTTTTAGTATGAGCGTACCAAGTCAAATTTGGGTTGATAAATATAGACCTAAAAACTTTTCAGAAATTATAGGACAAGATTATTTTGTTAAAAGAGTTAAAGCTTTTTTAGATAGTAAAAATTTACCTCATTTATTATTTGCAGGTTCACCAGGAACAGGAAAAACAACTACAGCACTTGTTATTGCAACAGAGCTATATGGAGAGAATGGTGTTAAAGGGAATTTTTTAGAACTTAATGCCTCGGATGATCGTGGTATTGATATTATTCGTAATCAAATTAAAGAGTTTGCAAAGCTTAAGAGTCTTGCTGATGTTCCATACAAAATTATTTGTTTAGATGAAGCAGATTCTCTTACAAAAGATGCGCAGCAAGCATTAAGACGAACTATGGAGAAGTTTTCTAATAGTTGTCGTTTTGTTCTTGCTTGTAATGAGATGTCAAAGATTATTGATCCTATTCAAAGTCGTTGTGTAATTTTTAAATTTAAAGCGCTAAAAGATGAATCACTTCATGAACTTCTTAAGATGGTTGCAAAAGCAGAAGGACTTACTATTGAAGACAAGGCTCGTGATCATATGGTTACAGTTTCAAAAGGAGATGTTAGAAGATTACTTAATACTCTGCAAGCAGCATCTTCAATTAGTAAAAATGTTGATTCAAAATTAATTGATGAAATTTTAGATTATATTAATCCTAAAGAAGTCGAGGAGATGATTAGATTTGCTGTAGATGGGGACTTTTTTAAGGCTCGTGACATTATGATTAGACTTAGAACTATTCGTGGAGCTTCTGCTCTTGAGATTTTAAAGGAAGTTTATAGAAGAGTTTTGGATATGAATATTGATTCAAAATTAAAAGTTAAATTTGTTGATAGAATTGCAACCGTTGAGTTTAGACTTGTTGAGGGTTCTGATGAAGAACTTCAATTAGAGAGTTTACTTGCAATGATGAGTTTACTTAAGTAGTGTTTTAAAATGGATTTAGATTTAAATCAAGATTTAAAGAATCTTGCAATTCACCTTTCAGATTTTCATAATTTATCTATAGATGCGAGCTCTATTTATGAGTATTTACTTTTTCATAAATTTAAAGAAGATTTTCAAGAAGGTAAATTTGTTTATGGAAATATTTATTTTCTTAGGGGTGGATTTATTCTTAATTATTTAGGACTTAATGGAGCTGATGAAATAGGAAGAATTAGACTTGTTAATTCTCCAAATTCTTTAGAATTTAAGTTTGATTATAGATTCTTAAATTCTCTTTCAGGCAATAATGTTAGAACTGAGAATTTGGATATACTATTAGGTTTTCCAGTTTTTTCTATTGATGGGAGAGATTTAAGTTTAATTTCTTGTTCTTATATTAATTCTCAAATTGGAGAAAAAATAAAAAGAATTGAACCTATTTATCATTAAAAATGGATGAAGAAGAAAAACAATTATACATGGAACAATTAATGGATAATTATAAAAATCCACAGAATAAAGAAAAATCAAAAGACTATACTTTTTTATTTAAACAAAAAAATGCTAGTTGTGGAGATATGTTTGAAATTTATGTTAAACTAGATTCTAAATGTGATAAAATTATTGATGTTAAATACGAGGGAGAAGGGTGTGCTATTTCAACTGCTTCAATGTCACTTTTATCGCAAGAATTAATTGGTATGAAATATATTGATGCTAAAAAATTAACACCTGAGAATATTTATGAAATACTTGGAGTAAAAATAAGTCCTGGAAGAATTAATTGCGCATTACTTTCTCTTAATGCTTTTCTTAATGGAGCTTTGGAATTTGATTCCAAAATTAAAAAGTAATATTATTATTGATATAACTATAATTAATATTTCAATTAGATTTTTATTTTGTGAGTAGAATGTTTTATTTTCAATTAATGGAATTTCATAATATAGGATTTGCTCTGAATTAATTGGAACTTGTTTTATATTTTTTCCAGAATTATCAATTATTGTTGAGAGTCCACTTGTTTCTAATCTAAAAATATATTTATTATTTTCTGCTGCTCTAATGTTTGAGTTTAATGATGTAGTTTTAAGCGCGTGATAATTTGTCATAGCGTATTGATTACCAATTGCAAAGAAAGTTTGTGCATCATTTTCTTTAACTTGTGTTGTAAAGACGTATCTATGGTTTTCTTCATAACAAAGGGATAGGCCAATTGAATTATTATTTATTATAATTGGATTATTACTTTTTTCTTTAACGTAGTTTTTATCAAATAATGGAAATGGTTCATATGCAGAGTAAGTTTGAATAGAATTATTATTTATTATGTATAAAGTATTGTACCTTTTACTTGAGAGAGAGGATTCATTTTCAAGTGTTATTGAACCTAGAATTATTGTTACATTGTTTTTATTTGAGAAATCTTTTATTTTTTTTTGAAGTTCTAAATCAAATTGAATCGCATTTGTAAATAAATATTCTTGCCATAAAATTATTTCGGGGTTGTATTTAATAATTGCTTGATTACTTAATGCTAAATATTTATTTAGATTTTCAGTTTTGTTTAATGTTCGATTAACCCAACTTTGATCTAAGTTTCCTTGAATTCCTGCAACTTTAACTATTTCAGTTTGATTCTCATTAGTAATAGGTTTTATTTGAAGTATAAAAAAATGTCCAATTAAAATAATTGCAAATACTATATATATATAATTTATTTTTTTATTTTTTATATTATTTATAATTTCAAAAATTAAGGTATTAATTAGAATTATTATAAAGACAATTCCTAATGAACCTAAATATTGAATTGTTATTGGAAATATGTTTAAGAATCCTGAAATATTTATCCAAAAATTATTAATTGGTGTTAATCCGATTAAATAAAATAAGATTGTAAAGATAGAAGGGAATAATATTATATTTAATTTTTTATTCATTAATTTTTTAGCAATTAAGAAGAAGGCAAGAAAAAAACAAGTTGATAAAATTCCAACTATAAATATGTATTTTAATCCATATTCATAAAAAAAAGAGAAGTTAATTATTGTTGCAAGAAATATAAAGAGTGAGAGAAGTTCATAGTTTGTATTTTTATTTTTTAGATAAAATAGAAGTGGAATTAAAAAGATAAATTCAAAAAAAGGTATTAAATTTGAATATAATAAGATTAAGGAAATAAAAAAAATTATTAAATATATATTTGGATTAAATTTTATTTTTTTATTCATATGTCTTTAGGTCATATGTTTTTTGTCTAATTTATTTTCCACCAGCTTCTGAGCTGTTTTCGTGATTATAGTGGTTTGAATGTGAACTTGCAACTTCTTTTGGATTTATTTCCATTCCTCCTGCGTAGCTTTTAGTAACAACTTCATCTCCATCATTTCCTAATTGTTCATCTTGGGTTGCACCACCAGCGTTTTGAGTGTAGTCTCCTTCGTGATAAGTATCATTTGCGTGATTAGTATGATTGTTATGTGATGGCTTACTTCCTCCTCCTGCATTAGCATCATCAATTTCACTTAAACCAAATGCTACTAGTGTTAATCCCGCTGCAATACTGATTGCTGTTTTGTCAATTATTTTAGCATCTTCTTCTAGAATAAAACTTTTTAGAGTTTTTTTTGGTTTTGGAAGTTCTGGATTCATATTAATCTTTTTCATTTTTTATTTATAACTTTTTTGTGTTTTATTTTTTAGGTATTTTTAGCTGTGTTGATTGCTTCTTCTCCAATATTAATTAGAGATTCAGAGTTAGATCCATAATGGGTTGTGAAGAAATATATCATAACAATTAAAACAACTAATAGTATAATAAAAATAATTACTGTTTGTAATGTTAATTCTACTCCCTTTTTATTATATTTTATTTTATTCATTTTTTATTCCATATCTAATATTATATTTTTGAACAAATTAAAACTTGTATGATCTCCATATGTACTATCAACTTTATCTGAATTAAGTACTACTTCTCTATTTGCACCGGTTTTACAAGCAACAGTTTGTGAAGATGTTGTATATGTTGATTGAACTGTTGCTCCGTAGCTTGATAATGTTTGTAGACAATCATTATCTGTAAATGTAAATGATTTAACTTTTATTCTGTAAACTGGTTTTGATGTTTGAACATTTGAAATTAAATTTCTTGCTGCAGTTTCATATCCGTATACAACTCTTCCATCTGAGAAAGATCTAAATAAAGCAACTCTTGATAAATCAAAGCTTGGAATGTCTGAGGAAATTTTAAATGTATTTGTTACAGGAACTGATAACTCTTCAGAAAAATCTCTTAATGAATAAAAAGTATAGAATTGGTCGTATTCAAAATATAATTTTTCATTATTATTATTTGTGTAAACCAAATTATTATATTTGTATGATACAGGCAATGTTACTTCATAAACTGCTTTACTTAAACCATTATTACTATTAATCATTGTAAAACCAAGATTTTCGGGGTATGTAGTATCTATTTCATTTTTAGCTTCAGAATTTGTTGGTGCTTCTAAATTTGAACAAACTTCTTCTTGTATATCTTCTCCATCTTGGTTTTGAGTTGTGATTGTTTGACAATGAATTCTGTGATCTGCATAATACAGAACTTTTTCAGTTTCTTCAAGGTTTTTCTCACTTAACTCTTCGTTTAATGTTAGTGTTTGAACAATTTGTCCTGTTCCTGAACCTGTATCAAATAACTCTCCTTCATTTCCATCTAAATTTTGGTTTCCAACTTCAAAACCATAGATTATTGTATTTTTAGTATCTAGATCTAAATTTTTTAATATACAAACTTTGTACGTGTTAAGATTTGAGGTTAATATATCGAAGTTAATATTTTCAAAATTAATATTTGCTCCATCATTACAGTAAAGAGTCATTTCACTATTTTGCCAAGATAGAGGAATTTGAATTTTATTTATTAAATCTAAAACTGTAGAGCAATAATATAATTCTACATTATTTTTATAGACTCCACCACCTGGTCTTGCATCATTTTCAATTTCAAGTCTGTAACTTCCACCAATTCTACAGTATGGTTCTCCTGCATCTAATGTACTCTCTGAATCATAGTTTACACCAAAGTCTCTGTATCTTGTATAAATTTGTGTGTTAATTGGACTATTTGTTGTTCCAGAAGAATAAGTCGCACTCTCAACTTCTAATTCATCATTTAATGGGCTAAATATTGTTTGTTTTAATTCTCCTGTACCACTAACTTGAACGGGACCCGGGGGAGTTCCACCTGCCCCACCCCCACATCCTGAAATTAAAACTAATAAAAATAAACCTAAAATTATCGAGAGTTGATTTTTATTTATAGCTCTATCTAGAAATCGCATAGTATTTTATAGTTAATTAGGTTTTTATAATCTTGTTACTACTTTTTGTTTTCAGTAACTTATATATCTGTTCTAAAGGATTTATATTTAATGAATAATTATGAGAATATTTATGAGCCTGCAGAAGATTCAAAACTTCTTTTGAAATGTGTTCGAAAATATCTTCAGTCACAAATCACCTATCACACCCCATATCACAATCGCAATCGGTTGTGTGAGGTTGGTGTAGGCAGTGGGTTTGTTATTTCTAATATTGCAAAAGATAATCCTAAATTTAAGTATTTTGGCTCTGATATAAATTTAGATGCTATTAATTTTACTAAATCAGAATTTGATAATTTAGGATTAAAAATTGATTTAAAAAATCAGAGTTTGTTGAGTGGGTTTATGTCTAAGTTTGATTTGATTTTATTTAATACTCCTTACTTTCCTTTTGAGAGTAAATTTGATTCTTTTGAGATTATGAATATGAAAGATAGGGCAATTTATGGAGGAAAAAAGGGATATGAGGTTATTTCAGATTTTATTTTAGAAGTTAATTCAAACCTTGATAATGATGGATGCGTCTTTATGATTTTTAGTTCTCTTACAAAACCTGCTGAAATTTATAGAATTCTAAAAGAGAACCTTTTTGAATTTGAAATTATTGAGAAAGAGAACTCATTTTTTGAGAAGATTATTTGTTTAAAGTTTTACAAAAGTTCTAATTTGAAGGAATTAAATAACTTAGGTGTTTCAAATTTGAGGTATTTATCTTCAGGTAAACATTCAGTTGTTTTAGAAGGAGTTTATAAGAAAAAAGAAGTTGTTGTTAAAGTTGGGTTGTCTCAGCATTTAGAGAAAGAGGGAAGTTTTGAGGAAAGACTTGACAAAGAGAGTTTTGTTCCTAAATTGTATTTGAAAGATATGACTTTTGTTGTTCGTGAAAAAGTTGATGGAATGTTAATTGTTGATTTTTTTAAGAGTGTGAAAAAGAAAGAAGATCTTGTTCAGGTTTTGAATAATATTTTAGATTCGTGTCAAAGACTTGATGAGCTTGGAATAAATAAATTTGAGATGACTAATCCTTATAAGCATATTTTTGTTCAAGATGATTTGAGTATTAAGATGATTGATTTTGAGAGATGTTTGTTTACGCAAAAGGCTAAAAACACGACTCAAGTTTTGCAGTTTTTTAGAAGGTATATTAAAGTTTTTGAACAGAAGGGTTTAGTCTTGGATGAGAAAAAAATATTTGAAGTTTCTAAAAAGTATAAAAATAAGAATTTTAAGTTTAATATTTCGAATTTAATGTAAACTTTTATAAAAGCCCAGCTTTTGTAATAAGTATGAACAGAGATGAAACCTTTGAATATGATGATATTAATTTTGAAAGTCAATTACATTTAGATTTTTTTGTTAGTTTTGTGCAATATGTTGGAAAGTATGTTGAAGTTATTGAAAGTACAATTGCTAAAGAAAAAACTAGAGCATTAGAGTTTGTGAAACTTGCCCATAAACATATGGATGAAGAAGGATTACTAAAAGATAAAAAGATTAGTAAAAAAGTTGATACAATTCTAAAAGCTAATAATTTATCTGAGCATTTTGCTTAAGGTTTATAATAAAAATGACTCCTAATTTTGATTTCAGATTAAATGATGATGAGAATTTTGATTTTACTAATTTACAAGAAACTGATGTTTATAAATTATTTATAAGATCTATTCAAAATTATAGAAATAAAAATTCTAAGGAAAATTTAGCTGAAATAAAGAACTATTATAATCAACTACAGGATTCAATTTTTTTAACAGTGACTGAGGTTTCAGACAGAATTCATAATATCTTGAGAGAGGAGGGTTTATTTAATGAAGTTGTTTTAGATGGATTTGAATTAAAGGATGATGATGTTTTAATTTAATTATTTTCAAAATTAAATAAGGAATATTTATAAAAAATCCTCTTTATATTTATTTATGAGAAAGGTTGAGTTAATAGAAGATTTTGAAGCTAGGAGTTACCAGCAACAGATTTTTGGAAATTCTATTAATAAAAATACTTTTGTAGTACTACCAACTGGACTTGGAAAAACAGTAATTGCGCTTATGCTTTCACTTTATTATTTTAATAAAACAGGAAAGAAAGTTTTATTTCTTGCGCCAACAAAACCTCTTGTAGAACAGCAAGAGAAATCTTTTAAATCTTTTATTAAAAATTCTGAGGATTTTAATTTTCAAGTTTTAGTAGGAACACTTGGACCAAAAAAGAGAATTGATTTGTATGGAAATGCTGATTTTATTTTTTCAACACCACAAATTATTGAGAATGATATTATCAATGAGATTATTAATATTAATGATTTTGGTTTTGTAATTTTTGATGAAGCGCACAGGGCAACAGGAAATTATGCTTATAATTTTATTGCAAATGAATTTGTTAAATTAGGGAATAAATTTTTAGCGCTTTCAGCCTCACCTGGAACTTCTAAAGAAGTTATTAATTCAGTTTTGAATAATATGAAAATTGAACATTTGGAGACTAGAACTTATTCTGATTCTGATGTTAAAGAGTATATCAATAAGACAGTTCTTGAACCTGTTGTTGTTAAGATTTCAGATGAGTTTAAAGAGATTATAGTTTTATTAAATAAAGCGTATAATAAGCGTTTGGTTTTTTTGAAAGGTCTTGGTTATTTAGAGAAGAAACCTATGGTTTCTAAAACTGATTTACTGCTTTTACAAAATGAACTGCGAACACAGGTTTCATCAGGTGAGGCTGATGATGTTACTTGGAAGGCAATTTCTGTTGCTGCAGCTTTAATGAAGTTAAGTTATGGAATTGAACTTTTTGAGTCGCAAGAAGTTAGTGCAGCGTATAATTATTTTTACAAGTTTTTTCGTGGTGATACATCAAAAGCTGCTGGTGAGTTAACTGTTGATTCTGATTTTCGTGATGCGTTTGATAAGATTTCAAAGTTAAATAAAGAGGGTGTGGTTCATCCTAAATTAATTAAGCTTAAAGAAATTGTTTTTGGTGAGATTAAAAAAGATAAGGATTTACGAATTTTAATTTTTAATCAGTATCGTGATTCTGCTATGAAGATTGTTTCAGAGTTAAATTCTGTTAAAGAAATAAAGGCAAGTGTTTTTGTTGGTCAAGCAAAGAAAGGAGAAGTTAAAATGTCTCAGAAAGAGCAGAAGAAAATTCTCTCAGATTATAGAGATGGTGAATTTAATGTTTTAGTTTCAACAAGTGTTGGTGAAGAGGGTCTTGATATTCCTAAAGTTGATTTGGTTATTTTTTATGAGCCAATTGCAAGTGCGATTCGTTCTATTCAAAGAATTGGGAGAACTGGTCGTTTTAAGAAAGGAAGAGCTTACGTTTTACAAACTGAGGGAACACGTGATGTTGTTACTAGTCATATTGCAAATGCGAAGGAGAAGAAAATGCACAGAGTACTTACTGAGATTGCGAAGGAGTTTGATGATAGGCGAGAGGAGAAAAGTAGTGGTTTGAACAAGTTTATTACAGAAACTAAAGATGATGATAAAGAAATTTCAGGTGTTGATCTTCGAATCCCTCTATATGTTGATAGTCGTGAGAATGGAACTCTTATTAAAGAGCTTTTTAAGATTGATGAGATTAAAGTTATTTCTAAAAATTTGGATGTTGGTGATATTGTTATTGATGAAGTTATTGCAATTGAGAGAAAGTCCAAGAAAGATTTTGTTGATTCAATACTAGATAAAAGGCTTTTTCCACAATTAATTGATTTGGCAAGAAATTACAAACGTCCTCTTTTGATTGTTGAGGGGGAAGAGAATATTTTCTCTATTCGTAATGTAAATCCTAATGTTATAAGATCTTGCCTCTCAGCAATCGCTGTTGATTTACGAATGCCTATTATCTTTACAAATTCTATGGAAGAAACTGCGCAGATGATTTTAACGATTGCAAAAAGAACGAGAAGAGAGAAGAAAGATATTTCGCTTGCAACAGATAAACGAAGTTTTAGTGAGAATGAGGAACTTGAAAAAGTGGTTTCGACTATTCCAAGGGTTAACGTTGTTACGGCTAAAGGTTTACTTGAAAAGTTTGGTAGTGTTAAAGAACTTGTTAATGCGAGTGAGAAAGATTTACTTGAGTGCGTTGGAGTTGGGAAGCTTAGAGCAAAGAGTCTGAGAGAGTTCTTTGATAGGGAGTATAAACAATGATTGTGAAGTGTGAGTCGAAATTTGAGTTCTATTTTAGGATAAAAAATCAAACTTTGGGATAAAAATTAAGAGTTAAGTTTAAATATATTCTTTTTTTAGTGTTCTTATGGAAGAAGATTATCTAAAATTTAATGAATTAAGTTTGGTTTCTTTAGGTTTTTTAGGTTTATTACATGAATTTAATTTTTCTTTTGAAACTGATAATACTTTTAAACATTTTAATCAAGATAAAAAAATAAAATATACTGAAATCAAAGACTTTAATAAATTAGTTTCAGAAATTCAAGATTATTTTAATTATATAGATTCTTTAGATATAGAAGTTTCAGATATCCAATTAAATAAATTAAAAGTGAATTTAAATTCTTTGTTAAATGATTTAAAATCTAATAAACAAGAAACGGTACAGATGATAGAATATTTTTTTGCTTTAAAGTTTTGGACTTTATCAAATGACATTTTTGCTTTTATCAGGTCTTCTTTAGAAACTCATAGTTTTAAAATTAAAAATCTTAAAAAACATAATGAATTATTTTTTAAAGATTTAAGATATAATTCAAATGAAATTAGTAGTATTATAAAAAGTATAAAAAAATATGAGAAAAGATATATTCCAAATTCTTTTATGTTTTTTCTTTCTTCTGAGGCCACATTGATAAATGGTTTGAATTTATATGATGAATTAATTCGAAAAACTTATAACCAAGATGAAATGGTAAAGTACGAAGAAATTAAAACTTTAATTTCTTCAATATTATTTAGTTTTATTTCTACTTATGAAAAATTTATCTATTCAATTTCATATCAATTAGGAATTAATATTGATTTTAATTCAATAAATCTCAAAGTTGCTATGGATTTTATAAAAAATAAAAATTCAGAATATTTTCAAATTATTCAAAATTCCGATAGATATCAAACTATTCAAAGTGCTAGAAAGTTAAGAAATGCTGAAACTCATAGACTTTCTACTATTTCTTTTTCAGAAATTAATGGATATAATTTATCTTTAATTATAGAAATTAAAACGTTATTAGACTTATATTTAAAGATTAAGTGACTTTTTATCCTAATTTTAATTTATTTGCAGGGTCTTTATAATGATAATTTAAGATTATTGCAGCTAAGAGTAAGAAGATTCCTCCAAGAGCTAATTGCGTTGTAAGTTGTTCATTTAAAATTATAAAAGATAAAAATATACCAACAATTGATTTTAGAATAACTCCTAGTATTCCAATTATATCTGCTTCAATATGCTCTAATGATAAGTTATATAAGAAATAACCAATTCCTCCACAAATAACTCCTAACCATAAAATATATCCGATATTGTTTGAGATTTCTCCTAATCCAAAAATAAATGGACTTGGAAGTAGTATGATAGTTGAGAAAAAGAAAATCCAAAAAGTTGTTTTAAGTCCTCCTTGAGTATCTTCTTTTTTCATTTTAACAATAGTAATTGCCATAATAATTCCACTTAAAAGTCCAAGAAAATTTCCAATTCCTTCTTCTGAATTAAATGTTATTGGATTTAAAATAATAAGTCCAATAAATGCTAGAATTATTGCTCCAAGTTTTTGTCTGGTTATTTTCTCTTTTAGAAAATACAAACTAAATATTAAAACAAATATAGCTTGAGAAGAGTTAATTAGAATAACAGATGATACTTTTGATAATTTAAATGCGAAAAATAAAATAGTAAGTCCTGAAACTAATAAGAAAGATGTTATTAAATAATCAAATAATTCTTTAGAATTTACTTTAAATATTTTTTTATTAAAAAAAAATCCAATTGCTCCTAATACAATTAAACCTATAAAAAATCTTGAGAAAGTTATAACAAAAGTATTCATAGAATTTCCAATTAATTTAACAACTACTCCTGTTGTTGAAAAAAATAGAGTTGAGATTATTAAAAATAAATATCCTTTATTCATATTTAAAAATTAATTTTTTCTTATTTAAAAATTTGTATTAATTATTTTTTATAAAGATTAATTTTATATATAATAACTTCTTAAATATTATATGGTAAAAGAATTAGAATTAATTAGTTTTGAGTTATGTCCTTATGTTCAAAGATCTGTTATAAATTTGCTTTACAATAAGATTGAGTTTAAAAGAACAAATATAGATTTGAAGAATAAACCAGAATGGTTTTTGAAATTATCTCCTCTTGGAAAAGTTCCAGTTTTAAAAGTAGGTGGAGAAGTACTGTTTGAGTCAGCTGTAATTAATGAATATCTAGATGAGATTAATGGTGGTTTGTTATTATCAAGAGATCCCATTGAAAAAGCAAAGCAAAGAGCTTGGATCGAATATGCTAGTGATTTAAATGGATTATCTAAAAAAGCTTGCGAGTCTAGTTCAAAAGAAATACTAGAGAACAATTTAAAACAAATATTTGAGAAATTAAATTGGTTAGAACAAGTACACTCAGGTAAAGATTATTTTAGTGAAATGGGATTTAGTTTAGTTGATACATCTTACGCTCCCTTTTTTATGAGGTTATCATTAATTCCAAATATTGATCTAGATGAAAGGTGGAAAGAGATTCCTAATGTGTTTAAGTGGAAAGAAATCTTAATAAATTTAGATTGTGTTAAAAATTCAGTTCCTGAAAATTTCGTAGAAATTTCTAAGAAAAGGTATAAAGAAAACGGTTCAATTATTTTTGTTTAAAACCAAAAATTTAAATACCTAGAAGTTATAAAAATAAATTAGATGTCAAAAAAAAGTAATTATTTAAAAAAGAGAAAAGAAATTTGTAATGTTTTCTGTAATGAACTCTCTAAACTTTTACCAGGAGTTAATTTTTTAGTTTTAAATAAGAATTACAAAGTTGTTTTTTATTATAGGAAGGGATTTTCAATTCCTAAAAAATTCATAAGCTTTACTCATTTTGGACTTAATAATTTTAGTGGAAAAGAATGTATTATGGGTCATAATAATACTGGAGGATTAGAATCATTTAGTAATTTAGTTGAATTTAATGGAGTTAATGATTCACTAAACTCTTTTTTAAATATGATTTCAAATTTAACTATTGATAATTTTGAGGTTTTTGATAAAACTAAAGAAAACTTAGAAGACTTTGATTATATTAATCAGTTTCATAATATTAGTTCAAGATATTATGCTGATAAAATGAACACTATAAGAATAAGATTAACTGAAATTTATGTAGAAAAAATTAAACAAGTATTGGGAAGAAAACCAATTTATAAAATAACTAAGACTTTAAGTCAGGATATTTTAGGTCCGGAGTTTACAGAAGTATTTAGAATAGATATTTTCATTTTTAATAAAGCTATAGTTGAGTTTAAACATTTCGGTGCTATTCGCTTTTCTCAGTCAGAGAGTGTTCCTCAAATTTCTTATGATAAAGATAAAGGCGATCATATAGGTGAGGTTATTCAAAATATAAAATTTGGTGATGTTTGCAATAATTCACAAATTAAAAAACTAGTTATTGAATACTTAGAAAGTTTATATGGTCTAAATAATAAAACTTTGATAAATTATAAATTACCCTAATGATTTTTTTTATTTTATTATCTAGAATGCTCAATCTTATAAATTATTATAATTTAGTAATATTATGTTAGTACTTGGAATTGAGGCAACAGCTCATACTTTTGGAATTGGAATTGTTGATTGTAAGAACAAAAAAGTATTGTTCAATGAGAAAAATCAATTTAAAGATTCAGATTCAGGAATGGATTTGAGAAAATTATCTGATTTTCACGTTGCGAATTTTCAAGATGTTTTAATTAAAGCAAAAGAGTTTCTTAAAACTAAAAATAAGTCATTTGAAGATTTAGATTTAATTTCTTTTTCACAAGGGCCAGGAATTGGAAATTCATTAAAAATTGGAGCACTTACTGCAAAAACTCTAGCACTTAAATATAAAGTACCAATTGTTGGTGTAAATCACATTAAAGCTCATTTAGAAATTGGAAAGATGTTAACCGGATTTACTGACCCTATGTTTTTATATGTTTCAGGAGTTAACACTCAAATTATTGCTAAAGATGAAAGTGGTAAATACAAAGTTTATGGGGAAACCGAAGATATTGGTCTAGGAAATTTATTCGACACATTTGCAAGGCAAGCAGGATTAGGTTTTCCAGGTGGGCCAATTATTGAGAAGATGGCTAAAGAGTCAGATAATTATGTTGAGCTTCCTTATACTATTAAGGGAATGAACGTTTCTCTTGCTGGAATTTCTTCAAATTTAAAACATAAATTAGAGAAAGGAGAAAAAGTAGAAGATTTATGTTATTCATTACAAGAAACTTGTTTTGCAATGGTTATGGAGATTTGTGAAAGAGCAATGGCGTACACTAAAAAGAAAGAGATGATAATTGTTGGTGGTGTTGCTTCAAATAAGAGATTAACACAAATGGCAAAAGAGATGTGTAAATTAAGAGGGGCAAAATATGATTCTTTTCCTATGGAATATGCTATGGATAATGGAGCTATGATTGCTTGGCAAGGCTTTGTTGATAGAGATAAAGCGAAGCTTAGTATTGAAGGTTTGAAACCTCAACCTTATGTTAATGTTGAGTCTGATTTATAGAAATTTAAATAGTATTGCAATGATTAGTGTTCCACCAAATGCACCTCCTATCCAAATGTAGTTCCATAGGTGTTTTATTCCAAAGTGATTCACAATTAAAATCATTGTTACAACAACAATTAGAAAGAAGATTCCAGTTAAAATAATAAAGATATTGTAAGTTGTATTTCCGTATCCTTCGTATCTATCTAATTTCTCTTGGTCTGTTTCAGAGAAAACCAAATTTGAAGTTAGTAAAACCATTAAGAATAAATAAAAGAATATACTTAGTTTTTTGAAATTCATAATAAGAAATTAATTTAATTATTTATAAACTTGTTTTACTATTTCAAAGCATCAGCAAGTTCATCGTCTCTATTCATTTGCTCAATTATTTCACATCCACCTAATAATTCACCGTTAATATATAATTGTGGATATGTTGGCCATGAAGCAAACTCTTTGACAGATTCCCTCATTTCCATATCTTCAAGAATATTAAAAGTTTCAAATTCAACGTTTAAACTTTTTAATAAATTACAAACTCTCATAGAGAAACCGCACATTGGCATTTCTGGTGTTCCTTTCATAAATAAGAAAACTTTGTTTTCATTAATTAATTTCTCGTATTCTGATTTAATATCTCTTGTCATAGTATTGTTAAGAAGTGTTTATTTAAAAAATAATGTATATTTTATTCATAACTAGTTTTTATTGATAATGAATGGATTCCAGCTTTCATTTCTTCGTCTAGAATTTTATAGATTGTTCTTTGTTGTTCTATTAATTTCATATCTTTAAACCCAGTATATACAACTTTAACTAAAAAGTGCATATTATCTTCTCTTGGGTTTCTAACACTTACTACTGCGCCTTTTAATTCTTTTTCAATTTTTTCTTTCATTACATTACAGTCAAACATAGATATAGGTGTAACTAAATATTTATAAATCTTAAACATACTTTTCATTATATGGACTTTAAAACTTATCTAAAGAAATTTGAGAAGAGGATTAATCTTGTAAATTCTCTTTTTGATAAAAAAGAATTAATAGTTAGTTATGATAAATTAATTTCTGAGAAGAAGGTTGATCATGAGATTTTATACTTTAAATTTGAAGATAAAGAGGAGATAGGTCTTTTTTTATTTGGTTTTGAGTATTTTTTAAAAGAGTTAGGGGAGCAAGAGTTTAAGAAAGTTCTAGGACAGAATTCTTTGAATTTTAGAATTTACAAAGCTTATTCAACTTTAAAGAAGAAGCAAAGAAAGATTAAAGTATCAGATATTCTAAATTTTATTCAAAATGAAAAGAAAGATTCTTTAGATTTGCACAAGATATTAAGAAGGGTTTTGACTATGGCATATTATTTTAATTGGGAGCTTGAGAAAGATAAAAAAGATTTAGAAGGAGATTCAATTATAAAAATTCCAAATCAATTTTTAACTAAAGTAACCCAGAGATTTAATTTTGATATAGTTGCTGCAATTTATGAAAATGAAGACTTATTTATATTTTTAAATGCCAGAGGTAAGGTAAATTTGATATTTAAAGACTTAGATTTTTTTAATAAAAAAGATGTTGAGAATTTAGTTTTTAAGGCTCTTAAGAAAGTTTATTCAATTAAAAAAATAACAATTAATGAAAATTGAGTTTATTTAAAAGAAAAGAGATAGTATTTCCAACAGAGATTAAAATTGCTGATATGGAGTATAAAATTGAAGTTATTATTTCAAAAAAGAAGAATTCTTCAGTTAGAATTAAAGATAATACTTTAGTTTTTAGGTTATCTTCTTATTTATCAAATAATAAAAAAGAAGAACATTTCAAACATTTACTATTAAAAATTTCAAAGAAAATAGAAATTTCTCCTGTTAAGAAAAGCATTACTTTTTATGATATAATGAATAATAAGGAATTTACTTTTTCAAATGAAAGATATTATATTGAGTATACTAAGAATCGAGGTGTTAAATTAAAAGAGAATACTTTCTATGTGAATCCAACATCTAAATTAGAGGTTATTGAGAAAAAGTTTGTAAAAATTTTAATTGAGAGATACTATGAGCGAACTAAAAATTATTTGTACACATTAAATTCTCAAACGTATAATTATCCTATTAAGGACTTTCAGCTAAAATTAGTTAGTTCAAAATGGGGACATTGTAGCAGTGATAATGTTATTTTACTTAATTTAAAATTACTAAATACAGATATTGAGGTTTTTAATTATGTTATTTTTCATGAAATTGCTCATATCAAAGTTAAGAACCATTCAGAGAGATTTTGGCGTGAGGTTTCAAGGTTTTGTCCTAATTACAAGTCGTTACGAAAAAAATTAAAGGAAAACTCCCCAGATTTATTTGTAGAATGAAAAAAAGATATCAAAATTATGATGATTTTGTACGAGAACATACACTTGAAGATAAGAATGATAACTATCCAATTACTTATTCTTTAATTATTATTTTATTTTTGATTTATCTTTTTGAAGTTTTTTATTTATCTAAACATCAAGTTTTATTTGATTTACTTGTCACAAGTCCGCTTCATTTACTTAATGGTAATTTTTATAGTGTTTTGACATCAGTTTTTTTACATGCTGATATAGTTCATCTTTTATCGAATTGTCTTGCTCTTTTTATTTTTGGAACTGTTGTTGAAAAACATTTAAAATTTAAGATGTTATTTGTATTTATTGGAAGTGGAGTTATTGCGAATTTGGTTTCACATGGTATTTCATTTTTAACAGGAGATATTTTTTCAAGTCTAGGTGCAAGTGGCGGAATTGCTGGACTTATAATTTTTGCAATACTTTTTGATCCTATTTCTTTTACTAAAATATTTATTTTACCGATTCCGATTTTTATTTTAGGGTGGCTTTTAATTTTATCAGATATAATTGGGTTAAGTAATCCTTCCCAAGTAAATCATTTTGCACATCTTGGAGGTTACTTAGCACTTTTAGTTTTATTTTTCTTTTTAGAATTTAGACATAGGAAAAAAATAATGCTTGGTTTTGTCATAAATTTATTTTTATTAGTTCTAACTTATTCTTTAGTTAGTTTCACTGATGTTGAAAAAATAAGATTGTTTATTGGGTTTTAAAATAGAAAAAATTAATATTTTTATTTACTTACGATTCCTTCATGCTCAGAAATATTTCTTTTAAGCATTTCAATTTTTCTATCTTTGTTTTCTTCGTTCATTAAAGAACCACAAACAGGGCAAGTAAAATTATTTTCTAATGAATCCTCAAAAGAAAGTCTTTTACAAAAATTTGGACAAATGTAGAAAGTACTGTTTTCTTCATTTTCCAGTCTTTCTTTGAATTGTTCAAGTTTCTTTTTCTTTTCATTCATATAAACAGTTTCAAAATTTTGTGCTACAACCTTCCAATAATATAGATACCATCCTTTTTCTTTATCTTTTCTTCTATCATAGTCAATTAAATTTTTAGATTTTAACTCGTATAATATACTTCTAATTTGACTTACTGTAAATCCTATTTCTTCACTAATATCAAATTCTGATGCACCTGGGTTTGAATAAAGGTACTCAACTACTTGGGAAGCTTCTTCTCCAACTAATTCGTAAGTTATGTCTAAGATTTTTTCTATTTCCATATCCTCATATGGTTTTCAGGGTTTATAAATGTATTTGTTTTATTGATATAATAAGTATATAGTAATATATATTTAAGAAATTTTGACTTTATTTTTACCATATTTTGAAGGTTTGTTCCTTTTTCCTTTTTTTAGGAGTAACAAACCTATTTAAATAATTTTTGTGGAATAATGATATGGTTTTCAATAAATCCAAAAAAGCGGCAGAGGGTATTGGTACTTTAATTATCTTTATTGCCTTAATTTTAGTGGCTGCAGTTGCTGCAGGTGTTTTGATTCAAACAGCTAGTAGTTTACAATCAAAGAGTTTAGATGTTGGAAGGCAATCTCAAGAAAAGATTACAACAGATATTGAAGTTGTTCAAATTTTTGCAGATGGTACTAGTGATGGTGCAATTACTGATACTTCAGATAATGTTACACTTGTTGTAAGATTAGGTTCAGGAAGTTCTCCCGTTAAACTAGAAGATCTTTTACTTAGAATGGACACTCAATCAGGTTCACAATCTTTAGTTTATATTACTACTTGGAATTCATCAGAAACTGATATTTCATTTTATAATAATGAGGCATATGGTATTACTTACAAAATTAATGGATCTAATAATGCTGAAGGATATTTGAGCGTAGGAGATTTAGCAGAAATTAAATTTACTTATGATTCAGTAGGAGATATTGTTGAAGGTGAGACTGCAACAGTTAGACTTGTTGCTAAAAATGGAGCTGTAAAACCAGTTCAAGTAACAACTCCAAGCGCAATGCTTGACACAATTACATATTTATACCCATAAAAAATGATGATGCATAATATGAATAAAAAAGCGGCAGAAGGTATTGGAACTTTAATTATTTTTATTGCCTTAATTCTTGTTGCTGCAGTTGCTGCAGGTGTTTTGATTCAAACAGCTAGTAGTTTACAATCAAAGAGTTTAGATGTTGGAAGGCAATCTCAAGAAAAGATTACAACAGATATTGAAATAATTCAAGTATTTGCTAATGACACTAGTGATGGTGGAATTACAAATGGTAATGATACTATTACTATGGTTGTAAGATTGGGTTCAGGAAGTTCTCCTATTGCTTTAACTGATTTATTAGTTCGAATGGATACACAAAGTGGATCTCAGTCAGTTACATATTCAGGTGGTTCTGTAGGTAGTACTACTGAGTATGGAATTGATTATAAAATTGTTGGATCAAATAATAGAACTGGTTACTTAACAGTTGGAGATTTAGCAGAGATTAATTTTATTTATAATGTTCCAAGCGTTATTGTTGAAGGTGAGACTGCAACTATTAGACTTGTTGCAAAGAATGGAGCTGTAAAACCAGTTCAAATGACTACTCCATCAGCAATGCTTGATACAATCACTTATTTATATCCATAAGTGGATAGATATAAATCCTATTCTTTTTCTTATTTAATTTAGTTGAATTTTAATTATTTTAATCTCAAAAATACTATATCTCTTTTCATTTTTCTTTTTTAAGGAGTGACAAACATATTTAAGTATTTTAGTTGTATATTAATTACAAATATATATTAAATTTATAAAAATGGTTAGATATGTTAATAATAAAAAAGCAGCGGAAGGTATAGGTACATTAATTATCTTTATTGCTTTAATCTTAGTAGCTGCAGTTGCTGCAGGTGTTTTGATTCAGACTGCAAGTAGTCTGCAATCCAAGAGTTTAGATGTTGGGAGACAATCCCAAGAGAAGATTACAACAGATATTGAAATTGTTCAAGTCTTTGTAGCTGACACTAGTGATGGTAATATTACTGATACAACAGATAATGTTACTATGGTTGTAAGATTAGGTTCAGGAAGTAGTCCAGTAAAATTAGCTGATTTACTTGTTAGAATGGATACACAAGGTGGTTCACAATCAGTTACTTATAGTGATAGTAGTGCTTTTAGTGTTACAGAATATGGAATTCAGTATAAAATTAATGGTTCTAATAATGCTGATGGTTATTTAAGTGTTGGAGATTTAGCAGAAATTTCATTTACATATGATGCTACAGGAGATATTGTTGAAGGTGAAACTGCAACAATTAGAATGGTTGCTAAAAATGGTGCTGTGAAACCAGTCCAAGTAACAACTCCAAGTGCAATGCTTGATACTATTACTTATTTATACCCTTAATCAGAGATTTAGGGTCCCTTCAATTTTAATTGAAGATATCCTTAATTTTTTTTACTTTATTTTTTTTGTTATTCTTAAATTTTAATTAACATAAGAAGAATTTTTAATCTTAAATTTTTAATAATTTATTCTTAGTTATTTCATAACTACTATTTAAAATAACAAATATTTATAATCCCATTTTTTACTTAAATTATTAGGATGTTGTATATTAAAAGACTAAAATTAAAAGATGAACACACTCACTTTATACGTTCTTTACCTTTTTATTTTAAATGGAGGGTTTGCTAGAAAATGTCGTATATTAAAAGGTTAAAATTAAAGGGTTTTAAATCGTTTGCAAATCCCACAGTTTTAACATTTGAAAAAGGATTTAATACTGTTGTTGGTGCTAATGGTTCTGGAAAGTCAAATATTTTTGATGCACTTTGTTTTGTACTTGGAAGACTTAGTTCAAAAGAGTTAAGAACTGAAAAGCTTGGAAATTTAGTTTTTAATGGTGGAAAGAATTTGAAACCTGCAAAAGAAGCTGAGATTAGTATTTATTTATCTAATGAAGATAGAGAATTATTAAATGTTGATTTAGATGAAGTAAAAGTTAGTCGTGTTGTTAGTAACAAGGGTCAATCCAAATATCTTCTTAATAATGAAAAAGTAACTAGAACAGAAATAGTTGAAATTTTAGGAAGGGCATCAATTGATCCTGATGGTTATAATATTATTTTACAAGGAGATATTATGAGAATAGTTAATATGACTCCTGTTGAAAGACGTGGCCTTATAGAAGAGATCTCAAATATTTCAGGTTATGAAGATAAGAGAGAAAAAGCTGTTAAAAAACTTGATAAGGTTGAACTTGATTTAAAAGAAGCTGATCTTTTAATGGAAGAGAAGACTAAATATATTAAAGAGCTTAAATCTGAAAAAGAACAAGCAGAGAAATATAATAAAGCAAAAGAAGAGTTTAGATTCAATGGACTTTTATTAATTAAATCTAAAATTATTCGAAATAAAACTTTGAAAGTTAAAAAAGAAGAGGAACTTCAAGCAAAGGAAGAGAAATTAGGCGAATTTAGAGCAAAGCTAGATGAGTTTGAGAAGGAAAGTAAGAGTATTGATGATAAGGTTCAAAGTTTAGAAAAAGAGATTGAGATTAAGTCACACCAAGATTTTATTTCATTAACAAATAGAATTACAGAAATAGAATCAGAATTAAAATCTTTGAATGAGAAAAAAGCGGAGAATAAAAAATCTGTAGAAGAGATTAAAGGTCGTGATAAGAATATTCGTGAGACTATTTCTAAGACTAAATCTGAAATTGAAAAATTAGAATCAGAAATTAAAACTTTAGATTCTAAGAAACAAAAAATTGAGAGTAGCTTAAAAGAAATCGAAGGTAAATTGTCAGTTGTTAAAAAAGGGGTTTCTTCTGATTCATTTGATAAAATTGATGAGATTGAATCTGAACTTGATAGTTTAAATTCTAAAAAACATGATAAGAATTTAATTCGTCAAGATAATTCTATTCAGGTTGAAAAACTTAATACTAAGCTTGAGCACTTAGAAGAAGAGAGAAAAAAGATTGAGAGTTTAAATCAAACAAATAAAGATCAATTTAAAGAATTAGATAAATTAAGAGTTGAGCTTAAAAAATTAATCATTTCTGTTTCTGAAAAAACAAATAAGGATTCTGAGACTTCATCTAAACTTTCAAAATTACAAATAGAGTATGAGGAAATTTTATCAGAACATAATAGAATGAGAATGAAATTGGATTCATCACGTGAAGCTAATGCTTCTAATAAAGCTGTTGATACAATTTTGAAATTTAAAGATCGAGATTCAAATATTTTTGGAACAGTTGCACAGCTTGCGTCAGTTCCAGAAAAGTATTCTCTTGCACTAGAGACTGCAGCTGGAAGATCACTTTTTAATATTGTTGTTAATGATGATAAAAGTGCTGTTAAATATATTAATTATTTAAAAGATAATAGGGTTGGAAGTGCAACTTTCTTGCCTTTAAATAAAGTTAATGCTAAGTTTAAACTAGACGATTCAGTTTTAAATAAGAAAGGAGTTATTGATTATGCTCTTAATTTAATTAAATTTGATAAGAGATATGAGAATATTTTTCATTTAATTTTTGGTGATTTACTTGTTATTGAAAAAGTTGAAGATGCCAGAGGAATTGGTATTGGTGATTATAAAATGATAACTCTTGATGGAGATTTAGTTACAAAATCAGGGGCTATGAGTGGTGGATTTAAAAGCCGTAAACAAGGTCTTGGTTTATTTAAAGACGATAAACTTGAGAAAAGAGCTTCTGAAATTGAGTCAAGAATTATTTCACTTAAATCTTCAATTGATTTATTAAAAGATGATAAAGGAACTCTTGAAAAAGAAATTTATGATTTAAGACATAAGAAGATTGAAGTTGAAGGTGAAATTGCAAAGTTTGAAAAGATTTTATCTATTGAAGGAAGGGATTCAAAATCTATAAGTAATGATATTGAGGCAATATTTTCTGATAAATCAGTTATTGAAAATAGTTTAAAGAAAACTGATAAGGAAATGGAAGATATTGATTCAAAGATTAAAGTATTAACTTCTAAAAAGCTTGAGCTTCGTGGTGGAGCAGGTAATTCTCAAGGTTCAATATTATCACAAATAACTAAACTTGAAGAAGAGAGAGATAAGATTCGTGAGGAGTTAAGAGATGTTACTTCACAAGTTGATTCAAGAAACATGAAATTAAAGAGTGTTTTAAAACCTGAGATTACAAATTTAGATAAAATTTTAATTGAAGCTGCAAAGTCACTTGATAAATTAACTGAATCACTAAAGGTTCTTGATGAGAAAGTTAGTTCTTTAAACTCTGAGTTAAAGGAAAAAAGAGAGAGAGAAAAAGAACTTTCAAAAGGTTATAAATCACTTATTGCAGAGAGAGATAAACTTCGTGAAAATAAAAAGAAACTTGAGGTTAAATATGAAAAAGAATTTGAAGGATTTGATAAGATTAAAGAAGTTTGTGCTCAGCTTAGATATGCAATTTCAGATTATGATAATCTAAATGCTAATTTAGATGAAGAGCTTGAAGTATTTTATAACCAAGTTAAAGTTGAATTAGTTGGAGAGGATGAAGATAATAATGAAGGAATTAAAGAACTTGAAAATTTGCTTTCTGAAGTTGAAGATAAAATTAAGAAAGGAAGTATTGATGTTAAAGAGTTACAAAATAAAGTTAATAATTTAAAAACACGACTTAGTAGCTTTGGTTCAATTAATATGAAAGCAGTTGAAGTGTATGACAAACTTAAAGAAGAATTTGATAATCTTTTACGAAAGAGAGAAACTCTTAATGAAGAAAAAGCTGAAATTTTAATTTTTATTGGTGAGATGGATGAGAAGAAGAAAGAGAGGTTTATGGAAACTTTTAATAAACTTAAAGGGCATTTTATTGATACTTTTGCAAAGCTTTCAACAAAGGGTGTTGTTGAATTAAATATTGAAAATGAAGATGATTTATTTAATTCTGGTGTTGAGATTAAAGTTAGGCTATCTGAGAAGAATTATTTAGATATTAAATCTTTATCAGGTGGAGAAAAGACAATTACTGCAGTTGCTTTTATTTTTGCAGTTCAAGAGTTTAGTCCAGCAAGTTTCTATATTTTAGATGAAATTGATGCTGCTCTTGATATTATGAATTGTGAGAAATTAGGTAAGTTAATTAAGAGTAATGCTCATAAAGCGCAGTATATTGTGGTAAGTCACAGTGAGCATTTTATTCAAAGTAGTGAGACAATTTATGGTGTAACTATGGATTCAAATAAGATAAGTAGTGTTGTAAGTTTAGATTTAAGAGATGTTAAAGATCATGTAGATAGTGATGAAATCACTATCAAATGATCTGCGAGAATGCACGAAGTAAATGTACTCAGATCACACCTCTGATGAGGCTGCGCCTGCTAAAGGTTAGGCATAAATTTATAATTTCTTTTTTATAATTTTATTTATGATAAAACAAGAATCAATAGAACAGATAATCATGTCCTCAATTTCAGAGGCTATTATTGAGAGTAATATGAAAAAGACTAGATATTCATTTAGTGAAATTAAAGAACTGGTCTATGGTGTTCCTACAAATTCATTTTGGAGTATTTTAAACCCATTTACTAGAAGGAGAGACTTTGATTTATTATTTGCTCTTGAAGATCTTGTAGAAGGTGGATATTTGAGAAGGGAGCAAAGTATTTTAGAAGATGGAACAGATTTTTTTTATTTTGCAAAAGGAAATACTCCTTATAATTTTAGTACACCTTCAAATTTAGCAGGGAATCGTTCTTTAGTTTTTCAACCTTCAAGTTAATATAATATCTTATATCTTTTTAATTTTAGGAATTATTAATGATTAACAAAAATACTGTTAAAATTGAAAATTATTTTGAAGTTTTTCTTATTACTTTTTTAATTGGTTTATTTTTATTTGTTATAAAAGATTTCATTTTACCTATGCTTCTTGCTTGTTCTTTAGTTTTTCTAAGTTATAGGCCGTATAATAGTTTGGTTGTTAAAACAAATAATAGAACAATACCTGCTGTTTTTATTTTGATTATGATTTTGATGCTTGTTATTTTTCCAATGTATTGGACTTTTAACGCATTAATTACTGAGACTTCAACGATTTTAACAACTAGTGAGAGTTTGTTTGAAAATGCAGATTTTAGTTCTTGTACTAGCAGTTTATGTTCTCAAATTCAAAAAAATATAGTTGTTTTAGATATCAGTTTTGATTCAATTGTAAATAAGATAAGTAGTTATTTGTATAGTTCTGTCAATAATATTTTTGGCTCGGTGTCTGATTTTTTTGTGTCCTTTTTTGTTTTTATTTTTGCCTTTTTTTTCCTTTTACGTGATGGAGAGAAATTTGTTATTTATGTTAAAAGAATTATACCTATGAAAAATCAATATAAAAACGCTTTATTTTTAAGGTTTCGTGATGTGACAAGGGCGGTTTTTCTAAACACTCTTTTAATTGCATTAATTCAAGGTTCACTTGTTGGGTTTGCATTTTGGATACTAGGATTTAATTCTCCAGTATTTTGGACAATTATTGCATCATTTGCTGCTCTTTTACCTCTTTTTGGGCCATCTTTAGTTTGGATTCCAGCTGTGATTTATTTATTTGTGATTGGTAATTATTTTGGAGCAGGATTTTTAGTTCTTTTTGGAATATTTATTATTGGTACAATAGATAATATATTAAGGCCTTTTCTTCTAAATAAGAAATTAGAAGTTCATGAATTTTTGATTCTTTTAAGCATACTTGGTTCAATGAAAGTTTTCGGATTTTTATCTGGTCTTTTTTTAGGACCTATTATTGTAAGTTTACTTATTTCGGTTCTTCATTTATACAATTTGGACTTTGATGATGATTCGTAAAGTTTATTAAAGGGCTTATATAAAATAAAATATGACTAAAAATTTAAAAGGAAAAGTAGGTGATTTGCAAAATGCAGAGAACACAAGAGTTAGATATCCTAAAGGAGATGAGTTTATTGGTATTGTTGAGAAAAGATTAGGAGGATCACGAATGACAGTTCGTTCTGTAAAAGGAGAGACTATTATGGCAAGAGTTCCAGGACGTGTTAAGAAGTATTTGTGGATTCGTGAAGGTGATATTGTTTTACTTACTCCTTGGGAGCTTGACACTGATAAAGCAGATTTGATTTACAAGTTTAAACCTAATGAGACTAAAGCTCTTGAGAAGAAGGGGATGTTAGGTAACCTAGAAAACATCGAAGAGTTTTAACTAATCTATTTTTCCAACTACAGCGTTATTTGAAATCTAAAGTAGCGCTGCTACGTTACGATTTCAAATGCCTTGTATTAGAAAAAATATATTTAGTTAAGTTTATTTTTAATCTGTTTAATTTATTTTAGAATTAATTTTAATTTTTTCAAAAAGATAATGTTGCCATTCGTTTTGAACGGCATCACAATCTCTAGTATTTATTCGTCTTTTGCTGTTTGAAATACAGTTCTTAATGCTACAACAACTGCTGCTGGCACGAATAATGTATTAATGTAAACGTATAAATTTCCAAGTACTTTTAGTGCTGTGAAGTTTCCTTGCAGACCAAATGCTTGAACAATACTACCTAAGAAAGGTTGTGTTAGCATTACAACTAAAAGCATTGCTATCATGAATCTTACTGCCTCTTTTGATGTAACATTCATATAACCGATGATTAAACCTATAATAATTAAGGTAATTGCGATTATTTGTGTTACTTTATCACTTAATGAATCAAAGAAAGCTGGCAAAATAGTTGCGATTAACATAATAAGGATTCCTAATCCAAATACGATGCTACTATATTGCATTAAATCTACAGATTTAGTAGATTTTTTACTATTTGATTTTTTTAATTTACTTAAAGCTTTCATAGTAATTAATTATGAATTTATTTATTTTTAAAGGTTAGGTGTTATAAATAGTAGTTACGGGAGATGGTGATTACGATTCTGAGTTGGGATTGGTGAATACATCTGATTGAGAATGTGGTTTGAGATAGGGGAGTTGTGATTAAAATCTGCTGTTTAGAAATATGTTCCGCCATATAATTAATGTTTTTTCGAACACAAAAAATTTAGTATAATTTATATATGACAGAGTATTTAATATCTCATGGTTTGGAATTCATTTAAAAAATTATTATCATTATTTAGAGATATTTTCACTTTTGATCGAAATTTTTTATTTTTCAAAGGTATTATTCCTATTTATATATTTATTATTCTTATTAATGAATTTTTTTTTAGATTTTTTTTCTTAGACACTTCTATGCTAACTATCCAACAAAGAACAATTTTCATCTTTATGGGATTTTTAATACATTTAATGGTTGGATTTATTTATTTTACCGAATATAAAAATAATAAAAAGAAAAAGAGTTATATTCCAAAATTTATTGAAATAGTAAAGAATAAATCTAAAATTGTAAAAATTTCATATGATAGAATAATTATTAATTTCATTTTATATTTTTTAATTACTGTAATATTTTTTATTTTTCTCGAAAATCTATATTTAGTAAACTTTCAAAATTTTTTTGTGGTTTTGTTTATGATTTTAATAGTTTTATTGAGATTTTATTTTATATATTCTTTGGCAAAAGGATTTTCTATTAGTTCAGATGGCAAAAAAAATTCAATAAGTATAGTTTCACCTTTTGTACTTGCTGATATATTATTTTTCTTATTTTTTTTGTTTTTTGTAGGAAATATTGATGAGACATTAAATAAGTTTTCTGAATCAATTTTCACTTTAATGGGTTTAATTCCATCACTATTAATAGATGATTTATATTTTTTTTTAATATTGGGATTATTATTATTGTATCTATGGATAAAGTATAATAATAACAGATTTAATCCTTTTTTAAATCATAGGTCATCAATTAAACCTGTTTCAATAATAGGTGTTATTTTTTTTTTAATTTTAGTTGCAATACTAAAGTATTTGATTTTTGCACTAATTGTAGGAACTAGTGTTAAGCTTAGATTTTCAGGGTTTTTATTTGCTACTATTCTTATAGAATTTTTTGTTTTATTGATGCTTTTGGCAAATTTATTTAGTTTTTTTAGAGATATTATAACTGAAGAAACTTATTTTTCTGAAGGTAGCAATAAACATTATAGGATATTTGAAGGGGAAGTTATAGGCTATGGAAAATATGAGTATTTAGATTCATCGTTTATGGGATTTAAATTACCTGAAAGTGTTGATTATTATTTAGTTAAGTGTGATAAAGGAATTAATAAAGTAATATATCCCTATTTTTCTTCTATTCTTTCTGAAAAAGATAATTTTAAAGTTGGTGATAAGGTAAGACTGTATTCAGAAGAATTTTTCTTTGATGACTTAGGAAAGTTTGAAAATATAAATTTTTCTCAACCTATTTTTTATCAAATTATTAAAGATGATAAAAGCTGAATTCCTTATATAATTTAAGTTAAGGTCAATAGTTTTTATAATTAGTTATAGTATTTTATTGTTTATTCCTAGAATATTTCAATTTTTGTTTTTTGTAAATCATTAATGTGAGTTAACACTTGATAAGTTTGTTTGGATTTTTGTGAATAAAAGTGAAGTCGCAGATTTGAAACTCTCAAAATAGAATATTTTGAGTGTTAAGAAATTTTTAAAGTACTGATAAGAAGAAATTTCTGCTAATGCGGACTCGTCCGCAGTGAAAATCAAGGATGTTCCGCCGCAGATTTGAACTGCGGACCATTCGATTATCAGTCGAACATTCTAACCGGGCTGAACTAGCGGAACAATTAGGTTATGTAGATTGTAAAAAAGCCATTCTGAATTAATTCAGACATGCTCTTGAGCGCCTTATGCAGGACTCGAACCTGCGACCTTGCGGTTAACAGCCGCACGCTCTACCTGCTGAGCTAATAAGGCTGGAAGAATAAAGATAAATCTTTATTCATATATTGCCATAACGGCTAATTAAAAGGAAATTAATTTCGTTTATAAAAGTTTCTCCTTGAAACGTTAGACAAGAACGCACAAAGTAAGTGTCTAGTATAAAAGTTTCTCCTTTAAATAAGTTATTAATTAGTTATTTTCTTTTCATAAGTTATATAAACATTATCCCTTTTCAGATATTTATGATTAAAAAAGTATCAAATATTATTTTACTTGGAACTTCTCATGTTGCAAAGCAAAGCTCTAAAGAGATTAAAGAAGCTATAGAGAAATACAAACCAGAAGTTGTTACAATAGAGCTTGATATTGATAGATTTAAATCTCTTATGTCTTCTAACAAGAAAGGGAGTAAATTTTCTTTTGCAATGGTTAAACAATTTGGTGTTGGTGGTTTTATGTTTGCATTAATTGCATCTATGATTCAAAAATCTGCTGGAAAATTTCTTAAAATTGAACCGGGAGTTGATATGAAGACTGCTTATTTAGAAGCGAGAAAAAATAAAATTCCAACAGCTTTGATTGATTTGAATATTAGACTTACTTTAAAGAAAATTTCAAAATTATCCTTTAGAAGAAAAGTTGCGATGTTTTTCAAGATGTTTTCAATTAATTTTAAGAAAGAGAACAGAGAAAAACTAAATTTTGACATTAAAGAAGGTGTGCCTTCAGAACATTTAATTAATGAAGTTTTAGAAATAGTTAAAGTTGAAGTGCCTGATTTGTATCAAATTTTAATTGAAGATAGAAATATTCATATGTGTAAAAAGATTTTAGAGTTGAAACAAAACCATGAAGGAAATATTTTAGTTGTAATTGGAGCTGGTCATTTAAAGGGAATGCTTGAGTATTTAGAAAATGAACTTAACTCAGATGGTTATAGTTATTCTTTTACAGCTGAGATTTAATTAGAATTCCTCAATAATTTTCATTATTTCATTTCTATCTTTAGTTTTTTGAATTTTTGTCCTTAATTCTTTAGCACCTTCAATTCCTTTGAAAAACCACATTCCTTGTCTTTGAATTTTTAATGGAAGATTGTAGAAATCGTGTTCTTCTAATAAATTAAGATATTCTAAAAATAGTTCTTTTTGTTTTGATTTAACATCATAATTGTTTAATTTTTTACCAGTTTTATAATAATGATTAAATTTTTTGAAAATGTAAGGATTACCTATTGCTGCTCTACCAACCATCAAAGCGGAGGCGTAAGGAGATTCTGAGAGTAGATATTTATCAATATCTTCTTCTGATTTAATATCTCCATTTCCAATTACTGGAATTTTTAATTTTTCATGAACTTCACGAATTGCATCCCAGTTTGCAAGTCCACTGTATTTTTGTTTCGCTGTTCTTCCATGTACTGCTAGAATTTGTGCTCCGGCATCTTCAACTTCTTTTGCAACTTCATTATATGTTGTTTTAGAGTATCCTAATCTGATTTTAGCAGTTATTGGTTTATCTATGTTTTTTACAAGTTTTTCAATTATTTTGCCAACGTTTTTTGGATCTTTTAAGAGCATTGATCCTGAGTCGTTATTTGTTACAGTTGCGCTTGGGCATCCAAAATTAACATCAATTATGTCTGCTTGGTCTGAGACTTTTTTAGCTGCAAGAACAAAACTCTCAGGTTTTGACCCAAATAATTGAACTGAGTTTATTTTTAATTTCCCTCTTTCATATCTTGATTTGAAAACTTTATCACGAATGAGTGCTTCAACTGAGGTTAATTCTGTTGTAGAGTAAGATGCCTCGTTTTCTTCACAAATTTTTCTAAATCCTATGTCTGTTACATCATCCATTGGTGCTAGGATAAAGGGATTTTTTTTTATCAGTTTATGAAGATTAACTTTCATAACTATTTTAGTTAACAAATGTTTATAAATTATTTTATTCAAAACTAAAGTATGAGTTTAAATAATTTCAAAATTAATTTTAATTTTTATACAAATATTATGTTATTGACACTAATATTATTTGGAGGGTTAGTTTGGGCTGATAGTAACGGTATTTGGAATGAAGCTAGTGATCTGAGAGGAGGGATAATTGGATCTGATGAACAGGATGTAACTTCTAATTTCACATTTATTAATCCTATTTATTTTACAGAGGATTTATTTTATAAAAATCAAGAATTGGATTTAAGGTATGTTAATGAAAATGGTACTGAATTAGATGGTAGGTATGTAAATGAGGGTCAGGCAAATTCAATAACTTCAGAAATGATTGGAGATGGACAGGTTAATTCAGATGATATAGCTGATGGCTCAATTACAAGTTCTGATGTTGATACTAATTCAATTCAGACTAAACTTGTAGGAACTTGTTCATCAGGAGATGTTATGTATGGAATTACAAGTGCAGGTGCTATTTTATGTAAAGCTGATGCTGTTGGTTCTTCAGGAGGAAGTGGAAGTGGATGTGTTGGTAATCAAGGATATTCTTGTTGTACTTCAAGTAGAGGATGTGAGAAACAAGGTATTATTGCTTGTGATGGTACTTGTCAAGGCCAAATTGGTCAATCAGGAGGAGGATAATGATGTTAAATGAAATATTATTTATTGAATTTATTTTGTATATTGTAACGCTTCTAATAGGGTTTAATATTCATAAAGATAAAAAAGATAAGAAAAATAAAATTTATCATAAATACAAACCTTTTTTACATTTAATGATATTGTCTATTTTTTTGTATTCAATTATTATTTTGTATATGACTTATGAATTTTCTAAGTATTTGAATTATGTTGTATTATTTAATTTGATTTTTATTTTGTATTTTATAGTATTCAACAGAAGCGAGACAAGGTGTTGGAAGCAACATAGAATGATTATTTATAATTTCTTACTTATTCCTGTTATTTATTTTTGTTCTCTTCTTTTGGACAATTGGTATTACAATTTGATTATTGTTTGGGTTTGCTTGTATAATATTTTAGAGTTTCAATTTGCTAAATTTTCTTTAAAACAGCCCTTAATTTGGGATTAAAGTATTGATGGACAAAAAAATTAATATTGCAATAGATGGGCCTGCAGGTTCAGGTAAAGGAACAATTGCTAAATTACTTTCTAAGAAACTGAATTTAAATTATTTAGACACAGGAGCTATGTATAGAGCTTTGGCATTGTATTTGGATAATATTGAGGTTAGTCTTGAAAATTTTAATTCTTCTAACTTGGATAATTTAGAAATAACTTTTGATTCAAGTAATAATATTTTATTAAATGGTGAAGATGTTTCAGATAAAATTAGAAATTCAAAGGTAAGTAAACTAGCATCTGATTTTTCAACTTTAAAGGAAGTTAGAGAGTTTTTGGTAAAACAACAGCAAGAAATAGTTAAAGAAGGAGGTTATGTTGCAGAAGGCCGTGATATTGGCAGTGTTGTGATTCCAGATGCTAAAGTTAAAATATATTTAACTGCGAGTACTAGTGAGAGGACAAGGAGAAGACTTAGAGATTATGAGTTGAAAGGTATTTTTAAGAGCTTTGAAGAGGTTAGAGAAGAGTTACTAGTTAGAGATAAGCAAGATATTGAAAAAGAATTTGGAGCTTTAATTAGGTGTGATGATGCAATAGAAATTGATAATACTAATTTAAGCATTAATGAACAAATTGAAAAGATAATAGAATTAATTTAAGCTGCTTTTTTCTCTCTTACTTCTTCCGATAATATCCTAAATAGTCTAATTAAAAGAGATTTAGTTTCTTCAACAATTTTAATTTTTTCTTCTGTGGAGTTTTGATCATAAATTTCTATAGTTTTAACTTTTTTATGAATTTCAGAAAATTGTTTAAGGACTTCTTTTAATGCTTGTGTATCAACTCTGTCTAAATTTTCAGGAAAATAGAATGACATAAATTCAAGCATATGACTTAAAGGATGACATCTTAATGCACTTTCTTTTAAGATGAGATAGTCTTTTCTTGAAAGCCTATTGCCAAAATCTTGTCTTTCTTTATAATTCTGGAATTTATCAATTATTAATGGTAAAGCTACGAATCTAACTAAAAATGGGATATAACCTTCAATTCTTTTTGCAACATCTTTGGGCCATCTACTAAAATCTATTTCTGGAACTTTAACTTTTCTTCCGGGGATAATTTCTTTGATTTCATTAGGATATTTATCCTTTAGTTTTTGAAACTCATCTGTTTTAAACAATTTAACCATAATCAGATTTGATAGTTTGAGTTTATATATTTTATTATTTTTATTTGATTTTCTATTGTTTTACAAAAACTATATAAAGGGATTAGAATTATTTTAAGTATAAATCGAGGTATAAAATGTCTGATATTAAATTAACTCACGCGGGAGGCTTAAAAGCTGGAAGTTACCTACTTATTGATGGAGCTGCATGTATTGTAAAAGATACTCAAACATCAAGACCAGGTAAACACGGTCATGCAAAAGTAAGAATTAAAGCAACAGATATGATTACTGGTTCAACTAAAGAGGTTGTTAAACCAGGTCATGATAGTGTTGAAGTGCCAATTATCTATAAGAAAAATGGTCAAGTTTTATCAATTACTGGTAATGATATTGAACTTATGGATATGGAGACATTTGAAAATTTAACTGCGGATTTACAAATTGCTGATGAAAGCATTCGTGATTCAATTAAAGCAGGTCAAACTGTTTTATTTTGGCAAGTTATGGGTAAAATCTTAATTAAGCAAATTACTGAGGAGGCTCATTAAAAATGGGTGTATTTCCAGAAGCTGAAGCAAGACTTTATACAAACGTTTACGTTTGTAAAAAATGCGAGTCTAAAACTAAAGTTGCAATCGGTAAGATTTTAGCTGGTAAAGGTGTTTGTAGACAGTGTAGTAGTTCTCATTTGAGACCTGTTAGAAAAAGAGCTAAGAAGTAGACCCTCTTAGAGTATAATAAAATTTATAAATAAACAACTCAATTAATATATATGTGAAAAATGGCAGGCTTTTTTAATAATTTACCAAAACTAAGAAAAGAAGAATATGTGGACGACGCTGACGAAGATTATTTGTCAATTACTGAAGCAGATTCAAAAGGACAAGAAGATAAACTTCTTGAAGTAAAAGTATTTGTTTTAGATGATTATGAGAATATTAGAGATATTCTTGACGTTGTTAGAGGAGAGAAAACAATGTGTTTAATTGATATTCATCTATTAAGGAATAAAGATCCTGATGAATTAAGAAGAGCCGTTGATAAATTAAAGAAGACTGTTGAAGCTGTTGGTGGGGATTTAGTTGGATTTCATGAAAATTGGGTTATGGCAGCACCACGAAACGTGCATATCCATAAAGGAAGACAATAATTAATAATTACTATTTCTTCGTTATTTTAAATCTCGTGTATTTTAAATACACTTCAATTCAAAACACAGAAAAATTTATTCTAAATTTTTGGTGTAGCGTTAAATTGTAAATTTAACTTGTATGCCTCAAACTAATAATTATTAGTTGATTATTTTTTAATTCTGAATATTTAAATTTGTTTAATCTATAACTATTTTATATTAAAATTTAGAATAATCCCTAATTGAGTAAAAAAATTACTTAATATTATATGAGAAATAATCGTATGCACTAATAGTGTTTTCAAAGGTTTCTTTAGCTTCAGCTTCAATATCTTTAATATCTTTGTATCTTTGTGAGAAATGAGTTATTAAAAGGGTTCCAACATTATTATCAAGAGCTATTTGAGCAGTCTCTTTAGCGCTCATATGGTCATATTCTTCTGCTTTGTGAGCGTGAGTTTCATATATGTAAGTTGCTTCCATTACAAGGTAATCACTATCTTTTACAAGTAAATCTATTTCTTTACAAGGCCTTGTATCGAATACAAATGAGATTTTAAGTCCTTTTTTTGGATATGTTATATCTTCTGGCTTAATTATTCGCTTTTCACCATCTGTTTCAATTTCTATTGGGATTCCCATTTTAATTCTAGATAAGAGTGGGGATTTTTCAATTCCAAGCTCTTTTGCTTTTTTTGTATCAACATTTAATGAATCTTTTTTCTTAAAAGAGTATCCAATACAAGGAACACTATGATTTAATTTTGCGCAGTTAATTTCATAGTCTTGATTTTCTAATATTGTTATAACTTCGTTTTCTTTAGGAATGTGTTCAAATACGTTAATTGGTATTTTAGATTCAAATATAGATGATTTAAGCATGTGATCTACGTATTTTTTAGAGTTTATTGGTCCGTGAATTTCAATTTTATCAACAGAATCAACATTTGTTAGTGTTTGAATTAAACCTGGTAATCCTAAAACGTGATCACCGTGCCAATGAGAGATAAATATTTTTTTTATTTTTCCAATTGGAAGTTTCATTATTTTAATCTGTTTTTGAGTATTCTCACCACAATCAAATAAAAATAGATTTCCTTCATATTCTAGAGCAGTTGCCAAGTGGTTCCTATCTTTTGTTGGTACCATACAAGATGTTCCTAGAAAATGTATTTTAGTTGTCATTTTTTATCTTTGATGAAAAAGGTCACCGAACGAAACTTTTCGTGAAGTGGCTTGTGTCATTTTATATTAATGTTAAGAATAAGTTATTTATAAAAGTAGTTTATTCTTCAAATGGTGCTTTATTATATTTTTGACTTAAGTTTGCCTTTGTAGGGTTAAACCAATTTGGAATACTAATTGTTAATATATTTGCACCAGGTTTGTTTGGATTATATCCAAAACTTGCAGTTTTTGAACAACCAAATGTGAATTTACAAGAATCATCTCTTATTTCTTCTGCAAAATTATATGTAGGTTCAGTAATAGTTACACTAAGTGGCTTATGAGCAACTTCCTCAGCTTCTACTTGAGTTGCTAGAGCTAGACTAAAAACTCCAGCACTTAGAATTGTTTGTAATTTTTTTGCCATTGTAGTTATACTAAGTTTTGAGAATTTATAAACTTTTACTTTGTTACTACTAAAAAAGAATAAAAAATTATTGTAATTGGATTTGAGATTTTGCATCAAAATTGAATAATGATTTTAATCCTAGAGCCTGTGCAAATGTTGGTTCAGGGCCATAATTAACAATAGTTATATCACCAACTTCATTTTTAATTTCAGTTATAACATTTGGATAATATCCTATTTCATCAATAAAGCCTATTTCTTTTGCTGTACTTCCTAAGAAGATTTCTCCTGTTGCGTATTCTTTAACTTCATCGTATGTCATATTTCTTTCTTTTGCAACGTGTGTTATAAAATTACTATGAACTTCATCAAGGATATTTTGAATTTTTTCTTCTTCTTTTTGTGTTGGTTTTCTATATGGTGAGCCCATATCTTTGAACTCTCCTGCTGTTTGTTTTCTATAAGTTATATTGTACTCTTTAATAAAATTTTCAAAACTAAGTCCAGCTGATGTTACACCAATACTTCCAACTGTACTCATAGAAGATGCGTATACTTTGTTTGCAGAGACTGCAACCCAGAATCCACCACTTGCTCCAACATCATTAATTAAAGCGTATACTGTAATGTTTTTACTTTTTACAATATCAATTGCATTTGAAATCTCCTCTGATGCAACAGGACTTCCACCTGGGGAATTTATGTCTAATAAAACTGCTTTAACTGTATTATCATTTGATAAATCAATTAGTGTTTGAGCGATATATCTTGATGAAGTTGTACTTTGAGATAAAATGAACGAATCTTCACTTGTTGTAATTACTCCATTTATTGGAACAATTGCAATTTTAGGTGTTAATGAGAAACTAATACTTGAAATTAAACTTGATAATATTAATAGTGTAATAAATATTAAAACAAAAGTTCTAAATTTGAATTTGTATTTAGTTCTTCTTTTTTTATCTCCTTGATCTTCTTTATCTAATTTTATAAAATCTGCCATACTAATTTAGATATTCTAAAGTTTATAAACTTTTTTCAATGTTGAAGATTTTAGTTAAAGGAAATATTTATAATAGAATTTTTTCTTATTTGATTATAGATTAAAATGGATTTAAAATTAATTAGATTAAATTTTATGGAAGTATTTTTAAACCTAAGATACAGTATTTTTGCTTTAATTAGTTTTATTATTATATCTTCTATTTTTAATTATTTTACAAATGAAGATTTAATTTTTGGAAATTTAGGATTAATATATTTATATGCAGAATTAATATTAATGTATTTGATTGCTTTTTTATTTAGTGTTTTTCTAACTATTACAATATATAAGATAAATTATTTTAGAAGATTTGAGTCAGGTAGTGGAGTAGTTGGAGGATTTGGAAGTTTAATTGGAATTTTAGTTGTTGGTTGTCCTGCTTGTTCAATCACACTTGCATCATATATTGGTCTTGCAAGTATACTTTCTTTTTTACCTTGGTATGGTTTAGAATTAAAAATAATTGCAATACCTATGCTTAGTTATGCTATTTGTTCAACTCTAAAAGATTTAACTGTTTGTAAAATTAAGAGTAAGAAAAAAAAGTAATTTTATTTGTGAAATAGAAATAAATCTTCGTTACCATATCTAATTTTATTTCTTTTAGTATCAGCTGGATATCCAATAGGCATAACAACGCTTGGAATTAAATTTCCAGGTAGATTTAAAATTTTACTGTATTCTACAGGGTTGAACCCTTCCATTGGACAAGATTCAAATCCTAGTGCTTTTGATCCATTTAATCCATTTCCTAATGCAATATAAACTTGTTTTTGAGCCCAAATTAATTTTTGCTCTTCATTCATTCTCTCTAAAAATCCTTTCATTACATTAATATATCCAGTTATAGATTCCTCAGGTGCACCATTTTCTTTCATCATAGTTTCATAAATTTCTATTCTATCCATAACATCTGTATAAGCGCAAAAAACAAGAACGTGTGATGAAGTTGTTATTTGCTCTTGATTAAAACTTGCAGGTAATAGTTTTTCTTTAGTTTCTTTATCTTCTACTACAATCACTTTAAATGGTTGAAGTCCAAATGAAGATGCTGAAAGTTTAACCATCTCTAATAATTCACTTAAGTTTTCCTGTGAAACTTTCTTTTCACTGTCAAATTTTTTAACAGCATATCTTTCTTTTACTATATTTTTAAATTCCATTATAGTATTGATAAGTCTTCTTTCTTTATAAATAGATTTTTATTGTGATTCATATTTTTATTTAATTCACTACTTACTTCGAAATCAAAATAGTTTGAAAATCAAAATATTTATAAATAAAAGTAAATAATGTATATAATAATGGATTCAAATTTAGGAGATTTTAGCAATTCTTTGAGAGTTGTTGCAAAGCATTTTAAGAAAAAAATGCACTCTGATTCAGTTTGTGATAAAGATTATACTATGAAAGATTGTAGAATAATTGATATTATCGGTTCAGATAAAAAAACAATGTCTGAGTTATCGCAAGAATTAGAGCTTACTCCTGGTTCAACTACAACTTATGTTGATAAGTTAATTGAATTTGGTCTTGTTGAGAGAGTTTATGATAAAAAGGATAGAAGAAGGATTTTTATTTGTTTATCTAAAGAAGGACTTAAAATATATAAAATGTTTTGTAAGAAGTATTTAGAAGTTTCAAAAGATTTATTAGTTAATTTATCTGATAAAGAGAAAGAGACTTTTATTAAACTTATGAAGAAGTCTAGTGAGGGATTAGCTAAAAATGATTGAGAGATTAGTTAATTTTCAGATTAAATATGCTAAGATTTTTTTTATTTTGATTTTACTTTTTGTTGGACTTATGGCTTATAGTGCTAAAGATTTGAAAATTGAAACTGATTTTACTAAACTTGTTTCAGCTCAAAGTGAAAATAGTGTTAATCTAAGAATTTTAGAAAATGCTTTTGGAGTTAACGATGGTATGGTTTTATTGCTTAAATCAGATCCGAATTCAAAATTAGAAAATCCCATAACGGATATGAGGGATCCTAGAGTTACTAGTTATTTAAATGATGTTAAAGTTGCTTTTTTACAAAGTGATTATGTTGTTGCAGTAGGAAATCCACAGTATTCTGATGATAATAGGTATGTGAGGGTGGGAATTCAATTATATACACCTGATGAACCTGGTGCTTTTAAAAAAGTTAAATTAGATATAGAATCTTATTTAGCTGAAGTTGGTGAACCTTCAGGCACAGATGCAATTATTACAGGAATGCCAACACTTCTTGATAGGGTTTCAACCCTTTTAATTAATGATAATTTAAATACAATTTTGATTACTCTTGTTTTTGTTTTTTTAATTGTTTATTGGTATTTAAGGGATTTAGTTTTTACTTTAATTACCGTTACAACCCCACTTTTCAGTTTAATTATTTTAGCAGGTTTAATGGCATATCTTGATATTAGTGTTTCTATTACTTTAGCTGCTATTGGTGTTTTGATGCTTGGACTTGGTGCAGATTATAGTATTCACATTACAACTCATTATAGAAAAGCAAGACGTGAACATGATACTCATAGAGCAGCTTTACTTCACACTATTGATGAATTATTTATCCCAATTACAGCGTCTTTTGTTACAACTCTTGCAGGTTTTATTGCTCTTGTGTTTGGTGTTTCTAATAGTTCTATAAGTCAAGGAATTGTTCTTAGTTTGGGAATTACTATTATTTTTTTAATAACTTTTATCTCATTTCCAGTTATGCTTACAGTTTTTAGAAATCATATTAGTATTAAATCTAACGAAACTTTTAGAAAAATTGTTAATGTGCTTGCTGGACTTGCAGTTTTTCAATCTAAAAAACCAAAAACAGTAATCGGTATCGTTGCTCTTTTAACACTTTTTATGATGTATGGAGCATCACAGGTTCAATTTTCAACAAGTAATAGTAATTGGATTCCAGAGGGTGATCAAGTTTCAGATACTTTTAGAGAATTAAATACTGTTTATGGGAATACTGATACAATTACAATTGTTGTTAAAGCATATCAAGGTGATTTAAGAAATGTTCAAACTATGAGAGATTTAAATAGTATACAATCTTTAATTGAAGGGATTCCTAATGTTGATAGTGTGACTTCACCTTATGAAGGATTAAGTTATGATTCAACTCAAGTTTATGATGCAATTACAAATACAGATATTAGAAATAGTTTTAATCACGATTATACTTTAACTACTTTAACTATTAGAAGTCGTAATTTAAGATCCGATGATGCAGGTAATTCTATTGTACTTAGTGATGTTCGTGAAATTATAAATATGTATCCAGTTCATAACAGTGATATTAGTTTAACAGGAGATGCGGTTCAATTTCAAGAATTGGGCCAAACTCTTGAAGCAGATGCAGGATTTACAACTATTGTAAGTTTGGTCCTAGTATTTTTGGTTGCAAGTTTAATTTATGCATCAGTTACAGTTGGAGTAATTTCATTATTTCCAATTATAATTGCAGTTGTTTGGGCTGTTGGGTTTATGGGCTTTTTTAAAGTTCCTTTCACGACACTCTCAACAAGTATTATTGCACTTGTTATTGGTGTGGGTATTGATTTTTCAATACACTTAGTAGACAGTATTGAGAGGTTCATTAAAAGAATGGATCTTGAAAGTGCTATTAAGGAGTCGCTTACAACATCAGGCGCAGCAATTTTATTATCTTCATTTACAACTGTAATTGGATTTATGGCTTTGCTGTTTGCAAAATTACTTGGAACTCAAAGGCTCGGTTTATCCCTTGCTTTTTCAATAATTGCCGTTTTCTTTGTGTCAATTAGTTTAGTTCCTGCAATAATGAGTCTGAAATATAAAAATAAACAAAAAAAAGTTATTAATAATTAATATAAGAATGGAAACAAAAAATAGAAATAAAAAATTTATGTTAATATTTATGGTTATGCTACTATCAATTTTTAGTGCATATTCATTTGACATTAGTTTAGTTAAAAGTAATCCTGCACCAATTACTGCAGGAGAGTATGCTGATATTACACTTAGGTTTACAAATCCTACAACTGATATTAGAAAAGATGTTTATTTAGGAATAAAGAATACAGATGATATTTATTCTTTATCCTCAAATGATGTTTATTATAAAAATGTTTACGGTGGAGAAGAAGTTACTAAAACTTTTAGAGTTTTTTTTTCAGAAGATATTCCTGAGGGTTATGTAAATTTAGTTGTTACAGCTAAATATGGAACTGTAAATATTGAGAAGAATGTTTTAGTTTTTGTTCAAGATGATAATTCAAATCCTGAGTTTTATATTGGACAAGTAGTTTCAACACCTGATGAATTATTACCTGATACAGATAATAATATGCTAACTGTTACTTTACAAAATTTAGGTGATAAAGATGCAGATTTAGTTTCTGCTACTTTAACAGTTGATTCTGATAAAGTTACCCCTTCTAATAGTTATAGTTTTACTGATAGTGTTTCAGAAATTACATCTGGTAGTGAGTCTGATTTAGAATTTAAATTAGATATTGATGAAGGAGTTTATGGAGATATTCCTGCAAATTTAAATTTAAGATATAGAGCTCAAAAATCTGTTGGGAGTTCTTATGATACTTTTGAAAAATCAATTCCATTTAATATTGAAATTGCTGATGCTCCATTTTTAAAAGTTACAAATGTAGAAGCTCTGGATGGTTTTGGTATCGGAACTAGTGAGAATAAACTTAAAGTTACAATTAAAAATGAAGGAACTGATGAAGCTAAGGAAGTTAGAGTAAGAGTAGTTCCTGATTCATCTTATCCTTTTTCATATGAGCAGTTAACTGAATATGTTACTTCAAAGATTGAAGTTGGAGAAGAAGCTGTTGTAATATTTAAAGTTGAAGTTTTAAGTACAGCTGATGCTAAGAGTTACCCTACAACAGTTTTAATTGAGTCATTAGTTGATCAGACCAGATACACAAGAGAGGATACAATTACAGTTGATGTTAAAGGAGAAGAGCCTAAGAGTTTTACACAGATAGGTCTTATTATTTTAGTTTTAGTTTTAATTGTTTCATTTGCTTTTGCTTATATGAGAATTAGAAGTAGAAAGAAAAGTAATAAGAAATAATCTTTGATTATTATTATCCTGAAAGGATAAGAAATAATTTTCTATTTTTATTCTATTTTGTAGTTTAAATATTAAGTGCAATTTTATTTGCTTTTTGTTCAGATTTTATATTTAAAAAGAAAGAATTTAAATATTTTAAAGTTTAAAATAGAGTGTTCCAGCTTTTTCATATGGGAGGATTCTTTTTACTTTTTCAGGATTTAAAGGTCATATTGGTTTTTATCCAATTCTTCTTGTTATTAAACAATTTGAGAAAGAACTTGTTGGATATAAAATTGGGAAAGGTTCTATTTAATTTTCAATTGATAAAAAACTTCCTATTAAATTAATTCAAAAACTGGTAAAATTTAGAATTAAAGAACTTAAAGAAAATGATTCTAAGTGGATGTAGATAATAAATGTTTTTAAATGTTTTTCTAATTATTTTATTATGAAAAAAAAGTTTAGGTTTTTTATTTGGAATAAATATTTTAGTTTTATTGCAAGTTTTTTTTTGGTTTTTATTTTCATATGCTTTATTTTGTATGTTTTATTAGGTATTTTATTATATTTTAATACCGATAGGTTTTTGTATCATCCTAATAATCAAGATTTCTTTTTATGTTCGCAGTTCGAGAATTTTACTAAAGAGAGTTTTAATGGGACAAGATTTTTTTACAAAGATATTGGATCTAACACAACTTTAGTTTATTATCATGGAAATGGTGGGACTGCTTGTGATAGAAGTTATTTAGCAGAGAGATTTGATAGACTTGAGGTTAATTTACTTTTTGTAGAGTTTAGTGGTTATGCTAATGATGTAAAAGAGCCTTCGAAAGAACTTTTGTTAAATGATGTTAGAAACATTGAGGGCTTTATAAATGTTGAAAATATTTCTAATGTTTCAGTTATAGGTGAGAGTTTAGGTACTGCACTTGCTAGTTATCATTCAACTATTAATGATAATGTTTATAGTTTGATTTTGGTTGCGCCATTTGATAGCGTTTATAATGTTGCAAGAAATAGGTATTTGAAGTATTATCCTATTGGTTTTTATACATTTGATAATTATGATAATATAAAGTATTTAGAGAATTATTCTAAAAAATTAATTATTATTCATGGAAGTTCTGATATGAATATTCCTATTTTACATGCCGTTACTTTGTATGAGGCAGTTCCAACGAATGATAAAGTTTTTATTGAGTATAGAGGTGCAAGACATAATGATTTGTATAGATATTTTGATACTTACAGAGCTATAAGGGCGGGTGTTCAAAATGAATCACTTGAGGAGTTTAAATTTTATGAGTTTAGATTTAGTAGATAGATTTTTATATGTTTATTTAATTATTTTAATAGTTGCTGCTGTAGCTCAGTGGTAGAGCGCGACATTGGTAATGTCGAGGCCCTGGGTTCAAATCCCAGCAGTAGCTTTAAAGGATTTGAACTCTCTGAGTTTAACGAAGAGATACAAGAACGAACAACGTGAGTGTCTCGTATAAAGTTCCTTTGGCTTCCAAGAATCTTGAAAAGATTGTTGAGAGCAAATCCCAGCAGTAGCTTTTGTTAATTCTAGATATTAGTTGATCTTTGGACAAAGCCTTGATAGACCAATCAATTCTACAAAAATTATTTAATAAGTTACTTAGAATTTTGTGGATTTACTTAAAATTAATATTAAACAAATTTATAAACAAAAAACAAAATAATTATATTAATATGTTCCATAGAAAAGGAATTACTCCTGTTGTTGCATTTGCTTTATTATTAGTTATTTCAGTTATATCAGTTACTGTATTTAATATGTGGTTTGGTGATTTTGTATCTTCTCTTCAAGTAAATGTGGAGTCTAATTCAAAAGAATTTGATGCTTCAACAGAAAACATTTTAGGAGTAGTGTCAAATACTCTATTTTTTAATAATAAATATGGTGCAACAATTGGTATAAACGATATTAAAGTTGGAAATCTTAATTGTGGTGTTTCACCTTATATTGGAGTTGGAGTTCAAGAAATTTTATTAGAGAATTGTACTCCAAATCTTATTGGTATTCAAGATGTAACAGTTTATACAAATAAGGGTGTATTTACAAGAAAATTTAATTTAAAAGGTTCTGGTGATTTAAGTGGTTTTTTTGTAGACTCAGTTGTTGAGGGTTTAACATATAATACTTCAACTAAAAATGGTATAACAACATCACAAGGTAAATTTATATATAGGTCAGGGGAAAAAATTACTTTTAAAATTGGAGATATACTCCTTGGAACGGCTACTGCTAGAAGTTATATAACCCCTGTTCAACTTTTTAATGACTCAATAAATTATAGTGATAATCGTGTTGTAAATATAGTTAGATTGTTGTTAACTTTAGACGAAGATAACAATAGTTCAAATGGAATTAAAATTAATACAACTGTGAATGATTTACTTCTAAATAAAAATACTAATTTTTCTTTAAATAGTTCAGATTTTGAAAATAATATATCTTCAATTATTGGGTTGATTAAAAGTGGAAATTCAACTTTAAAATCAATTCAAGAGTCTCAAAATCACATTTCTAACTCAATTTTAAATTTAGCTGTGACCGTAGGTTCACCATCTCTTTCATTTGATACAAATAATTCAAACCCAGAATATTATGAGTCGGTTCTTCTAACTTGGAATTCACAAAATTCAGATAGATGTTATAGTTTTGGAGATTGGTCTGGATTTAGAGCAACTTCGGGGACATATGAAATTTTAAATTTAGAGGAAAATAAAACTTATAGTTTAACTTGTACGGGTACTGGTGGTTCAAAAACAAGTAATCAACAAATAGTAATAGGAATTCCAGAATCTTCTCCTAATGTTAATTTTACAAGTAATTCTAGTTTAATTCTTGAAAATAGTGCAATTACTTTAACCTGGAATGCACAGCTTTCAAATAGTTGTAGTGCTCTAGGAGATTGGAGTGGTTCAAAAGGAGTTTCTGGTTCAGAAATTATTCCTGTTCTTTATTCAAATTCAACATTTAATATCAGTTGTCAAAATCCTGCAGGAAATACAACTCAAAGTATTTTTGTTGAAGTACTACCTATTCCTGACCTTTCACTTTTAATAAATACTACAACAGTAAATTACGGTGATTCAGTTGAATTAAGTTGGTTTAACAATGATACTTCTACTTGTATAGCATCTAATGGTTGGAGCGGATCTAAAAATAATGAAGGAAGTACTGAAATTATTTCTTCTATAACTTCTGATGCAGTTTATAATTTAACTTGTAGTGGACCCGGTGGTAATATTTCTAAAGAAGTTTCAGTAACTGTAAATAGCTCAGAACTTTCATTTTATCCTTCGAGCTCATCAGTAAATTACGGTGGTTCTATTGATTTATATTGGAGCTCTAATAGTACTGGCTCTTGCATAGGTTATGGTGATTGGTCTGGTTCTAAAGGAGTATCAGGATCAGAAACACAAAGTTCAATAACTGCTAATAAGAGTTATAATTTAACTTGTACAGGTGGAAATAATGTAAATATTTCTAGTTTGGTTCCAATTACAATGAACTATACTTATTCGTGGTACGTAGGGGGATGGAGTGCATGTAATTGTGGTTGTGGAGTTTGTGGAATTAGTAGGACAGTTTACTGTCAAAGAGCTGATGGTGCTTCAGTTAGTGATGGTTTTTGTGATGGTCCTAAACCTGGTTCTTCGAGTAGTTGTAATGCTGGAGATTGTGGTGGAGGAGGGGGTGGAGATGATGATAATGATGAAGCAATAGAAGATATTAAATATTATAGTAAGGGGGATGATTTTAGAGAATTTATTATCTCAAGAATGAAAGATGAAAAAAAATTACATTAATTCAGTAATTTTGTTTTTTATAATAATTTTTTCAATTATTATTATTTTACAAGTTATACCTATTTATATTTCTGATAAAAAACAACAACAAATGTGTGAAGAAATTCCGCAAAGGTTAGAGCTAAGTTATAATTGGTTGATAAACTTTCAAAAAGAAGATGGTTTATTTTACTATCAATATAACATAACAAATAATTCTTTTACAGATGATGATAATATTGTAAGACAGATAGGAACATTTTATTCTTTAATAAGGTATTATGAATATTATAATGATAGTAATAGTTTGAATTCAATAAATAAATTTAGGGATGGTATTAATAAGCATATAAAATATGGTGAGATAAATGAAACAGAGATTGCATATATTGAATTTAATAATGTTTCTAAAATCAATTCAAATGCTTTATACTTATTATCATTAGTTGAATTAAAAAAGCAAGGTATAAAATTAACACAAAAGGAAACAGAAGATATAGATAAAATTCTAAATGGAATTTTATTTATGCAAAATGGAAATGAAGGATTTTGGTATTTATATTACGTACCTAAAGAATATAATAGGATTACACCATATGGTAGCGGTGAAGCAATATTAGCTTTAGTTAATTATCATAAGTACTATAAAGATTCTCCAGAAATAATTGAGATTACCAAAAAGCATTTTAAATACTATATTGATCTTTCTTTGTATCATGCATTTACTCATGAAATCACCAGAGGATTTTTTTCTTGGTCTCTACAATACTTATCTGAGTTAAATGAAATTGATAATTCATATTATAATTACAGTGAGGCTTTAATTGGAAAATCTATTAAATTTCAAGATTGGAATCCACATTGTAATTTAAATAAAAATTGTATAATGTCAGAAAGTTCAGGTGAAAGCTCTTTTATAGAAGGAATTACTGATATTTATCCAGTTTTAGAATCTGAAAATTCTTCTTTTGCTTTAGATATTAGAGAAGAATATTTATTTCGAAGTCTTGAGCTTTTATTCAAACTTCAAATAACTAATTCTACTTCAAACTATTTACAAGGTGGGTTTTGTAATAATTTAAATTGTGAGTTTTTAAGAAATGATTTAAATCAGCATTCAACTATTTCTTTGATGAATTTTTATGAGAATGTTTGTTAGATCTCCTAATTATAATTTCCTTAATTATGTTTTTATATATTAAATATGCTAATACTAAAAAAAATATTATCCACCAGAAATAAATAATCTCTTCAACATATGGTAACATTATTTTTTGTAATGGTACTAATTCAATATTAGGGTTATATTTATCTAAAGCCATTTTTAAGTATAATAGTTTTTAACTGGATAACCTCCTTTAGTTGTAGTATTATCTGGACTAATTATCCATTTGTTTCTTGAAGCAAATTTGTATTCTAACTTACATAAATTATTTTCATTCACAATCAAATAATAAGGACCACCATTAATAGAGTGATAAAATTTCAGACTTATAGATTTAATGTCTGCATCTTTTGAACATTGTTGATTAGCTTTAAACCAGAAACTATAAGGATCGCATCTAACTCTTGCATCATATGAAAAATCATAATTCTCTTCAATTTCATTTGTTGAATATCTCGTGGTATTTTGGTATGAATAACATTGGTGATTTGCTTCAAACATGTATAGACCTATTTTATTACCTTCAAGAGTATACTTTTCATCTCCAGGTATAATAATAGAGACAAATTGTGTTAAAAATAGTATACAAACAAATGTCCACCCAAAAATCGATTTTTTATCTAATGGAACTTTAGATTGTTTATAAAATGGACCAAATAAAACCAAAAGAGATAAAAGAGCAGTTGAAGGATACCTGTATTTAACTAATATCCCTGAATATAAGTGGAATAATACAAAAAATGCAAATGATGATTTTTGTAATAATTTTTTTGATGAAAGTAAAAACCAAGACCCAATAACTTCCATAAATATTACAAAATTTGTAATTAATGGAATTAAATAGTTTGAAAATATAGGTAATCCATTTTGTAATGTGCTAAAATATGTACCTAGAACCCAAGTTTCATGGAATTTGACAGTAGTTGATAAGAAATACAATAATACAAATTGAACTTTTAGAAAAAATTCTTTATGTGGGAAAAATAAAAGAGTAGTTAATAAAACAATATGATAATAATCATAATTTCCAACATTACTATATGTTAAAAAAAACATAACAAAAACTTTCCATAAATAAAGAATTAATATAATTAAATGTGCCGATATCCAATTTTTTTTATATATGGAGTAAACACATAGTAACATTAATGCAAATAAACCCATATAAAATGTAGTTTGGGAATAATTGTTTGGTAGAGAATCAAAGAAATACAACTTCCCACAATCTAAAAAATATGGCCAACAAACATTAGAGTTAGATTCGTATGCTGTAACAGTTATAAAATCTCCAGCTGTCCAATAGGCAAAATTTAAGTAAAAAGCAAATAATAAGACACCTAACATCCACTTTAGGAGTAATGATGTCTCAATCTCTTTAATGCTAAAAGCATTTTCATATTTTAATTTAATTATTTTAAGATTTATTTTTCTAATTAAATTAAAGTTCATATTAATTTATTTCATTTTGATTTTTTAATAGTTTTATTTTACTAGAGAATAACAAAGTTTAAAAAATTAAAAAATAATTTATATATATGAATAAATTTAAATTAGTTTTATTTATTACTTTTTTACTAGTTTTAATTTCAACTATCTCATTACTATATAATTTTTATTTCGTAGATGATTTTGAAGTTAATTTAGATTTAAATAAAGATTATGACAACCCTATGTTAATTGAAGAGAATTCTGATAATTTATATTCTTTACTTCTTTTTGCAAACAATATTGGATCGTTAAAAGTAGTTCAGGAAGAAAAAAAGTTAATTTTTCTTACAACTTCTAGAGAAGAAGTATATGATATAATCTCTAAAAGATATTCAGTATCTCCTAATAAAGTAAGATTATTTACTAGATATTCAGTATTTGTTGGAGAAAATGAATTAAGAATAAATTTAAAGGTTAATGAAAATAATTTATCAATTAGTTATTTTAATTCAACTGTTAATGATTCATTTTACATTGAAGATAAAAGTTATAACAAATTAATTTTAGAATTAAAATCGAGGTTTAGTACTTTAAGTGAAGATAAGATTTTATCTATATTAAGAATAGAATATGATGATCCAACAATTGAACAATATGAAATTAGTTTAATAGAAAATGAAATTAATACAACTGGAATTTTAAGAAAAGTAATCTATAGGGATTTGGATAATCAAGGAATATATGAGAATCAAAGTGAAGTAATAGATAGACTGTATGCTAGGGCTTCTAATAAAACTAATTTTACAATAGATGAATTAACTGAAAATGAAAGAATAACATATTTAGATTAATTTTTTTATTACTAATGATTATTTAGTCACCCCTGTCAATAATTAACTAAATTTATATATTCAAAATTATCAATTAACCTATGTTATTCAAAAAGGCGCCGCCTAAAACTCCGGGTTTATCACCTGGTTCATTAGTTTATACAGGTACAAACGATGCTAAAGCATCTTTATTTGAGTTAATAGAATACGATACAACTGGAAGTAATCAAACTTCTAATTTAAATATTTCACAAGTAATTGAAAAAGCTAAACAATCAACTAAAGCTGTTAAGTGGATTAACCTAGTTGGATTAAACGATATAGATTCTATTAAAATTTTAGGGGATTTTCTAGAACTTGATAGTTTAATATTAGAAGATATTTTAAATATTAATCAAAGACCAAAAATTGAGTTTTCAGAAAAACATATTTATGCTGTTCTTAGAATGTATTTCTATAATAAAGAAAAAGATATTCATAGTGAACAAGTAAGTATTGTAATTAAAGATAATATATTAGTTACATTTCAAGAAGATAGTGAAGATATATTTGACCCTATTAGAAATAGAATTAAAAATCCTGAAAATATCTTAATTAAACAAAGAGAAACAGACTATTTATTATACGCTATTTTAGATGTTATTGTTGATCACTATCTTATTGTTTTAGATAGAGAAAGTGAAAATATAGATAGAATTGAGCAAGAATTAAATTCTCCTGAAGTTAACAAAAAAACTGCAATAGAAATTTACTCAATGAGACAAAAGACTTCTATTTTTAGAAAAAAAGTGATTCCTGTTCGTGAACTTGTTAATTCAATTCAGAAATCAGATTCTAAAAAAATTAAAAAAGAGACCCATAAGTTTTTCAATGATTTGTACGATCATGCAATTGTTGTTAATGAAACTTTAGAGTCTCAAAGAGAAGCACTCTCGGATCACCTTGCACTTTATCATACTCATATGAATAATAGAATGAATGAGACTATGAAAGTTTTAACAGTTATTGCAACTATTTTTATTCCGTTATCATTTCTAGTTGGACTTTATGGTATGAACTTTAATTATATGCCAGAGTTATCTTGGAGATACGGCTATCATATGGTTTGGGCAATTATTATTTTAGTATCAGGTTCAATGGTTGTTTATTTCAAAAGAAGAGGGTGGATTTAAATGTTAATTCAATTAATTATTCTACTTGTTTCATTTTTTGTTTTAGTTAAATGTGCGGATTATTTTGTTGAGGCATCATCATCAATTGCAAAAAGACTTGGTGTTTCAGATTTTATAATTGGACTTACGCTTGTTGCAATAGGAACTTCAATTCCAGAACTAGCATCATCAATTACCGCTGCTCTTTCTGGTTCAGGTTCACTTGTTATTGGAAACATTATAGGTTCAAACATTGCAAATATTGCTCTTGTTATTGGAATTAGTGCATTTCTACTTCCTATAAAGAAAATGAAAATGGAGGCTGATTTAGATGGTATAATTCTACTTTTTATTACTGTACTATTTGTATTTGCTCTTAGTGATTTTGTTTTAGTATTTTATGAAGGAGTAATTTTAGTAGTTTTATATTTTATTTATTTATTGTTTTTATATGAGAGCAGTAAAGATAATTCTGAGACTAAAAAAACTGTTCGAGGTTTTGTAAATTTTGTTTTTCTTTTTGGATATTTAAATAGTTTCAAAAAACTTTTAGCAAATAAAAAAGATAAAATTAGTGATGAGACTGTTCTTACAAGGCAAACCATAAAAGATACTTTAATTGTAATAGCTTCACTTGTTGGAATTGTTATAGGAGCAAAGTATTTAATTGCAAATGCACTTTTTTTTGGAAGACTTTTAAATATCTCTGAGGCATTTATTGGTTTATCTTTAATTGCACTTGGAACATCATTACCTGAGTTATCAGTTACAATATCCGCTGTTAAAAAAGGCTATAGTGGAATTGCTGTAGGAAATATTATAGGTTCAAACATTGCAAATATACTATTAGTTGGTGGAGCATCAGCTCTTATTACAAATATCTCATCTTTGAGAAATGAGTTATTTATTATGATTGGGTTTTTATTACTTACAACAATTTTATTTATTTCACTTTTAAGATTTAGAGGAATATCAAGATTAGGTGGTGCATTATTTATCTTACTTTATGTATTGTTTATAGCATTCTCATATTTTGCTTAATACTGATAAAAAATAAATAAAGTTATAAATAATAAAATTATTAATAAAATATGTTTAAGATAAAAAACAGTACAAAAATCACAAATAAGATTTTAAGAATTGGACTTGGAGCTACAGTTTTGTGGTTTGGAGTTGCTCAATTAATTGCCCCAAATGATTGGATTGGTTATTTACCTGTTTGGGCTTTTAATTTGAGTTTTATATCAACTACAACTTTAGTTTATATGAATGCTGTATTTGAGAGTTTAACTTCTTTATTTCTAATATTTAATCAGTATACAAAATTTTTTTCAATACTATTGTCATTACATATGTTATTTATCATATTTCATTTAGGATACAATGATATTGCAATTAGAGATTTTGGAATATTTGTAGGATTTTTTGCACTTGTGTTTGTTTCTGAGAATAAAGGTCTACTTGATAATTTAATTAGAAAAATTAGAAATTAATTATTTATATTTTTATTCATACTTTATTCTGATACAATTAATTTTCCAACCATTCCAGCAGCTCTATGACTACCAACACTACAATAATATTCAAATTCTCCAGCTTCTGTTACTGTAAATTCTACTTCTGTAGTTTCACCAGTTTTAATAATTGGAGTTCTAGCATTTAATTCATCAATAACAAAGTCGTGATTTCCACCAGTATTTGTCATAATTACTTTTACAGTTTGTCCAACTTTTGCTTTAATTTCAGTTTGTGAATATCCAAAACTAAATGCATCTAATTCAACTACTAAAACATCAGCATCACTAGAATCAGTTGGAGTAGTAGTTTCATCAACTGGTAAGCTTTCAGTTTCCTGAATTTCTACTTCTTGAACATTTTCATTTCCTGGAACTGGAACTTCATTTGTCACAACTTTACTATCAGTTGTTTCAGGTGCACTGCAACCTGCCATTAATACTGTTATAATTAATAATAGAAAAATTAATATTTTTTTCATGTAATAGGATTTATTCTATTTGTTATATAAATTTTATTTTTAACTTTAAGTTAAACAGAGGTTTTATTTATTTGTTTCATTCTTGTATCTTTTTTTTAAAACAAATGTTTAAATATAAAAAGTTCGTATAATACTTTATGGATTTAATTATACCTCTTAAAAAAGTTGAAACAGAATTGAAATTAAGAGGATTTTCTAAACAAACTTTAAAGATGTATTTACTTTATAACAAACAATTTCTAGAATTTACAAAAAAGGATGCAAAAGAAATTGAAGAAGATGATGTTAAATTATTTATTGCTCAAAAAATGGAAGATGGTCTTAATGCAAAATCAATTGGTCTTATCAAAGCAGCATTGATTTTTCATTTTAATGAAATATTAGGAAATAAATTTGAGATTAAAACACCAAAGATAAAAAAATCAACTCCAGTTGTTTTAACTAAGGATGAGATTAATAAATTGTTTAAGGCAATAAAGAATCCTAGATACGTTTTAATGATGAAGCTTTATTATGGTAGTGGTTTTCGTTTATCTGAGGCTATAAATTTAAAAGTTAAAAATATAGATTTTAATGAGAATGTTATTTGGGTTCGTGATGGTAAAGGTGGTAAAGATAGAATGAGTATACTCTCTGATGAGATGTCAAATAAATTAAGAGAATTTTGTCAGTACAAAAATAAAGATGATTTTGTTTTTACAAATAAAAAAGGAGATCCTCTTTCACCAAGAACTGTTCAAAAGATAATTGAGAAAGCAAAAATTACTTGCAATTTAAATAAAGATGTTCATATACACACATTAAGACATTCTTTTGCAACTCATCTTTTAGAGGCTGGAGTTGATATTAGAAAAATACAAGAACTGCTTGGGCATAGTGACCTTTCAACAACTCAAATTTATACTAAAGTTTCTAATGAAGAACTTAAGAAAGTTAAGAGTCCACTGGATTAATTTTTATTTATTGAAATAGCTTTAAAAAGAGAATTTGATTTTCTTAAATTAGAAAGATGAATGAATTAGTTTTAAGACAATCAGATGGATTAATAAGAGGTTTATTTAGTAAATTATCTCAATATATTAATTCTTTTTCTGCAAATCATGGACAAGAAATTGATATGCTAAGATTTTCTGATTTTTTAAGAGTAAAAGGATATGAAGATCAATTTATGGCAACTGCTAATATCTTAGATTCTTATTGTGATTTTTTTGATTCTCAAAAGTTACCTGAGAATTATAGAGTATATTCTTATCAAAGAATTTTTTCAAGTTCAGGTAAAGAGAAAGAGGATTTTTTACTTTTGTCTTTTTTGTTAGATAATGAAGCTAAAAAAGCATTACTTAAAGTTTCAGAAACAGGTAGACTTCCAAGATGGTCTACACAATATAATCCCAATACAAAAAAAGGAACTAGATTAGAGTTTAGATGTTTACCAGATGATGTTTCTTATGAAGATGAAATAAGAAGAATAGGGCATACTTTAGAATCAGCTTATGTACAACTTAAATAACAAAACTATATGAGGCACTTCGTTTTACTTCGTTCTTTTATTTTTTGATAACAAAACTATATAAATATTTAATTCTTTAATTTAATATGGATTTGTCAAGTTTTGGTGTAGAGGGGAAAAAAGGTCTTTCAGCTGTTGTTGATAAAAATTTAGATTTTAATACTGATAACTTTGACGAACAATTTAAAACAGAAGATATAGAGAGATTTCTTCCTTGGTTTTTAAAGTATAAAGTTGAGAAATTTGATGATTTGATTGTAACTTCTGAGATAAAAAAATTAATAGATTTCATTGAGAATTTTAAACAGGGTAAGGGTTTACTTTTGGCAGGTGCACCAGGTTCAGGAAAGACTACAACACTAAATTTAATTGGTGAGAAATATGAGTATGAGATTTTTGAGATGAACGCGTCTGATACTAGAAATAAGAAATCAATAATTCAAAGTGTTGGTGACTCTATTAAACAAAAGTCTCTTTTTGCAAAGAACAAGTTAATTTTAATTGATGAAGTTGATGGTGTATCTGGTCGTGACGATCGTGGTGGTGTTGCTGAACTTTCAAAGATTGTTAAAGAGAGTATTTACCCAGTTGTATTTACAGCAAATGATAAAGAATCTGATAAGATTAAAACTCTTAAGAAAGTTTGTACGTACATTGATTTTGAGAATCATTCTAAAGAACTACTTTTGAATTTGGCAAAGAAAATTTTTACAAATGAAAAAATTAAATTTAATGAGAAAGATTTGAATGAATTTATTGAAATGAGAAATTCAACTGATATTCGTGGATTTATCAACGATTTGCAGGCTTGTGTTTTTGAGAGTAATTTTTCAATTGATACAGAACTTGAGGTTCGTGATTATAAAAAAAAGATAGAAGGACTTATGGATAAAGTTTATTATTCTTATCCTGAGGATTCATATAAAGGTGGATTTAATACAGATATTAATTTAGATGATTTGTTTTTGTATTTAGAGGAAAATACTCCAAATATTTATTCTAAAGTTGCGCTTGTTAATGCTTTTAATGAGATTTCAAAAGCTGATGTTTACAGAGGAAAAATAATGAAATGGCAACACTGGAGATTTTTAGTTTACGTTAACTTTTATTTAACATTTGGAGTATCAAATGCGAAAGGGGAAAGTGAAGTTCGAAATGTGAAAGGAGATAGTAAATACAAGAGAAATAATAGAATACTTATGAAATGGATTTATGGAAATAAAGTTAATGCAATTAATCCACGAACTAGAGTTCAAAAGAACAATGGAGAAGATCCTAAATTTATTGAAAAACTTGCAAAATTATATGGACGTAGTGCAAAGCGAACAAGGTCAGAAGATTTGAGATACTTTGCATTTATCTATAATAATGATTCTGAGTTTAAGAAAGATTTAGATGAGAGATTAAATATTGATGATTCTGTTAAAAAAGCATTACTTGAGGTTTAGGACTAAAGAGTAGTGAAGTCATAAGATAAATTTATAAATGCTAACTTTTTTAAATATTAATGGACGTTATAAATACTTACAAAGGTCTTCCTACACATGCTGTAGGGAATTTACAAACAAGAGTTAAGGCACTTGGACAAGATGTTTCAAAAGTAGCTTTTACAGATATTTTTGCTCAATTAAAATCTAGAGGAAACCTAGATTTAGTAATGAGATTACCTAATGCACCCGGACAAGTTTTGTCAGCACAAATTTATTCTCATATAACTGGTGAAGATGGAAAAATTTCTTTAGCTGGAATTGAAGAGGGTTTAAGAGTTTATGGAGATGATTTTAGAAGGGATGAGAGAATGACAAATTCACATCCAGCAATTGAACTTCTTGAAGCTGCATATTCACTGAATATTCCACTTTTAGCTAGAAGATATGAATCAACAACATCAGATTTATTACAAAAATTTGCAGATACTTCTGATGTTTTATTATACAAACAATTAAATGCTCTTTTAGATGAGTTACACAATGGAGATTTTCCTAATGGTTCTTTAGATGCTTTATTAAGAAATGAGATTACACTTTTTGATTTAAGAACTGAAGAAAAAAAAGTATCACAGATATTTAAACCAGAATTTAGTGAGAGATTAACTAAAGCATATACTGAAGCTTCAACAGGATTAAGATTTCCAGTTTCAGCAAATCCTTCAGGCTTAGTATTAGATACTAACACTCTTAAGGACCCATTAAAAGTATCATTAACTCTATCTGAATCTGTTTCAGGTGGATTTAATGGAGATTATCAACCTGAGATTCCAGTTTTACCAGATAGATAATTTTATATAATTAATTAATTTTTAATTCTTATGGCTCAAAAGATTATTATTAAAGACCCACTCTATAAACAAATTCTAGTTGATCCAAAACATAAAAAAATTATAGATTCACCTCAGTTTCAAAGGCTTAGATATATTAAACAAACTTCGTTTGTTGATTTAGTTTATCCTAATGCAAATCATACAAGATTCTCTCATAGTTTGGGTGCTTATCATTTAATGGGTAAAGCACTTGATAATGGATTAAATGAAGTATCTAAATCTCAAAGAGAAAATTTACTTCTTGCAGCGCTTTTACACGATGTTGGTCATGCTCCATTTTCACACGCTTGGGAAAAATTATTTCCACATTTTGATCATGAAAAAATGACTGTTGAAATTTTGAATAAAATGAAGCTAAATGACGTATCTAAAATCATTCAAAAAAAAAGCCCATTTTGGCAGTTAATTTCATCATCAATTGACATTGATAAATTAGATTACATGGCAAGAGATTCTTATTTTGCAGGAGTTTCTTATGGTGTTTCAGAAGTTGATTTTATAATTTTACACACTTATGTTAAGGATAATAAAATTGTAATTAAACCTAGCGCTTTATCATCTGTTGAAGATTTAATTACACAAAGAGTTAACTTGTTTAAGACGGTTTATTTTCATAAAATTGCTGTAGAGTACGATTTTATTTTAAAGAAAATTTTTCAAAGAGTGTCTGAACTTTTGAAAGAAAAGAAGTGTGATGTTTACATTAATAAGAATTTACTTGCTTTTTTTGAGAAGAGAAATACATTTGAAAATCATCAAGCATTAAATGATGCAATCATTATTTCTCACATTACAGAATGGGTTGATTCAAAAGATAAAATATTAAGTGATTTGTGTAGTAGATTTATGTCAAGAAAAAAGTTTAAAACTGTTAATATCAATTTAAAGAAAGTTGATATTAAAAAGATAAAAAAAGAAGTTTCTAAAAAATATGATTTGAATTATTATTTTGATGTTATTAAACTTCCAATTACAATTTTACAAACTCCAATATATGTTGAAATTGATGGTAAGCTTAGAAAACTTGAAGAAGTATCTGAGTTAATTAAATTCTACAACACTCAGAACTGGGATGTAGAATTTGTAATTTATCCTAGAGATGTTGAAGTTTAATTTCTACTTCCTTTCCAGTTAATTATTGGTTTAATATGACTTATTATTTTAACTGAGTCTTTTTGTTTTTCCATAACATCATAGATGTTTTTATACGCCTTTGGCGCTTCGTCTAATGTTCCATTTTCAATTGTTCCTGTAATTCCTTTCATACTGTCTTTAAATTCTTTCATAGTAATTGTTTTCTTTGCCTCTGTTCTACTTAAAATCCTTCCTGCTCCGTGGGATGAACTTTCTAAAAATTCTTTATTTCCTAAACCCTCAACTAGAAAACAACCATCACGCATGTTAGCTGGAATTACTCCATGCTCTCCTTTTTTAGCAGGAGTTGCACCTTTACGATGTGTGAAATTTCCATTTTCAAAGATAGCGTGGTTATGGTTTTTGTTTGTCCATAGTTCAAAATTAATTGTTTCATTTTCAAAGATTTCTCTTAAAACTTTAATTACTTTATTTGCCATTTCAAGTCTGTTAAGTAGAGCAAATTCAAGTCCAAATTCTAAAATATTTAAATATTCTTTTCCTAATTGCGAATCATATTTTATAGGGTATGTATCTTCGTAATCCTTATCTTTATTTGAAACTTGTTTCATATAATGAGTTGCAACAGTGTGACCAACTCCACGTGATCCACTATGAATTACAAGCCATAATTCTTTATCTTTGCTTTCTCCTATTTCAATAAAGTGATTTCCATCACCTAAACTTCCTAAATGTGATAATGCTTTGTTTTTTAGAAATTTGTAAACTTGCGGATTATATTCTTTTTCTTTAAATTTATTTAAGAGTTCTTTAAATTTTTCTTTAGTCTCATTTGAGATATTTTGGGTATGATTAACTTTACCCATTCCCATTGGAATTTCTTCTTTAACTTTATCAAATATTTTTTTAGAGTTTTTCTTTATTTTTTCTAATAATTTGTTATCTAATTTACAAGCAATCATCCCGCAACCTATATCATATCCAACCCATGCTGGAACTAAGAAATCTTTAGTTACAAGAACAGAACCAATTGGTGCAACATATCCACTATGAGCATCAGGCATAAGAGATGCTTTAATAACAAAATCCCACTTACAACAGTGTTCAAATTGAGAAATAGTATTTTCATCAGGGTCAATTGCAAAGTTTGTAATTTGCTTATTCATAAAATTGTTAAGAAGCATTAATTAATAAAGGTTAGGAAATTTATTTTCCAAAAATAGGTCCAAATAAACTTCTCCAAAAACCTTTTCTTTCTACAAGTTTAGTTTCTTCGTCTTGAGTATTTTTTTCTTCAAATCTTTGAACAACTTTAATACTTTCAAAATTTCTTTCTTTACCAATTTTTTTTAAGTATTCAATTTGTTCGTCAGTTATAGCTGCTTCTTCTTTGTAACCAGTTTTCACAATATAAAATGTAACGGTATAAGTTTGGTTTACTGGATTCATTATGACTAATCTTGCTTCATCAAGTGGAAATATTGGTTTACCCTCAAATTCATTCTTTCCTTCTCTAATATCATCTCTAAAGCTATAAGCAGCTTGTTCATATTCTAAGTATCTCTTAAACTTATTATCATCTTTAGCAAATTTTGGATCTCCTATCTCGTCTCTGCTATAGGTAATTTCGAATATTTTAAGAACCGTAGGGTTTTTATCTTTATAATGTTGTAAAATTTCAGGAAAACTAAAATATAAAAGATGTGTATTAAGTCCTGTATTTGTTTTCATTTCTTCTGCTGTATTTGTCATATTATTCTTTAATTTTTATTATTTATAAACTTTATTAAGTAAGTAAAATTTTATTTTTAATATTAAAGCAATTTATAAAGTCAAATGATTTATTAATTTTAATGAAGGATTTGTTAAAGAAATATTTTGGTTATGATGAATTTAGAGAAGGTCAATTAGAAATTATTAATAATGTTTTAGATAAAAAAGATACTCTAGTTCTTATGCCAACTGGAGGTGGAAAATCTATTTGTTATCAAATTCCAGCACTTAAATTTAAAGGTTTAACAATAGTTATTTCGCCACTTATTTCTTTAATGAAAGATCAAGTTGATGCACTTCAGCTAAATGGAATTAAAGCTGAGTACATAAATTCTACATTATCACCAAATGAGATTAAAGATATAGAGAATAGAATTAGAAGTAAAAAAGTTAAACTTTTGTATGTTGCACCTGAGAGACTTGCATTAAAGGATTTTAAATTGTTTTTACAAGAAATTGATATAAGTTTAATTGCTGTTGATGAGGCTCATTGTATTTCAGAGTGGGGTCACGATTTTAGGAAAGAGTATGCTAATTTAAAATATTTAAAAAAGACATTTGTAAGTGTTCCAATAATTGCGCTTACTGCAACAGCAACTTCTAAAGTTAAAGATGATATTTTAAAACAACTAAATTTGTTTGAACCTAAAGTTTTTGTTTCAAGTTTTGATAGGGAGAATTTAAATTTAATAATTCGTGATAAGAAAAATTCTTTTGCACAAATTCTTGCACTTGTTGAGAAGAACAAAGATGAGCCAATTATTATTTATTGCCATTCTAGAAAAGATACTAAAACATTAGTTGATGGATTAAAAAAATATGGATTTAAGGCAGTTCAATATCACGCTGGTTTATCTGCTAAAGTTCGTGAGAACAATCAAGAGATGTTTATTAAAGATAGAGTTAATATTGTTGTTGCAACTATTGCATTTGGAATGGGAATTGATAAATCAAATGTTAGACTTGTTATTCATAACACTTTTTCAAAATCAGTTGAGAGTTATTATCAAGAAATAGGTAGAGCAGGACGTGATGGACTTTCAAGTGATTGTATTTTATTTTATTCACAAGGTGATAAGAGAAAGCACGATTTTTTTATTAATTTAATTTCAAATGCTTCAACACGAAAGAGTTCAAGTATTAAACTTAATGAGATGATTGATTATTGTGAAGGTTCAGTTTGTCGTAGAAAATATTTGCTTGAATACTTTGGACAAGAATACAATGAAATTAATTGTGGTAGTTGTGATGTTTGTTTGGGACTGCCTTCAGTAAGTAAAGATGTTGCTTCTGTTAAAGAATTTAAGAAAAGAGTATCTTATGATAAAGAGCTTTTTGATGAGTTAAAGGTTCTTAGAAAAAGTATAGGTTTTGAGAAAGATATATCTTTATCAAATATATTCTCTGATGTGACTCTACGTGAAATTGCTAAAGTGTATCCAAGAACTGAATCTGAATTTGTTAAAGTTGCTGGTGTTACAGAGCAGAAGTTGAAAGATTTTGGAGAAGATTTTTTAATTTTAATTAATGAATATGTAGAAATAAATGAAATTGCTATTCGTATGAGGGAGAGTGAAATTAAGGAAAAACCTGTAAAGAAGAAAGTTACTAAAAAGAAATACACTAAGAAGTATAGTAAGAAAACTACAAAGAAGTATAGTAAGACAAAGTATGCTAAAAAGAAAACTGTAAAGAAGGTAACTAAGAAGAAAGTTATAAAGAAAAAGATAGGGAAATAATAATCTATTTTTCAACAAATAACACTAAACTCTCAAAAAATTTAAGAAATTTTTAGATCATTTACTTATTTATAACCAAATATTTATATAAACTAATTTAGATATTTTAATATGAGTGGACAAGAACATATTGCAATTCTAAAATCTTTTGATGATTTGAAGTTTAACGTTGGTAGAAAGACTTTAATGGATTTTATTAAGGGCGATCCTAATTCAACAATTGAGAGAAATAGTATGGATGAACTTGACTCTTATGGATGTTTGTATATGCTCTCTAAAGGTGAAATTGCAAATTTAATTACGCAATTGATAAAGAACAACTATTTGCAAGAAAGTGTTGTTGGAAATGGTTTTAACGTAATTATTAGAACACCGCAAGGTACTAAAGAAATCTTTGAGAAAAAATTCAATTGTAAAATAGGTGATTCATCTGATTTTAAATTTGAAGTAGATTTTAATATTTCAAAAGTAACTGATAAGGATAGAGAGATTTTCTCAACATTTGATTTTTTTTTAAGTAAATACAATGAAGAGCAAAAAAAAGCAATTATCTCAGCAGAGAATAATATCTTATGTATAGCGGGTGCTGGTTCAGGTAAGACAACAGTTTTAACGAAACGAATTCAGTTTTTAAAAAAGTTTAAATCAATTTCTGAGAGGAAAATTCTTGCAATAACTTTTACAAGAAAAGCTAAAGAGGAAATGGAGCATAGATTAAATGAACTTGAGATTAATGATGTTAAAGTTGAGACTTTTAATTCTTTTTGTGAAGGAATTTTACGAAAACATTCACATTTAGTCTATGATGATAAAGAAGTTAGAGTTGCAAAGTATAGAGACAAAATTGAAGTAGTTAACAATTCAATGAAGTCACTTGGAATTTCTTTTGAGAATTTTTATGATGATTATTTTAACAAGAGGCAGTTAAAGGAAAAATCAAGAGATGAGCTTTTTTTTATTTTTGTAAATGATGTATTTACCGTAATTGATTATTTTAAAAACTTAGAATTAGATATAAAACCTTTTTATGAAAAAGAAAGAAATTCTACAAAGAAGAGAATTGCAAAAATTGTTCATGATGTTGCGAAGAAAGCGTTTAGCAAATTAAAGGAAAAAAATCTAAGAGATTTCTCAGATCAAATTATTGATACACTAGAACTTTTTAGAAAGAACAAAAATGTAATTCCAGAGTATGAACATATTTTAGTTGATGAGTATCAAGATGTTAATTTAGTTCAGTATGAATTATTAAAGATTTTAAAATCAAAAAATATGTTTGTTGTTGGAGATCCAAGGCAAGCAATTTATGGATGGCGTGGTTCTGATGTTAACTTTATTTTGAATTTTCCAAAAGATTTTAAAGATACACTTGTTGTTTCATTAAAGAAAAATTACAGGTCATTAAAGCAAATTGTTGAGTTTGCAAATTTGAGTGTGAAGAGTGTTGGGCTTTCAGATTTAGAAAGCTTTGATGAGTCAAAAGAAAAAGTTAATAATATTTTTCTAGTTGAACAGGATAATGAATTACTAGAGAGAAGATTTGTTCTTGAGGCTATTAAAAATTCTTCAAATCCACGAAATGAGATTTTTGTTCTTGCAAGAACAAATAGAATACTTGAGAATTACGCTGACTTTTTTGGACAAAACGGAGTTTCTTATACTATTAAATCAGAAGAGGAATATACACGAGGGAAAGTGAAAGGTGAAGTAGGAGAGGGAGAGGTGATTCTTGCAACTGTTCATTCAATTAAAGGAATGGAAGCTAAAGAAGTTTATTTAGTTTCTTGTAATAGTTTATCTTTTCCAAATAAAGTTCAAGATAATTTTGTTCTCTCACTTATGAAAGAAGGGGATGATTATGATAAAGAGGCTGAAGAGCTTAGACTTTTCTATGTTGCAATAACAAGAGCTAAAGAAAAATTAGTTATTACATATACTGGTAATTATTCTAAATTTGTAACAAGTGAAATGTTAAATTTTTTATCTTTTAAAGAGAAGAATAAAAAACTATTTGAATTTGGAGACAAACATAAAACAACTAATTTGAGTAATTCAAATTCTACTGTTTTAAAGAATATGATTAAGAGTTGGAGAGCAGAGATTTCAGATAGTACTGGTCTTCCAAGTTATATGGTAATTTCAAATAAGGCAATTGAGGATTTGGTATCTCAGAGACCAAGTAATAAAGTAGAACTTTTAAATGTTAATGGATTAGGTGGTTCTAAAATTGCAAAGTATGGTGAAGAGATTTTACGAATTATTAATGGGTAATATATTAGTTTATGTTTAATTAGAATTAATTAATTTAGAATTTAAAAAATAAGTTTATTTTTTAGAAGCTGTTTTAGCTTCTTTTACAACTTTAGTTGTTGTTGTTTTTTTTTTAGAAACTTTAACTTTCTTTTCAGTAGATGGAGCTTCTCCTTTTACAAAGGCTTTGGTCCATTTGAATTTTCTTGCATCTCTTTTTAGTTTAAGCATATTGTTTTCACATTTACTTGAACAAAAATTTAAGATGATTCCATTATCTTTAACAAAAATTTTTCCAGAACCCTTTTTAATTTCAGATCCACAAAAACTACAAACAACCATTATTTAGAACCCCCAGTTGTAGCAGTTTTTTTGAAAATTTTTCTTGCTTCATACTCTGTCTCAGTCATCATTAGAACATCTCCTACTCTAATTGGACCACGAACATTTCTTGTAATTATTTTTCCTTCATCTCGTCCTGCAAGAACTTTTACTCTAACTTGTGTTACACCACCTTTAGCACTTGCATTTCCTACAATTGTCTCAACAATTCCAGGAAGACTATCTGAGGAAATAGTTTTTTTTTCTTTTGCCATTTTTATTTATATGTAAAAGATATTTATTCAGATTTCTCTTCTGTTTCAGCTTCTTCTTTAACTGGTTCTTCTTCTTTAGCTTCTTTTACAGGAGCTTCTTCTTTTTTAGCTGGCGCTTCTTTTTTCTCAGAAGTCATTGATTTCTCAAGTAATTCTAATTCTTTTTTAGCTGCTCCAGCATCAATTACTGCAATTGCTGTTGTTGTTTTAATTCCAACTGCTGCACCTAATTCGGATTTAGTTCCAATTGCTGCATATAAAGATTTCATTTCTTTACATAATCCACCTAAGTGAGCAACAATTTCAGCAGGACTAACATCAGTTGCGTTTACAACTAATTTTGCTTGTCCTCTTTCAATTGCTTTTGTTACTTCATTTACTCCAATTCTAATTGAACCGGATTCTTTTGCTTTTTGAATAATTGAAAAAATTTGTTTTTCATCGATTTCTACCATTTTTCTTACTTTGTACGAAAAATTAAGAAATTCTTGCGAATTTCTCGACTAACAAACACAATGTGTTTTATTAGTACCATTTTTAGTATCATTAATCTCAAGACTTTCGTATTGATTAATATGAATGAATGAATTTGTGTTTATAAATTAATTGTTTAGATTTGTTTTATTTTGTTACTTCATCTTTTAATATTTTATAAACTCTTTTTACAATATGTTCTTTGTAAGTTTTTCCAAAAGCATCAAGTGTTATTTGAATAGGTATTAAACTATAAGCAAAAGCAATTTGTAAATCTTCTTCAGTTAAATCCTCTTCTGAGGTTATAATTTCTTCTAATTTTTCACAAAACCTTCTTTTAACACCATTAAACAAACTAGTATCATTATGAAAAGTAGATTTATTTGTAGTACCTTCTCCATACCGCAATCGCAGTATAGGAACTTCATTATAATCTTTATCACTAAGTCTATCGATATTACAAACATATGTATACATTAAACCATGAATTAACCGAATTTCACCTTTTTCATCCTCGGGCAAATTGTCTATATCTTCTTTAGAGAGAATTTGCGGAGTTTCTCTAATTAAACTCCCAAGATTAACTTTCATTACTTATTAATAGATATTTTTTATTTTATAAAATTATCTTTTTCTTATAGATCTTTTTTTAACAATATGTGGAATGATTCTAAAAAATTCTAATTATCTGAAAAAGAATTCAAAGATGATTTTAAGTGAACTTATTGCAAGAACAAGTATTACAATTGATTTAAAGTATTTGGATGACACTTTTCTTCGAACTAGGGCTCCAAGTCCAAAACCTACTAAAACCATAGATACTAATTGCAGTGAAACAATGAATCCTTCAAAGGTAAAAAGTTCTTTAAACAAATAAATTGCAACAAGTAAAATATCTGAGAATATTAAAAAAGTTACAAGACTTCCCATATATTTTTCTTTTGGATATTGATGATATAGTAAATACAATGAAGTTGGAATTGCATTAATTGTGAAAAGTCCAGTTAAAATTCCTGTAAAAAATCCAAATATTCCATTTTTTCTCTCAGATGGTATTTTCATTGTGTGTATATCAACTTTTTCAATTAAAAAGAAAATACCTATTAGAACTAGAATTGCAAATACTAGTTTTAGAACTTCAGCACCTGTTATAGTTAATAGATAAGTTCCGATTAGAATTCCAAGAAATAGAGTCATAAGTGTTGTTGGATGAATGGTAAAATTTTCTTTGAAATCTAATTTTACAAATTTTCTATTTTCAAAGTATAGTAAAATATCTAATATCACAAATAAAGGAACAAGTATTGGTAATAATTCAGTTGGTTTAAATCCTGCTTGTAGTAGAACTGAAATTAAAACAAGACTCAATCCAAACCCTACAAATCCTTTGATGAAACCTGCAAGTATTATAAATAAAATTAGATATAATGTTAATTCCATTACTATTTTTGAATATTTTTTGTTTAAAATATATTGTAGTTATTAAAAAGTGAGAGAAGAAAATATTCTTTTCACATTCGAATCCAATTTTGTTCATAGTATGTAACATCATTATCCTTGTCGACAATTGCAATTAATACATTTTTTCTTGTTGAGTGTGCAATTCTTGATTTTGATGCAATTTCAGTTAAATTAATTTTATCTGTATCTTGAAACACTTTTAAAAGCCAAAAAGCATGTTCATCTTTTTTATTTTTTTTATCATAAACTCTAAAATCAAAACCATATCTTAATCCACTTTTTAGATTATATCCTCTATCTTTTAGATCTTTATATACAAGGTAAACATTCAAATTAACTTTCTCTTTTTTAACAATTTCATTAAAATTTATTATTTGATTTTTAGAATCAACGATTTCAAATTTTTCTTTTTGTAATAAATATAATGCTTCAAACACGTTTAAAGTAAATTTATTTTTATCTATTTTTTCAGCAAAATTTTTAGAGCTTAATTTTTGAAAGATATTTTCTTCTATTAAAAAGAGTTTACCTAAGTATTGAATCTTATTCATCTTGTGTATAAAAAATATCTCCTCTCAGCTGAGTTTCTTCAATTCTTATTAATTTATCTTCAAAGTTAATTAAAAGTTCATCATTATCTTTCATTTCGGAATAATAAATTCCTCTTTGTAACTCTGAACCATCATAGAATATAATTTCATCATATTTGTTTAATTTATCAGCACTTTCTATTTCAAAGTAATAAGAATTATCAAATACAAAGATTTGTTTATCAAAGAAAAAAGTTATAATACTTTTATTCTCATTTATGTTTCTATGATTTAAATCTGTAACCTTTGCTCCAATATTATTTAGATTTAATACTGATATTTTATCTGAGCCAATTATTGTTTCATTTTGATTATCAATTATCTGTTTTTCAGCAACTTTTTGAACTTCATCAATATCTTTTAGTAAATCTTTAGTTTGTTTCACATGTTCACCAATAGGATTTATATCTGATAGAACAATTCGACTAATTAATGACATTAGAACTAGCACCATAACTAGAAATAATATAAATACAACTGATAAGAAATAGTTTAATGCTGGTGGATTTCCTTTATGTTTTTTTGCCATTTGTGTCTCTATAAATTTAAAAGAAAACATTTATATATAATCTTTGCGGTTTTTACTAAATATAAGTCTCAATAAAAAGCTTTATAAATAAATAACTATTAAGTAGTAATAACAATTAAACAAAATAATACTAATGTATATTATAATAAAAATGAAAACAAAAAATATTTCAATTATACTTGGGGCGGTTTTAGCTCTTTTTTTATCATTGATGTTAGCAAATGCTGTACAAAGTTTTACTGTGAGCCCATCAACAGTTACTGATACAACAGCTTTGGGTGTTTCTGATTCAACAGACATCACAATTACAAATACTGGGAATGAAAGTATTGATATTGCAGTTACAAAGAGTAATTTGGCTTTAAATAGTAATTCTGTAACAATCACTCTAAATGATACTGCATTAACTCTTGCAAGTGGAGCTTCAGCAAAAGTTAAAGCATCTTATACTCCTTCAGGTGTTCCTTCAGGATCATATGCTGGTAGCGTAACTGTTACAAATGATGACAATTCATCTCAAAGTTCAACTGTTACTTTTACAGTTACTGTTAATAGTGCTGGAGAGTCAGTTGAAGTAGTTGGTGTTGATGAGGGAGATTCACTTACTATGAGCGGGGACATTGATGATAAAGAAACTAAAACTTTTAAGCTTAGAAATAATGGTAATGTTGATTTAACAAATGTTAGAATTTCAGTATCTGATTTAGATGGGCAAGACGGTTCAGATGAAATTGATTCTGGTGATGTTGATGTTAATGATGATAATTTTGATTTAGATATTGATGATAGTGAAAGATTTGAAATTGAAGTTGATATTCCTGATGATATTGAAGAAGATACATATGTTGGTATTGTTACAATAACAACTGGTGAAGGTTATGAATTTGAATTTGAATTAGAAGTTGAAGTTACAGGTGGAAACGCAGATTTAGAAATTAGTTCTAGCGTTTTGAGTGTTTCAGGTGGTGTTATGAAAATCATTGGTGAGGCTGGAGATACTGAAGATAATTATGAATTTCAAATTAGAAATGTTGGAAATTTAAATGTTAATGATATTACATTTGAATTAGATGGAGATTTAGAAGAAGAATTTTCTTCAGCAACAATTGATGAGAGTTTTGTTACTTTTAGTCCTAGTTCAATTGATTTAGAAGATGGTGATAGAGATGAGATTGAAGTTACTGTTGAAATTCCTAGTGACGCGCAAAGTGGAACTTATTTTGCTGAAATTAGAGCTGTATCTTCAACTGGTAAAGTTTTTGATGATATAAGACTTGAAGTTAAAGTTGTGGGAGATGTTTATATTGATTCAATTACTTATGATAATGAAGTTACACCTGGTGATAATTTGGATGTTGAAGTAGTTGTTAAAAACCAAGGATCAAGTATTGTTAGAAGTTTAAAGATTACTGGAACTTTATTTGATATTGACATTGGAAATTCTGATATTACAGAGAGTTCATCAACTTTTTTACTTGAATCTGGTTCTGAGAAAACAGAAATAATTAGATTTAAAATTCCTGCAGAAGCTAGTGATGGTAGTCATACTTTAGAGTTAAGACTTGATTTTGGTGATGATGAATTAGTTGAAGTGCAAGAAGTTATTGTTTCAAGACCTGTTCATAAAATTAATTTTGAAAGTTTTGGAGTAAATCCTGGTGTTATTAAATGTGAAGGTTCTTTATACACATTTGCAAAAGTTCAAAATTTAGGAAAATTTGATGAAGACGTTAAATTTACAACAACAATTATTGGAACTGGAATTACAAAAACAAGTAGTACGTTTGAATTAGAGGTTGATGAGAACTATCAAAATAATCAAGTATTAGATGTTAGTGGAATAGATGCTGGAACTTATAAAGTTGAACATAAGGTTTCTTATAATTCAAATTTATTTGTTAAACAAGAAAGTAGTTTAAGAGTGGATGAATGTCGTGATACTAGTGTTGGAATTGATATTGATCCAATTCAACCAACTAATGAGACTAATTCAACTCCAAATACTTATAGTTTATTTGGAAGCGATATTCCTAAAACAACAGTTTATTTAGGTGGTGGAATCGGAGCTGTATTTGTTTTAATACTTGTAACATTATTTTTCCTATAAATTTATAGGAATTTAATCTAATTTATTTTCTAATTTTATTTTTCTTTTTTCTTTTCTTTTTTATTTGGAAAAGAAATTCCTATTTCTTTTAGTATAAATGATTTAACTGATTTTTCTGTGGTGTAATGATATTTTGTTAAACTAATTTCAAATGAGAGCGTTATGGTTTCTTTTTCAAGCTTTAAGATTTCAATGTGTATATCTTCTAATTTAGAAATATTGTCAGAGAATTCTTTGAATATTTTTTTTATTATTTTGGATTTTTCTTTTTCAAATTTATTTAAATCATTTCTTAAGATAAGTGCTTCAATTAAAATATTTTTTAAAGAACCCTTACTGTAGTTCGTAATTTCTTTAGATAGAAAATTAGAATTTGGAATGTAAACCATATCTCCACTATCATTTTTAATTTGAACATTTTGAAATGTTATATCAACAATTCTACCTTTGTTATCACCCATTTTTATAGTGTCTTTAATTCTAAAGTCATTTGAAAACATTAATATAATTCCATTAATAAAATTTGAAACATAATCTTTAAATATTAGAACAAGTGCAACTGCAACAATACTAAGAGAAGTTAATAGTGTTGTTATTTTGATAACTAATACATTAATTAGTAAAAGAATGAATAGTAAATGATTCAAAAAGAACGAGATTCTATCTATTGCAATTGTTAAATTATCTTTGTGACCTATTTGTAAATTATTTTTTTTGAAATAAACATAGATAAATGCTAACTTTCCATAATTAAATATTATATTTAATAAAAAATAATAAAAAGTTAAAAAAATTATTTTTCTAATTGTTTCAAATTTTGAGATAATATCTTTATTAAGATACCATAATACTGTTATAACTATTAAAATTAGAAATTTATAGTATATAGAGGAGAAATGTTGTGGATTTTTTAAAAAAATTAATTTATCTTTTATTGTTTCAGTCATATTATTATAATGAGTTTGCCTTTAATTTATAAATTTGTTTAACTTAGAATTAGATTAGTTTTTTATTTAAATATATTTTTAGTGAACAATAATTGTTCCAATCATTTCAGGATGAATCTTACAGTTATATTCAAATTCTCCAATTTCATTAAATACAAAAGAGAATGTTTCTCCTTTTTGAATTGTATTAGAGTCAAAGTAATTTTCTGAAGTTATAGTATGTCCTTGTGAGTCATAGTTTGTCCAGATTACTTTTGTTCCTTTCCCAATTACTATATCATCAGGGTTAAATTGCGAATTTCTAATTGAGATATCAATAACATTTTCATCAGTAACTTCTAAACCTATATTGTTATTAATTGAACTACATCCTGTAAAAAATAATATAAAAAAGAGAAAGATTATTTTTTTCATTTTTGATATATTGTATAATGATTTGCTTTTAAACATTTGTTTTTTCATTTTTTGCTGTTTTAACTAGTTTTTTGATAACAAAATAAGTTATAGTTGAGATTATTGGTGCTGTTATTAGTGAACCTACTAGAAACCTTCTTGAAACATTAAATAAATTATCCCAAAAAGTAATATTAAAATATACAGCACTTTGACCTTGAAAAATCAAATTTCCGATATAATAATTTAGAACGTGGATTGGGTATAAAATTATTGCATTAAGAATAATTATTGCACCAAATAATGAAATTTTACTTACTTTTGGATAAATTAGAATAACTAATAAGGCTAATAAATAGTCTATTCCAAAAAATGCAGGTAGTATTTCAATAAATGTACCTATAGCAAAACCAAGTGCAATTTCATGTGGGGTTGTTTTTATTCTTAAAATTTCATAGAAATGGTGTTTAATTTTTTCACAGAATTTTTTAAAGAAGTTTTTTAGTATTGTGTACATTAATTGTAAATTAATCTTATTATTTAAATAATATTGTATTGTTTCTGGAGAAATAAGAGAGTAAAGTTATGGATTTGAAATGTTACAAAAATCTTGATTTTTGAACGTCCAAGAATTTATGAAATAAATTGTTGAGAACCGCAATGTAATTGCGGGTGAAAAGAGAACCAAAGATAGGGGTTTGAGCTCAACAATTTTCAGAAGTTGTATAGAAAAATTCTTGGCTCCCAAAAGGAACCAAGGTTCAAATCTTAAGCGCCAAAGACGGGATTTGAACCCGCAATTCCATAGGAACAGCATTAGCAGTGCTGCGCAATACCAGATTATGCGACCTTGGCAATATAAATAGATATATGTAATAATATTATCTCTAGTCTCTTTTTAAAGTTTTTCTTTTGATTTTTACTTAGAAATAATATGCTTCTAGAAACTTTTATAAACGAATTATCTTTTCTTTAAGTTATGGTAGAAGCTAAATTTGATGAATACGGTAATAAAATCGTAAATGAACCAGCTAGTATTACTTTTAAATGTCCAAAGTGTAATGGTAGTGAAATTTCAAGAAGTAAAAACGCAAGACAACTTTCTAAAGAGTATACTTGTTCTAAATGTGGATTTGTTGGTCCTTAAATTTTAGAAATGAAAAAAATATTATTTTTATTTTTGGTTTTTTTAGTTCTATTTACTGGATGCTCTCAAAGTGATTCAGAAAAAGATTCAAATAGTAATAAAATGGGAAATATAGTTAATGTAGAGACAAATTACGGAAGTTTTAAGATTGAGTTATTTTTAAATGAAAGTCCAATTACGGCTGGAAATTTTAAAAAGTTAGTAGAGTCAGGATATTATGATAATACTAAATTTCATAGAATTATTGATGGGTTTATGATTCAAGGTGGAGATCCTCTTACTAAGAATGATAGTTTGGTTTCAAGATGGGGCACAGGTGGACCTGGATATGCAATTGAAGATGAATTTGTGAAAGGTTTATCTAATACTTATGGAACAATTTCAATGGCTAATTCAGGACCTAATTCAGGTGGTTCTCAATTTTTTATTAATGTTGCTGACAATAGTAATTTAGATTGGGATAAACAACCCTCAAGCAGTAAACATCCAGTTTTTGGAAAGGTTATAGAGGGTATTAATGTTGTTGAGAAAATTTCAAAAGTTCAAACTAATGGAAGGCCATATGATAGACCTATTGAAGCTGTGATTATTGAATCTGCTACAATTGAGTAAATTTTTAATAGTTAATTTTATATATTTCTTTTTTTATTAATTCTTATGAGTTCTAAAAAACCACTTAGCGTTGTTATTTCTGCGGTAATTTTCAATAATAAAATAATGCTTATTAAAAGAGAAAGGGGAGATTATATAGGACTTCTTGCACTTCCAGGAGGAAAGCTTGATTTAACTGAAAATATTTCAGAAGGTTCTATTCGTGAAATTGAGGAAGAGACTGGAATTAAATGTGAGTTTGAAGAATATTTAGGAACTGTTTCTGAACTTTTATATGAAAGAGATGAGATTGTTGCTAATTTAGTTTTACACCTTTGCAAATTAAATTCTAATTCAATAGAGATTAAAAGTAGTTCTGCTGGGGTTGTAGATTGGTATGATTTAGATTCTATTGATGAAATACAAGATGAATTGATTCCTAGTGATTATTTGATGATTAAAAGAATGATACTAAATAGAGAAAAGAATTATTTTGATTGCATTATTAAAAAATACGAAAATGAATATTTTTTAGAAAAGTTTGAGTAGTTTTTAAGAGCGACCAAGAATTTAGAATAAATTGTTGAGTATGTTATTAGAAAGTATGATGAAGGATATTTATTGGTGAAGTTTGAGTGAATTTCAATCATAATCCTTATAAAACTATATTTCTTTACATTATTATGACAAATCAATTAGATGATGCTTCTAAACAAACTTTGATTGATCAAGGTTATTCTGTAGTTGGTAATCATAGTGTTGTTAAAGTGTGTGGTTGGACTAAGAATACTTTAAAAGGAAAAGGTGGTTGTTATAAATTAAAATTCTACGGTATTAAATCTCATCAGTGCATGCAGATGTCAACTTCTGTTTCTTGCGCTAATCGTTGTTCTTTTTGTTGGCGTGATTATAAATCTCCTGTTTCAAAAGAGTGGGATTGGGGGGTTGATGATCCTACTTTTATTTTAGATGAATCTCTTAAAGCTCATAATAAACAGTTAAATGGTTTTGGAGGACGTGAGGGAACACCTAAAAGATTGTATGAACAATCAAAAGAAGTTGCGCACGTTGCGCTTTCTTTAACTGGTGAGCCTATTGCTTATCCACGAATGAACGAGATGGTTGAAGACTTTCATAGTAGAAAAATAAGTACTTTTATTGTAACAAATGCACAGTTTCCAGATTGTATAAGAACGCTTTATCCAATCACTCAATTGTATATAAGTATGGATGCACCTAATCCTAAAACTTTAAAGGAACTTGATGTTCCACTTTTTAAAAATTACTGGGAGAGATTCATTCAAAGTTTAGATTATATGGCTCTTCGTAATGATAGGTCAGCTATTAGAATTACTTGTGTTAAAGGAGTTAATATGATTGATCCGGAGGGCTATGCTAAACTTATTATGAGAGCAAATGCAGATTTAGTCGAAGTAAAGTCCTATATGCACGTAGGTGCTAGTCGAGATAGATTAGATTTTGAAAATATGCCTAAATGCGAAGAGATTATAGAGTTTACAAATAAGATACTTGAGTTCTTGCCTGATTTTGAATACGTTGCGCATCACGCACCTAGTCGTGTTTCTTTAATTGCAAGAAAAAAGTACAATAAACAAACTTGGATTAACTATCCTAAATTTTTCGAAGATTATGAGAAGATGCTTGAAGAGTTTAAAAATACTGATTTTAAATCTGTAGAGTTTAAATACAGAGATGATCCTGTGGAAGATAGAAGTTACGTTGTTGATAACTCCTAACCTTTATAAACATTTAATTATTAATTTTACTATGATACAAAAAATTTTCAATAATTTTTTGAACAATTTGAAAATTTCACGAGGTTCAACTTTAAAATGAGTAATTTATCAGCAAAGTTAAAATTTAGAAAATTAATTAAGCAATTAAAACAGTACAGAGGCAGGCATACAGAACTTATTACTATGTATTTACCTTCTGGAACAGATTTAGCAAAAACTATTCAAACTTTATCTGATGAGCAAGGAACTGCAACTAATATTAAAGATAAGAATACAGGAAAATCAGTTCAAGCAGCGCTTGAGAGAATTATTCGTGCTCTTAAAACTATGGAAAGAGGTGTTCCAGGTAATGGTCTTGCAATTTTTTCAGGTAATATTTCTGATCGTGATAATGTTCAAGATTTTCAAGTTTTTACAGTTGAACCGCCTGAACCTGTCCCACTTAAACTTTATAGGTGTGAGCAGAAATTTATTACAGCTCCACTTGAAGAGATGGATGCTAATGAGGCAACTTATGGATTAATTGTTATTGATAAAGGAGAGGCTACAGTTGGAACACTTGTTGGTTCAAGCATTAAAGTTATTAGAAATTTAAATTCAACTGTTCCAGGAAAATTTAAAGCAGGAGGTCAAAGTGCACAAAGATTTGCTCGTATTCGTGAAGGTGCTGCAATTGAGTTTTATAAGAGAGTTGCTGATATCGCAATTCAAGAATTTACTTTTATGAAACAACTAAAAGGAATTATTGTTGGTGGACCTGGTACTACTAAGAATAATTTTGTTGATGGAAATTATATGAATGAGCAGATTAAAGATAAGATTCTTGCAATAAAGGATATTACTTATACAAATGCTTTTGGACTAAAGGAATTATTTGATGTTTCTCAAGATGTTTTAACTGATACTGAAGTTATGGAAGAGAGAAGAGTTTTACAAGAGTTTTTAGAGACTTTGGGTAAGAGCACTAATATGGTTGTTTATGGTATGAAAAATACTAAACTTGCACTTGAGATGGGAGCTATTGAGAAATTAATTGTAATTGATGATGTTGTATCAGATGAAGATTTAGAAGAGTTATCTGGTCTTCAAGAAGCAAGTAAAGCTGTTATGCATTTAGTAACAGATAAGACGCCTGAGGGTGTTCAATTTAAAGGACTTACTGGAATTGGTGGAATACTTAGATATCCAATTACATAAAATATTATTTCATAATATTTTATTGAAGGTGATTGGGAATTGCGATAAGGGGAAAGGCGATGATATTATTTGAGATGAAAAAAGGGTTCAATAAGTTTATTCTTTTAAAATGCTTAAACCTATTCCATTTTTTTTATCATCAAATCCAAAAGATTTGTAGAATTTAATTAGTTCAGGATTATCGTATGCAAAAAGACCTATATGGGTGTAATCTTTTGTTTTTGCTTTTTCCATAAGTGCTTGCATAATTTTTTTACCATTTCCTTGTTTTTGATATTCCTTCCTAACCATTACATCATAAATCATACACATACATCCATCTTCTACTATTCTTCCCATTCCAATTAATTTTTCCCCATCCTTTAGATAATATATCCATTTTGATTTTTTTATGATTTCTTTCCATTTAGATATAGTTCTTGGACCCCATTCAATAGATTTTCTTAATTCTAAAATCTCTGAGATATTTTTTGGGTGCTTAAAAGTTCCTTTTATTTCCATTTTATTATTAATTTCTACCAGAATAACCCTCTGGAGATTTTAACGTTTTCAACAGCTTCAAGTTTTTTTAGTTTTGTTGCAAGTTCTTCAACATAAGGTCCATCTAAAAGAGTTACAGTCATATTCACATCTCCATTTTTTAGAGATTTAGAGTTAACACTTAAGATATTAACATTTTGACTTGAGAAAGTATTTAGGATGTCCATTAATAATCCAATTTTATCTTTTAGAATCATAGTTATTGTAATTTCTTTTTCTTTTTCTTCTTTCCATCTTAGTTGAATTTTTTCACTAATTGTATGTTTTGCATTATTACAACTCGCATTATGAATAACTAATTCTTTATTTTTACCTAAGACTCCAACTATTTGATCACCATAGTCTATTTTACAACAACCTGCTTTTCTAACTTTTTTAAATTCATCAATTCGTGTAATTTTTGATCTTAATTTACTAAATAAAACTTCATCAACTTCAATATTTTGTTTTCCACTATGCTTAAGTTGAATTGAATTTCTAATTTTTAATTTTGCTTTGTTTGTTTTAACAAATGTTAACCATTTTTCTGAGGGTTTAACAGATTTACTTGTTATGATTTCAATTATGTCTCCACTTTTTAGAGTTTTATCAATTGTAGTCATAGATCCATTAATTTTTGCCTTATATGCTCTTTCTCCTATTTCAGTATGAACTGCGTATGCAAAATCTAAAACTGTTGCATTTTCAGGTAGAACTATTACATCATTTTTTGGTGTGAAAGTAAATATTTCATCTTCAAAGAAGTCAAATTTTAAAAGTTTTAGAAATTCAGCACTATCTTTATGTTCATTTTCCCATTGAAGAACTTCACGAAGCCAACCTATTTTTTTTTCAAATTTTTTATCTTCTTTTAGATTTTTATATCTCCAGTGAGCTGCAATTCCAAACTCTGCAAGTTTGTGCATATTCTCAGTTCTTATTTGTAATTCAACAGGACATTTAATTGCTCTTGAGAAAATTACAGAATGAATAGATTGGTATCCATTAGCTTTAGGGTTTGTTATATAATCTTTCAATTTATCAGGAAATGCTTGAAAATTCTCATGTAAAACACCTAGTACTGTATAACAAGATGTTATGTCTTTTACAATTATTCTAATTGCATATAAATCAAATATGTCTTCAAAAGTTTTAGCCTTATCTTTGATTTTTTTGTATATGCTATAGAAGTTTTTTGGTCTTCCAAGAACTAATACATTTTTAACATTATTAGCATCTAATACATCTTTAATTTCTTTAACTGATTTTTCTACAATTATTTCTCTTTGAGTTCTTTTTAGATTGACTTTATCCTTAATTAAATTATACATCTCAGAGTCTGTGTATTTAAATGCTAAATCTTCCAATTCCCATTTTAGTGAATAAAGTCCCACTTTTTGTGCTATTGGAACATAAATTAAAATTGTTTCTTTAGAGATTCTAGTCTTTTTTTCTTCAGACATATCTCTAATAGTTCTCATATTGTGTAATCTATCACATAGTTTGATAATTAAAATTCTGATATCCTTTGCACTTGCTAAAAGAACTTTTCTAAGGGCTTCAATATTTACTTCTTCTTTTTTTCTTCCAAATCCGGTTATTTTTGTTAATCCATCTACTAATAACTCTATTTCTTCACCAAATTCTTTTCTTATTTGTTCTAAATTAACCTCTGTGTCTTCAACAACATCGTGTAATAAAGCTGCAATTATTGATTGGTCATCCATACCTAAATCTGCGACAATTCTTGCAACATTTAATGGGTGTGAAATAAATGGTTCTCCTGATTTTCTTTTTTGATAAATATGAGCTTTTTTTGAAAATTCATAAGCTTCTTCAATTAACTTTTTATTATGTCCTGGTTTTAAGTTATCTAAAAAATCTTTAAAATCCTTATTTATCTCGCTTAAATCTTTTGCCATTTTTTTATATTATTGTGTTTCATTTAAATTGATACAAGAATGAAGCAAAGCGTAGTGTCTCGTACCCTTGGTACAAGAACGAAGCAAAGCGTAGTGTCTCGTATCTTTTGCCATCATTTATTTGTTTTAATACACATAAGCGCAACTAAAACTTTCTAATTGTTTTGTTTTAGAATCAATTTGTTTAATTAAATTATTTAAATTTTCAGGGTTATTAAATCTTTCGTTTTCAATTAAATCTTTTGTTTGTTCAAGTAGAATTTTAAAAGATGTATATAGCGTAGTTTGTTGTGAGCCTTCAATGTCTGGGTCATTATCTCTAACTAAAGTTGAAGAACAAATTTTCTTAGTTTTACTCTCCTCAATTAAAACATCAGTTTTGGAGATATAAAAGTTATATGTTTCAATAGAGTTATCGATTACTGATTTGTAAGAACATTCAAATGTTTGCGGATTAGAGAAAGTTGCCATTGTTGCAAGAGATAAGGATTCATCAAAGTCTACATAATTAAAAGTTTTAATTAGTTCGTTATTTAAATAGTAGTTTATTGCTCCATAACCATCTTTATCATCAATTTTAATATGGTATACAATTGAATTTAAATTATCTAAAAACTCAGAATTTAGATTAATACTTTCATCACTAACAAAGTTTATAGTTTGAATATTCATTTCTTTTATTTTTTCTTCTAATTCATTTGGGTCAAAAGTTTCAAAATTTACAAACATATAATTTAAATCTCTATATGATCCTTTTTCAAATTTTAGAGCTAACTTTTGTGATATTTGAGAGTTTGAATCAAATACTATTAAATTTTTTTTTGAAACTATAGCAAGAAGATTTGTTGTTTTAAAAGGTATTCTAAAGCTTTCAACAGCAAGATAAGAATTAGAGATAGTACCTTCAGAGATTTTAGTCATAAATGTTGGATAGTTTCTTAAAAATTCATTTTCTGAATCTAAATTAGAATTTATTGAAAGAATAGGTATATCATCATTACAAATAATTTCAACTTCTTTATTCTTGAAAATATTTCCTAGTGGTTTTAATGAATTCTCTTCTATTCCTTCTGTTCTACCCACATTATTTAATATTCCCCTAAATGATTGTCTTAATTCTATATCATATTTTGCTTCTTCGTTATCTTGGTATTTTCCTATTATATTATAAGTTAGTATTAGAAAGAAACCTCCAATTATTATCATAAATACCCAAGAAAGAGAAATCATCGTATTTGCTTTTTTGCTAAGTTTCATTTGCCTTATTAGTTTAATTTATAAAGGAGTATATAAATATTTTCTATAATGAAAATAAATAAATTAAATTTTAATTTAAAACAATTTGATTTCAAATTATATTTACTTGTTGCATTTTTTGTTTTATTAGATCAGTTTACTAAATTTATTACTGAGAATATTAACTATAATATTTTTGATTTTTTTAAGATTCAATTTTCTTTAAATAGTGGTTCAGCCTTTGGAATTTTTTCAGGTTTTGAATTTTATAATTTATTTATTATACTATTATCTTTGGTAGTTCTAGTTTTAGTTCATAAGAATAAAAAATATTTTAATTCTTCAAATTTTCATAAATGGTTGTATATTTTCATTTTCTCAGGTGTTATTGGAAATCTACTAGATAGAATTTTATTGGGAAGTGTTCGTGATTTTATTTATTTAAAGTATTTTTCAATATTTAATTTTGCTGATATTTATTTGAGTGTTGCAGCAATTTTAATAATTTATATTGAGTTTATTAAAAATAAGAAAAATTAAGATTTCTAAAGTTTATTGTATCTCTTAATGCTAGATAACAAATCTTTAAAAAGGGAAAAATTTGTTTTAATTCATAATGAGTGAAAATAGAGTAGTTTTAGGACCTGAATCTTCAGTTGTTTATTATAATTTGAATAAGCAATTTTCAACTGTAAGAAAAATTGTAATTACTCCTGAGATATTTTTAGGGTCTTTTGAAAATTCTGAGGTTAAATCTCATTTTGATACTTTATCAAAAGTTACTGATTATGCATCTGCCTCAAAAGAGCTTTTAGAAACTGACATTTTAGATTCAAAATTAAATGATGGACTTCACAAACAAATCCAAGATAGTTTAGCAAAGATTTCTGATAATGTTATGGATATACAACTTGCGAATTATAATTTTATGAATTCTATGTCAAATTCCAAGTTTAATGTAGTTTTAAGATGTGAGAGTTTCTCTATTTCTAAATTTTATGTTGAGAGGGGAGCAATTGTCTCTGCAATTAGGAATTTAGTTAAAAGCTATGTTAAATTTTCAGGAAATGCATATAGAATTTCAAGACTTCTAAATTTTCATATTGAGGTTTTTGAATCTTTTGAGATTTATAAAACTATTACTTTGAAAAAAGAAGGAAATTTATTATTGCTTGTATCAAATTTTGGTTTTGATTATGAAGAACCATTTAGCTATAATGATTGTGGAGAAATGTATTATTCTAAGGGAGAAAAATTTAATTTTTTTGAGAATAATCAAAATAGAGCGGTTCTTAAAGATCATGCAAATTTAAAAGAATCAGAAATTCATAAACAGAAAAAGATTTTATCTGATGAGAATTTAGTTTTGATAAATAATAGTACTAAAAATATTAATGATGCGATTATTGAAATTTATCTAACTAGTAAAGGAAATTTAAAGATTTCTAATTTATCTCTTCTAGAAAATTCTTTAGGTAGTGCAAATGAAAAAGGTGTAATTCTAAATAAATCTTCTAAAAACTATGATAAAATTTCACTTGTTGGTCTTCGTGATAATTTAGATGATGATTTATCTAATCCCAAATATTTACTTATTAGAAATGGAAATGAGATAAAGGAACTCTTAGAGAATTTATCTATTCTAAAAAAAATAGATGGAATTATTTTTAATGAAGTATTTTCTTCTTTATATTTTGATAAAGTATGCCATAGTTTAGATATTGATGTTATTTATTATAAAGATTATTTAAGTAAGTCTCTTGAAGTTAAAGTTGACATTAATAATTTAGAATTTGAAGAGCAAAATGTAACTAAAAATGAGGGGAGTGGAAATAATCCTTTTTCCTCTATAATTCAAGATTCTAAAAAAGGTAAAGATGAATTTTTGGAAAGATTAAAAAATATTGATTTAAGCACCCCAAAAAGAGAAGGTGATGGTGAAAGGCGAGAGAATGGAAATGGTGATGTAGCTAATTTAGCAACTGGAATTATTTCAAGTGCTAATTCTAGTATGAGGGGAAGTTCTAGTGGTGCAGGGGCATCTTCTGGTTCAATGAGTAGTTCTTCTTTTGGAAATGTTTCAGGAGGAAAGAAAAGTGCCCTACAAATGCTTGCAGATTCAGCTTTAGGTGCTTTAAATAATCCAACTCCTAAACCACAAGAACAAATGCCTTTAACTGAGCAAGTTAGAGTAGAAGAACCTTTAGAATTTCAAGGTCAAGAAAGTAATTTTGATAGTTACAATAATAATAACAATAATAATTCTTTTAATCAATCTTCTAATAATGAGTCTAATGAATTTGGTTTTGGTGCTGATTTTTCTAATAGTAATTTAATTGAAAAAGATGTTACCTCAAAAGATTTAAATCCAGTTCCTTCAAATGATTTTTCAGGATTTATGGATAACTCAGATAATACTAGTTCTAGTGTTGAGAGTCGAAGTTCTTCTTCAACTGATACTAAAAGGTATGAAAATGTTTTGGCAACAGAGATTATAACTATTCCTGGTGTTGAATCTGGACATTATTTTGCTGACTCTAGTAATTTTATGAATGTGTCAGGAGGTGAAATATTTTTTATGACAAATTCAATTGATAATTTAAATAATCCTCATCTTAACTATGTTTTACCTATTTCATTTTATGATTCTTCAATTTCAAAACATTATTTTATGATTAATGGAGCTGAGGATTTTATGAGGTTAACTCAAGATTTTAAAGGTAAGTGTTTTGTTAATTTAACTAAGGTTGACTCTGATAGTGCAAAAAATTTACTTTCGAGGTGTTTGAGTACTTTAAATAAACCTGTTTATGTTGTTGTAAATAAATCTAGTTTGAATTTATTAACGGATTTAATTAATATGATTGAAGGAGTTTTTGTAAAAGATTTAATGTCTAATGATGAACTTGATGATGTTAAAGATAAACTACTTGTATTAGAAAAGAAGTTTCTAATGAGAAACAACAACTGAAACCGATCGGGAGTTGTGATAGGTGACTTTGCGATTAAGGGAGTTATATACTTAATCTAATTTAAATTTAATTTGAAATTAGTTTTAATTTTATCTAATCTAAATATGGTTTCTTACTTTCACTTAGTTGTTTTAAATCTCCCATTGTTTCACTGATTTGTTCTAATGAATCATATGACCCGGGAATTCCATATTCAATGAAGTTAATTGTAATTTCATTTCTATTTAGTAAGTCTTTTGTTGTAACTTCAAAATTTTCGATTTCAATTCCGCCTTTAATCCAAGATTCCATTTTCATCTCAGGTAGTGTTGTACATCCACCCTCATAACAACTATTTTCTTCTCTAATTGTAATTTCTCTGTTGTAATTTAGAAATCCTTTAATTGTATAGTTTCCAGGCATTAATTCAATTTCTAAATCCTGAGTATTATTTTCATTCACTTGAACAAGTCTTGTAAAATCTTTTTCTTCTTTATTTTCAAAAATTACAAATCCTTCTTCGTATCTGCTTATTGGAATTGGTTTTGCAAATTTACTATCTTTTACAGTTAGTTTTCCGATATTTACTTTAAGAGGTTTACTTGATGGCATTTCGTATTCACCTAAGTTAATTGGTTCATTTAAAGTTGGATTTAAATTATCAATTGTAATTTTCTTATGTCCATATTTGTAAATTTCAAGAGTTCCAGGGTCACAATTAACAGGTACTCTAAATTTAAGTTCTGTTATATTATTTGTTATACTCTTTGATGTTGTACTTGTTTGACCTATATAACATGTTGCAATGTTTTTACAAGTAAAAGTTACAATTGCATCTTCAACACCAGTTTTAGGTCCATCAGGTTTATTATTTCCATAGTTTATTGGGTCTGTTATGTTTATACTAATGTATTCTGAAATAAATTGTGGTGGATCACATACAAGAGATTTTGTATTTGATATGTCTAAGTCTTCAAGGTTAAAATCAAAAACGTAGTTTTCTTTAAGTGGTGTATTATGAGCAATATTTGTTTCAATTGGTAAATTAAACTGAAACTTATCATTTGGATCTGGTTTTTTAATTTGAACAACTATTGGTGCTGAAATTTCATATGTTGCTAAATATTCGGTAAAGAATATTGGAACAAGGCCAATTATGGCCTCAGGTCTTGGAAGTAAAATCACATCACCTAAACTTGGACTAATTGAGAAGAACATTGGAAAAAATGGCTCAAATGTAGGGTTAATTTCGTAGTTTTGATATTCTTTAAATAAATTTGGAGCATCTTTTTTAGTTAAACTATTTTCTGAAACATAGTCTCTAAGATAAGCATTGTAAACTCCATTTGCAAATTCATTATTTTTTAATTCTTCAGGTAATTGCTCTAATTCATATTCTGAATTCAGAAATTTGATTTGACCTATGTTTGAGTTGATTATCTGTTTTGCTAAAGTTTCAACTTTTGGTATTTCCCAAGGTCTAAAATCATATTGCATTTTAAAATCGTATTGGGGTGGAAGTAAATCTCTAGTTTCAGATGTTTGATAGGGTGTTAAAAACTGCATTATTCTTTTTTCAAAGAAAGAGGAATTTGCCTCAGACACAACAATATCTCTTGCGATTAAATATGGAATTAATATTTTATTTTCTATTTCAGATTTAAATGAATCAATGTATTCTGTGTTGTTTTCATTTAATTCAGTTATTTCAATTGGTAAATCTAATTCAACAATAACTTCTTTTTCAGTTAGTGTTATTTGTGTATCTATGTCTTTTGGTTCATATTTTATTTTATATATACCTTCAAATGCTGAAAATCCTTGGATACAATTATTCTCTAAGTTATCATCTAGATATTTTTTAAATTGATTCTTTATTGAGTAAGTATTATCTGTATCATACTGAGGAATATTTAATTCAAATGTTTCTTTAGTGTCATCATAATAATACCAATAAGGCATTTCTACTTTTTCTAGAAAATTAAGTCCTTGGGCAATTTTATTTTCATATTTATTTTTTTCTCTTGATGCTAAAATCATTTGAGGATGATATAACCAACCAGAATGAATTCCTATTTGTTCTTGTGCTTGTTTGGATTGTAGTTCTAAACAACTTTCGATATAGGTTTTTATTTTTACTGATGGCTTATCTTCTGTGAAAAAATTTAATTTACTATTAGACGTTGAAATTATTATAATAAATGATAGAACGAGTATCACTGAGATTATAACAAAAATACTAATTTGACTTTTTGGATGTTTCATTAATCTTTTTTCATAATTCTTTTTTATAAAGATTTGTTGTCTTTAGAATAAGACTTTGGCTTTACAAGGAGATTTAGAATCTGAACTTTCGAATTAGTAGTGACAAAAAGATATAAATACTTTTGATGAAAGTATGTTAAACAATCTAGTAAAAGATGGAAGAACAAGACGAGAAAAAAGCGGCTCAAGGTATTGGAACCTTAATTATTTTTATTGCATTAATTCTTGTAGCAGCAGTTGCAGCAGGTGTTTTAATTCAGACTGCAGCTTCATTACAATCTAAATCCTTAGATGTAGGAAGACAATCGCAGGAAAAAATTTCAACAGATTTAGAAGTGACACAAGTTTATGTGGTTGACACTAGTGATGGTCAAATTAACGGTGGTGTGGATAATTTGTCAATTACTTCAAGATTAGGTTCAGGAAGTATTGCTATTAAATTAACTGATTTATTAATTAAAGTTGATTCATCAGGTTCAGGTGCTACTATGAATTATGTTGTTGGAACTAATATTTCGGGGAATCAGTATTTAGCAAATTATTTAATTAATGGTTCACAGCATTTAGATGGTTATATTGCACCAGGAGATGTAATAGAGTTTACAATGCAATTAAGAGCTGGTGTTAATGTTTCTGAGGGTGATAGATTAATTATTAGAATGATTCCTAAAAATGGTCAAATTAAACCTGTAGATACAACAATTCCATCTGCAATTATTGATTCTGTTACCTATTTATATCCATAAACTTTTATTTTTTATAAAATTAAAAACGGCTTTGCACGAAAAGTCTCAAAAATGAGTGACTTCTCGTACAGATGACTTACTTTTCGTACAAACCTCTTACTTTTCGTACAAGTCAAAATAAATAAAAAACTTTAAAGAAGTAATATCTGTACATAAATCATCCTTTTCAGATGGTATTGTGTTTAGAATAACAATAGAAAAAATAATGTGTAAGAATAAGTATAATTGAAAAATTAAGAATAATATAACAGTTAATCTTTACCTGAGATTAACTTTTTCAGAAAATTGCCACTCCACAAACTAACATTTGTCACTCTAGCAAGTTCTTCTGCACTTTTGGTAAATTTATTATTTGTAACAACTAAAGCTTTATCACAGCCATAATATTCTCTAGCAGAAATAACTTCTTGAACTGCTTTATTTCCAACTGGTTTAGAATACCTTTTTGCTTGAACTGCTGTTTTAACTCCTCCCATAGTTAAAATTAAATCTGCACCTTGATCGTTAACCTTTGGAGTTAGTTTTACATAATAACCAATATTTCTGAAAACCTTTTCTAAATAGTTTTCAAATTCTAATCCAGACATTGAATCAATATCAATAGTGCTATCTTTTTTGAATTTAAAATATCTAATGAAAAGTACTAAAAATATTATTGTAAATACCACAAATAATACTTTACTTAATTGATATATAATCCCTAAAAAAACAAGTAAAAAACTTATTATGTAATATATGACTAAAAACTTCCAAATTTTCATTGTCTATACCTCTTGAGGTATTGGTGCATTAAAGAAGTTTAAATCGAATGTTTCCATCTCTTGTATTAATACACAAATATTATGACAAATAACTTTACATAATAATTCATTAATTTGAGCAGTCCAATTCTTTGATTTTAAAGTTTCTCCAAATTTCTTTTTAATCATACTAAAAGTAGTTTCTACATTAGATCTTTTATGATAATGTTCCAAAAACTCTTCTTGATTATATATGAAATATCTTAAAGCTTTTTTCCAAAACATTCCATGCATATTAGTTTTCTTTAAAGTAACATTTTTCTTGAAAGGAATAAATGGTGTCGCTCCAACTTGATTGATTAATTTAAGGTTATCTCTACTTGAATATGCTTTATCTGCTGAAAATTCCCTTATATTAAATATCTTATTTGTTTTCTCTAATAATTCTTTTAATTGAGGTGAATCATGCTCAAACTCAGATGTAATGTTAACTGCTGAAATAACATTCGTTTTAACTCCACAAACTATATGACATTTTAACCATTTCCTATATCTCTCTTGCGTTGAGTGTTTATACTTACTCCAATTTTGAATACTTGATGTTCCAAATCCTGATGAATCTATTGCAAAATCACATTCCACTTCATTTAATGGTTGAGCTGTTGCCATAACTAATTCTTGTAAAATTTCAGTAACATTATCTTTATTAAAATAATCTTTTAAGGTTGTAAAAGGGATATCCTTCTCAATATAACCAAAATCCTTACTAATTCTCATGTCAGATGTAAATCTCCTTCCTGAGAGTCCTGAATACACTTTAAATATCATTGAATACAAAACATCATTAAGAAAAGCTTTAGGTCTTCCCATAATTGCTTGGTCTGTTTCAAAATTTCTAACAGCATCTGAGAGAATTTTAAGAAATTGTTCTTTTTCCTCCTTTTGAGCTTTGTTATAATTACTCCAATCTTGAGTATATGTTTTCTTTTTTACAACCTCTTCCTCTTTAGGTTCTATATTATTATTTACTTTATATTCAACTGCATAGATATGTTTACAGTTACCATTATGTTTTTGATGGTCTTTGCATGAGCATGATGTATTGAATCCATTTGTTTTAACTGTGTAAAATAAAGTTTTATTAGTTTGTGAAGTAACTCTCCAAGTCCTATCATTTATCTTTATTATTTCTAATTCTTTTGCAAGAAGAAGCCCTCTCTCTTTTCTTTTGTTAGTTGTTTGTAGTTGTGTGGTTTCCATTTCTATATATTAGCATTGACCTGCTACTAATAGTAATAGGTTGATTATTTATAAACCTTTGTAATCTATTACCATTAATCATAGTTTAAAAAGATAACCTTATAAATAAAGACTTCTTAAGAATAATATGAGTGAGAGAAAGCAGGATTCAGGTGCATTTATTGAAATAATAGGTCACAAGTGTTATAGATGTGGGCATGAATGGAAGCCAACTTCAATGGATAAAGCACCTAAAGCTTGTCCTAAATGTAAAAGTCCCTATTGGGATGAACCTTTGAAGAGAAAAGAAGTTAGCGATAAAATAAAGAAAACTCTTAGTGAGAAAAATTAATTTTTTTGAATAATTAAAATACCTGAATTAACATATTCTGTAATATCTATATCATCACCTTTCTTTAAGTTGTTAGTTAAGATATTGTTTTCAAGTTCTATTATTACTTCCATGATAGTTTATGGTTTTAGTTATTTATAGAATTTACTGTATGAAAGTTGAAAAAAATAATAAAAAATTGAAAATTATTTTATTTATTCAAACATATTTAAAAAAACATTAGTTACTTTATTATATTCTTGTAAAGAAATATGATTTTTATATAAATAATGATTAATTCCTACATTTCGTGAATTTCTTCCTTGCATAAAGTTAGCAATATCAAATGGAATATTATTCTCTATAAGCTTGGTGAAATTGTATTTTCTAATATACTTTAAAGGTATTAATTTATTTCTTTTAATGTATGTAACATAACCTGAAGAATCATAATTTTTCATTAATTCTTTATTTTCTTTTAATAATAGATAAGTTTTCCTTGAGATATAAATATAATATGAATACTTATACCCTCTAAGATAAAAGTTAGGATATGAACAAACATCTTCTTTGATTTCAAAATCTTTAATATTGAAATTTGAAAAGAAATGTTCTAAATCTTTTATTCTCTGGCCTGATTCAAGTAATACTCTTAAAAAGATTATTTCTTTAAGATATCTTTTCTTAGTATGTTCAATTAATATACTAATATCTTCATCTTTTGCAAACCTTTTGTCTATATTACTAAGGAGTTTAATATAGAATCTTGCTTTATATTCTTCAAGTTGAGTATAACTAATAAATCCTTTTAAGAATAAGTAATTAAAAAATACTCTATATGAAACTGAAATTGCTTTAATGGTTCTTTCATTTGTTCCTATAACTTCATTGGCTGTTTTGAATTTCTTCTTTAAACAAAAGTCTAAAGTTGAAATAATGTTTTGCCTATAATCCTTTGAATACATTTCAAGCCATTTTAAAAAATCTTCTCTATTTTTAGAGTAAAGTCTCATGATGCGAGTAAAATTTTTATCTAGGTCTTTGTTTTTTTGAATTAAGACTAATTTCTTAATTGATTTACTTTCTATTCTCATGGAAAATAAACTAACTTAATGAGTTATATAAATATTTTAAAATAAACTTCTATAGATTAATTCTATAATAAAACCTAAAAATCCTAGAATTATTATTCCTAAGATTGCATATAAAATTACTTTGTCTATTGAGGTTACATTTTTTTCTTTCTTTTTTGTTTTACCTTTATTAATAAAGTAATCAATAATCCACAATATACAAGCAATAGTTAACCCATTACCAAAAATTCTCCCTTTAATTGAGGGTGTAGCTCCAAAAATAAGGCCTGAAATACCATATGCTAACGCAATCCATGCTAAAAGATTAAAAAACCTCTTTGTGGAGTTATGGAATTTTTCTATTAATTTCTTCATATTTAATTTATACTTTAGTTATTTATAATTTTTATTCTTCATTCCATTTAGGACAATAAAATTTCACTCCACAAAATCTACAAGGAGTATCATCTTTTGCTATATTGAATTCACTTTCAAAATCACTTGCAATACTATTTGCAATATCTATAAACTCTTGTTTAATCTCTGAAATTTTGAAACCTTTAGTATTACCTGGTGCTTCAACTTCATCTCCATTAACTGTAAACTCAACAGGTTTCTCTAGTTTTAGCATTTCAAGAGTTAATTTTTTAGGTTCTTTCTTTAGTCCTTCCCTGCATGCTAAAGCATAATATCCTAACTGGTATGCTCTTTTTTTTGCATCAATTGCACTTTTATTTGTTTTATAATCTATGATTTCTAAAGTACCATCTTCAAATTCATCTACTCTATCAGCAAGTCCAAAGAATTTAAACCCTTCAATCTCTAAAGGTAAAGCAATCTCAGTTACTGACTTATCATTAATCTTATCTTTATTTCTTTCCCAGAATATTGAAATTAAATTCACTGAGTCCTCTATTGGCATATTTTTCCATTCATCTTTTTTAACTAGTTCTTTAGCATAATCTTGAAATTCTTCTTCAGTTTTGAATTTTTTACATACTCCATCTTCAAGAACTTGATGAACAAATGAACCAAATGATGCTGCATCTGCTGTGTCATCTAAATCATTTTTAGATGGCATTTGTAATATTCTCGTCAATTCATATTTTTTAGGACATTCCTTATAATCAATTAAAGCTGTAGGTGATAAAGTTACCATAGATTTATCAAATTTAAGGCCACTGAATCCCTCTTTAGCTTTTAGTATTAGTTTTTCTAATTCTTCATTTGGTAAATTGTTTAAATTAATAACTTCTTCAGTTTTAACTGATTTATATTGTGAAATTAAATCTAAAATCATTTCATTATTATCAGAATCTAAAGCTTCTATAATTTGAATTTTAATTGAATCAAGTAATTTATCTTTTTGTCCAGTTGGAGCAATAGCTGTATTTAATTCTTGTTCATCTAAAATATATTCAATCATATCATGTTCAACTTTCACTTGTGTTCTCCAATCTTGATATCCAATCTCATTTAAGAAGATAGATTCTGAATTAGAATCAGTTGAACCTTTATAATCTCTTGCAAAAGTTAAAATTAATTCATTTTTTGCTCTAGTCATTGCAACATATGCAAGTCTTCTTTCTTCAATTAAAAGCATTTCTTTTTCATATTCCTTAATTGCTTTCTCTCTTTCTTTATCTGTCAATTCTCCTTTTTCTTCTAAGTAAATTTTTAAGTCTGGCAAAAGGGATTTAGGAATCAATGGTTCGTTTTGAGTTCTAGTAACAGGGAATCTAGATTCAGCCATATTTGATACAATTACAACTTCATATTCAAGTCCTTTAGATGCATGAACTGTCATGAACCTAATTGCATTATCATTTTGGATTTCTGATGCACTAATTGAGACTCCAAGTTCTCTTAATACTTCCATATAATCTATTAAGTTGTTTAAATCATCTCCATGAAATTCTCTAAATGATTTAACAACATCATAAAACTTTTTCATGTTCATTAATGACTCAATGTTTTGTGGTGTTCTCTTATATGTGAATGCTCTGTTAAGTCCAGTTATTTCATATATTTCTAGAACTAATTCTTCTAGAGGGAGATTTGATTTTTCATGAAGTAACCTAACTTTATCAATAATTGACTTAATTATAATCTCTGAATTCTTATTTAAACTTAATTTATCTATTGCATGTAAAAGAGCTTCATCAATTGACATATCTTTATTTGATTTAAGGTATCTTCCAATTTTTAGAGAATCTTCCATTGATAACAAATTCTTATAATGAAATAAATTCCACCAAGATTGATCTCCTGTTGAAGTTCTATTTGTTAAGTTATTTAACATTGAAAGGTATGATACTGTAGTTTTGATTTCTCTTTTATTTAGAAGGTTAGTTTTACCTGCTTGTGCTACAGGAATATTTCTTTGCTTAAGATACTCCTTTAGATAATCTCCTTGCCTATGAGTTCTAAATAATACACAAATTTCATTAGCAGGAATACCTTGCTTTAGTTTTTCTTCAACTAAATCTGCAATTACTCTTGCTTCTTCATCTTTGTTTAATGTTTCAATTACTTTAACTTTATCTCCAGTTCGATTTTCAGCATTTTTAGTTTTAAAACAATCTTCATGATTTTCATAATTATTTTTAATTAAATCATGAGACACATTTAAAATATTATCAGATGATCTCCATGATTCAACTAAATTAATTTCATCATCTTTAGTTGCATCATATACTTTTTTGAAATGATTAAAACTTTCTTTATATGAACCTCTAAATCCATAAATTGATTGGTTAGGATCTCCCACAACAGTAATATTTTTATGTTCACTTGCAATGTATTCAATTAACTCAAATTGAATTTTGTTAGTGTCTTGAAATTCATCAATGATTACATACTTAAATTTGTCAGTATATTTCTCAGCACCAAACTTTCTAAATAATAATAAAACATAATGATTCAAATCGGAATAATCAATATATTTCTTTTCTAGTTTGATTTTATCATAATCCTTCCATGCATTAACAAATTTATTGAATGAATTATATTCTTTGTATATTTCTAAGAATTGTTTGATTTCTTTTTTAGTTTGTCTATTCTCTTTAGTATTTTCATCTAAATGAATTGTGTTTAGAATAAATTCTTGTTCTTTAGCATAAGTTTCTAGGTTTTCTAAATCTGTATGTTCTTTTAGTTTATCTTTAATTGTATTTAAAAATTCTTCAATTTGTGATATATCGATTCCAAAGTCTTTTGCTGTTGAAATTGTTGACACATATCTACTTGCCCAATATGGAGTAATTCCTAATTCTCTATGCATTAAAACTTTAGCATCATCAGGTAAAAGAATTTCAAACTCGTTATCTAAATTAATTAAATGAGCATCTTCTTTTAAAATATCTAAACAAAAACCATGAAATGTTCTAATAGTAGGAAGTCTTAGTGATTGTAATTTTGACATTACTTTATTTTTTAATGAGTTAGTTGCTTCATTTGAAAAAGTTAAAGCTAAGATTTCCTCAGGTTGAAATTCTTTAGATTTAACTAGATTGTCTATCTTTTCAATTATTGTGTGTGATTTTCCAGTTCCTGCTCCTGCAAGAACTACACATGCTCCTTTGATTTTCTCTACTACTTGTTTTTGTTCTTTGTTTAAAGTCATTTTATATTAATATTGAATGTAATTCCTCTTTCAATTTTTTTCTTTCTTCATATTTAAGTAAATTTCTATGAAGGTTTATAGTTTTAATTTTAATGTGAATATTTTCTTCATCATCTGATTTAAGATTTATGTTCTCAAAATTAACATTAAATTCATATTCAGGATAAAGTAAGATTATATTTTTTATTTCTTGCTTATCAAAATATCGCATTCCATACATAAACATTTGATAAATATCTCCTTGTGAAACTCCGTAATTCAATTTATCTTTAATTAAACGTTTATATTTAGTATCAATAATCAAAATTTCATTAGAGTTATTCTCTAAATAAATGTCAGGTTTTAATTGAAATTTAGAAAAATTAGGACTTATTTTATTATTAAAAACATATTTGTCAGCTTTTTGGGTTTTAATTCTTGAAAACTCTATTTTAAATTCTTTTTTTATAAATTCACCTATAAATTCTTCAAATAAATTATTCATATTAAACATTATAGAAAAACTATCAAAATTTTTAGAATTTAAAGAAACTGAGTTTCCAAATAATAATAGAATTGCAAGATTAAAACTATTCATATAAATTTTATTTAATCTATTAAATGTAATTTTTAAAGTTTCATGTTTTGAAATGTTTCTTAGCTTAACATCTTGAAGTATAAAATCACATTCAGTTAATAATTTGAAATTTGAATTAGATTTTGTGATTTTAATTAATTTTTGAACAGTTGCTTTAAATACTTGATTTAATAAATTATTTTCTGTAAATTCATCAAACTTAGAATAAAATTTTACTTTATTAAATAAATTAAATTTGAAATGCTTTGACATCAATAGCTTACCTTTAAGATAATTTGTATTTTCTTCTTTATCTTCATAGTTTCTTATTAAGTCCTTCTTTAACAATTCCAATAAATTTTTAGAGAATAAATAGATTATCGCTTCAAAAATATTTTCACTTTTACTTAAAGATGAAATTTCAGTTTCATTAAGGTTCAATTTCTTTGTATAAGATAACATGAATAATAAATTATTTACAATAAATGAGTTATCTTCAATATTATTTGAAAATATTTTAGGTAAGACTTGAATTGTTTTATTATTAATCTGAACAACTCCAACATATTTTCTTGCTTTTATACCTTTAGAAGTAAATTCAAATAAATTATCTTTATTTAATTTATTTAATTTTTCTATTAATACCTTTTCTTTTAAAGATAAATCATTATAAGATTCATATTCTAAAAGAGATATAACCTTTTTATTCCTCATCTTTATTTTCTTGTTTTTCTAAATTAATAATCTTTTCAAGGTATGGCATAATATCTTCATTAGTTGTTTTAAAATCTTTTAATTTGAATAAATCTTCATCTATGTCTAAATTTGAATTATTTCCAAATATTTTTCTAATTTCTTCTGTTCTTTTCTTCTCAAAAAAATCATTTCCCAAAACTAACTTTAATCTTTCTACATCTCCATAAAAGTATTCTTCCAATAATGGGATTATTTCTGTGATGAAAATTTCTTTTATATCCTCTTTATTTTTAACTAGCTCTTCATTACAAAAAAAAGAATGTCCTATTAAATGATCTTTATCTAATAAGAATTCTATTCTATTATTTAAATTCTCAAATAGGGATCTAAGATTAAAACCCTCTATATCATTACTAATCAATTCAGAATTTGGGAGCATTTCAATAAATCCAAATCTTCTCCTAAGTGCAATATCTAATGTTGCAATACTTTTATCACTTGTATTCATAGTTCCAATTATATAAAGATTAGGAGGTATTGTAAATGGTTCATTTGAATAAGGAAGGTTTAATATTAATTCCTCTTTTTCACCTAATCTTTTATTTGATTCTAATAATGTAATTAATTCCCCAAATATCTTTGAGATATTTCCTCTATTTATTTCATCTATAATTAAAAAGAAAGGTTTTTCTGTTTCTTTTTCAATCAAGAAACTTTCTTTTCTTATATTCTCTAAATTTTTATTAAGAAAATTCAAAACTGATTTATAATATGGTTCTAATCCACCTTTGATATATTTAGAGACTTCTTGATTAGAATCAAAGAATATTTTTCTTAATGTTTTTATAGATAAACTATGACTTCTATCCTTATTTTTTTTCTCAAAAAAAATAGTTTTATCATTGTATTCATAAATTGAAATTTGAGTTCTTTTAGTTGGAATCATAATTACTTCTTCATCTTCTAATTTTTCAAAACATTTTTCTATTAGTTTATTAAAATCAACTTCTTCTCCTGAAATTCTTGATCTCAAATAATTTTCCTCTGCTAATCTAGAAAATTGTTTAAATATCCCGTCTTCAATTTTATAAGAAATTTCTTTATTTCCGTCAATATTGGGTTTAATACCTTCAATAAATTCTTCATACGAATATGATTGATGGAAAGTTATGAACTTAATTCTGTTTTCTTTCTGTAAAGTTTCAAATATTTCACTTGGAAAGTACTCAATAATTTTATTTTTTATAGAGTAAGTCTTTCCAGTACCAGGAGGACCATATAATATTATTTGTTTTTTGATTTTTAATAAATTTTTAGGTGAGACATTATTGTCTACAATAGGTAAATTTTCACCTTTATCTATCTCAGTTTTAAAATATGAATGTTTTAAAGTAAATTCATAAATCAATCTATCAGCAATTAAATTCTCTTTCATATTATCTTCTTCAGTTGAATTTAATTTTAAATCTGATAAATCTAAATATTTTTTTAATTCATTTATTTCTTTATTAAAATAATTTTTGTAAGTTTTATAATCAGAAATATTTGCAAATTTTAAAAAATTGTCAACTCTACTATTTTGTATGTAATTTGTTTTTGAACTTAAATTATATAATCCAAAAATTTCATTTGCTTTACTTGCTAAACCTGGAACTTTTCCCCAGTTAGTTTTATTCTCATATACTGATTCAACAAAATTAAAATATGTGGAAATTAGACTTGTACAAAACCCTTTTATAAAATTTCCAATTGATTGTTTATTTTGAGCATTTATATTCTCAGTTAATTCTACAAATAACTTTATTATTTCTTCACCATCAAAAAGATTTTTAGTTAAATTATTTAATATGATAAAAAAATTATCTTTAGTTAATCTCTCATTGTTAGAGATTGAATCATTATAGGAATATCTATTTGAAATGTTATTATTATGAATTATTTCTTTATATTTTTTGTCTATCTCTTTTTTCTCAAGGTCTGATTTTGAATTCCAAAAATTATATATTTGTTCTATATTTCTTTTAATAATCTTAAAATAATTGATGTTGTGTTCATATTCTTTTTGATTTTTAAGGTTATCATTATTAATAAATTCATTCCTGATAAGTTCAAGGTTTGAGTCTGTTTCTGATATTTGGTTATTATTTTTAGTTAAAAAATCAATATAAGCTTGAACTACCGCACTAGGCCCTCCATTATGATATTTAAGATTAAAATCATTCAAGTCTCCATTAGATAATAATCTTTTTTTAAGTTTAACATAAAAATTTATATCTAATATATGGTAAAAAGATTGAGAAATTTCATTTTTTTCCATTAACTTATCATTCAATTTATTAAAGTCTTGTAAGTAATAACTAGGTGTTTTAGGTCTAGTTTTTAGAAAATTCTCAAATCTTTCTTTCAAATTTTCAGTTTTTATTTCATTATTTTTTACCATCTTATTTAAATCTCTAATTACTAATTTATATAAGTTTCTTATAGGAGAAACTTCAAAATACCTCTTCTTGGTTCAAATATAATTCCTTCGTGTTTTAATTTTTCAATAATTGAACTTACTAATTTAGGATTTAAACTAAAGTCTTCTGCTCTCAATAAAACATCCTCAATTAATATCTCTGGTTGTGAATCTCTAAATTCTTCTATAATTTCAGTAACTTGCTTATATTCACTCCTATCTGAAGTCGTTATTCCTGAAGTTATTCTATCTATATCTAATTCTCCTTTTTTTGGATCAATTCCTATCTTCTCAAGACAATAACTATAAAGATCAATTGCACTTTGAACTTCGTTGGCTTCTCCTAAGTCTTTATCTTGTAATTTAGTATAGTTCTCAGTAATTACCAATATTGAATTAAGTTGTCTAGCTGTTATTAATACTCCTTTAAACTCATCATCATAAGTTGCATTTCTTATATCCACATAGAATTTTTTTATTTTTTCTAAAACTTCATTGCTTAATTTAACATTTATATTTTTTAGATCATTAAGATTTTTTTTCAACTCCTCATCAATACTAGGTAAATTATTATCATTAACATAGTTATTAAATGATTTTTCAGCAATTAATCCATCTCTTTTCTTATCAGGGATGTCTCTCATAATAAATATTAAATCGAACCTTGAAAGAACACTAGGACTAAAACTTATTTGCTTTACTATATCTGCATAAGGGTCAAATCTACCTAACTTAGGATTAGCTGTGGCTAAAATACTTTTTTCTTCATTAAAATATTTCAAACATTCATTATCACTCATCTTATCAAATCCATCCAATAAAATATAATTCTGTGATTTGATTATTTTAGTTATTTCTTTTTCTTTTGGAATTTCAATATTTTCAAAATTACTAATGGACTCAATAAATTGAGATTTTCCTGAACCAGGATCACCAATTAATAATATGTTAAATGGTTTTTTTGATAGGAATTGTATAATAAGTGATTCTTTGATTTTACTATATCCAAAAATATTTGGAAAAATTACTTGAGTTATTTTTTCTATTTTATCTTTCATTTTTTAGTAATTTGAACTTCATTTTTAAAATATTAATTAACTTGGGATCATCTTTTTTATAGATATCTTCAATTTCTAATATTTTAATTTTTGACATAACTGAGACTTTGTTGTGGAGTTCTAATATCTTGTCATATTGTGCTTCTTCCATAACAAATATACTTTCAGACCAACTTAATTTAGTTTTTAAATCATCATTAGTATATATTCCAATAAAATCTGTTTTGTCTTGAGGAAACATTTCCTTCCAAAGTTTAGAAGCTGAAGGACTTCTATACTTACCTTGATTACAAACAAATAAAATATTCATTCTAAGCAATTAATGGCAATCCCATAGGTGTTGTTGAATCTAATGCTAAATGAGATGCATAAGAACAAATCATTGATTGAAAATATTTCTTTTGTTTAAAATTTAAATTAGTATTATTTTCTATAGCATTCCACAATTTTGGAAGAAGTAAAGTATTTATTGAAACACTATGTCCTATACTTCTATGATTAGGATTTGTAGGTGGATCTATTCTATCTGCTAATAAACCAAAAAAAACAGAACCTAAAGAAACAGCTAATAGTTCACCCAAATCAAACTGTTCATTTTGAATTCTATGTTGAATAATATAATTTGAAGTCCCAACTAAACCACCAACTAATGCATGTGTATTTGCATTGGGCATTTTACTTTTTACCTCCTTTTTTGAACTTAGACATAAGTTTGCTTATATTAGTTCTATTTTGAGTAACTTTAGCTATTGGCCTTCCAAAATGTCCTTTAGTTGAAGTTGTTATTGTAACTTTTTTCCCTTCAATTTTGTTTTTTAAAGTAGATTTTGATTGCTTATATCCACTTTGTCTTTTCTCAGGTGTATTTACCTTCTCCAATCTAATAAAATTAGAGCCATTTACTTTTCTCTTTACTCTGAAAGTATCTCCGTCAAGAACTTTATCAACAGTTCTTGTAACTTTTGTTGGTTTAGTTTTTCTTACCATATAGAAAAATCAATTTTAATATTTATAAATATTTCTAAATATTGTTATTTTGTTAAATACTAACCTATTTATGTTAGTTACAAAAGATTTATAAATAATTAAGTTATTGTTAATTCATGGAAAAAGTTTTATTTGCACCTATTTATGATGGAGATTCAGTATTAAAATTATTATTTGATTTAAATCCAGTAGACAGATTAGTATTGTTTGTCGATGAAAAGAAACCCACAAAACAATCTGAGTATTATAATTTAGTTTCGGGAGTTGCTAAAAAACAAGGAATTAAGTTTGAAGAAGTAATTCTTCCATTATATGATATGGTTGAAATTGCGACAGAAATTAATAAATTAGTTGAAAAATATAAAAAATTTGAAATGTATTTTGATATTTCTAGATCTAAAAGAACGCAGGGGTTTGCAATATTAAATTATTTATCTGTTAAAAAGCCCGAGAATTTAAAGAATGTAATTTATTATTCTAGATCAGATTCTTTAAATGTTAATGTTCCAGTTCCTAGAGCAGAAGAATTATCTGAAACTGAAATTAAAGCTTTAAAGTATATTAATAAGAATTCAAAGTTTTTTCAAAAAGACTTAGCTGAATACCTAAACATGTCAGCAATGCACTCAGGCAGAATATTAGATGGATTAGAGCAAAAGAGACTAATTAATAGAGATTCAGGCTACGAATTAACTGATTTAGGAGAAATCTATTTATTATAATAGTAAGAGTTATAAAATACAAAAAAGAGATAATATAAAATGATAGATGATAATAGTGTTAAAACTTTAGAACTTATAGAAGTAAAAGAGCTAGGTTATGCATATGGATGGGAAGAAAATCAGTTAATAGGAATTCCAATGAATAAAGATGGAACATTAAGTTATGAATCTTGGTGTATTGTTGAATTAATTTCTGAGGAGAGCAAAGATAAAATTCTTGAATTACTTGAAAGCTTTGGATTAAATAAAGAAGAAGCTCAGGATTATCTTGAAGATAATATTGAGATAGAGTAAATTTATATATTAATTAAAAAAAAAAATATCAAAACTGAGATCATCCAATTTATAAAAACTATGGGAAGATTTTAATATCTTTATTAAATTTAGAAAAACATAATTTTATATGTTCTGTTAATTTAATATTTTGTAAATGTTTTTGCCAACTAAAATTACAGAGGAGATGTGGAATTATGCAAAAAAGGAAGCATTGAAAAGAGACCCAGACATCAATCACCATTTTAATGTAGATCATTTTAGTCCTATAGAAAGAGATATGGTTGGATTTGTAGGTGAGTTTTGTTGTTCTAAACTATTAAATTTAGATTGGAAAAAAAATATTAGAGATAATTATAAAACTATTGATGACAATGATATTATTATTAATAATTATAAAATTGATGTCAAAACTGAATCATTACCTTTTGAATATTTAAATAAATTAATTAATAGTTTAATAAATGATGATGAAAAATATGGTAGAAGGTTAATTAATGAAAATCAAGTTAAGTTAATCCCTAAATATGATATCACCATTTTTGGTTGTATAGATAGAGACAAAAAAGATAAATGGTACTTTCTAGGTTGGATTGTTAACACAAAGTTATTAAAATATATTCCAACTAATCTCAGGCCTGATGGAAACTACTATCCTTTTAAAGCATTACCAATAAAAACTTCAGAGCTAAAGAAATTCTCAGACTTGATTTCTTATTTAAATAATTAATATAATTCTTCAATTTTATTTCTAATTTGGTCAAAATTCATTTCTTCTGTGAAAAAATTTGAATCAAATCCTGTATTTAATACAAAGATATAATCTTTTAATGAATAAATAAACTCACTCTGATTCAGGCTAATTTCAATATTTTTTGATTTTGTTATTAAACACAAATACTGGTAATCTCTATCAACAAAACTAAAATTACTTCTGGGATGTGCTTTTGTTCTATGTTGGCTTGAGGTCAATAATATTAAATTTTCAGTATAAGATTTAATTAATGGGAAATCAGAAGAAGGAAAAATATGATGAACTTCATTAGCTAAACCATTAGACAAATCATCAGTTATCTCACTAATAAAATTATAATGCTTTCTAATAATATTTTTAGCTTTTTGCTCAGTATATTTAAAAGAATTTTCTTCTAATAATCTAATTTCATTCTTAGCCCTTATTTCATATTCTGCTCTAGTTTCACTATTTAATTTTTGAATATCTCTCCAATTTTTTCTATTATACATTAGCTGATCATAAGTTATTATGTCTAACGATAAAGTTCCTCTTATAGTGCCTTTTTTATTAAATTTATATGCAATAGGATTTAAAATTTTAGTAAAAATTCTTCTTACCTCAGTTTTACCATTTATAGGAGTTGATTCAATTATAAAATTCTCATAGTTTGTCTTTAAGTTTATGAAACTCATTCTATCTTGTCTTTCTAAGAAATTTTTAAATTCATTGTATATTTCTGAGTCTTTTAGAACTTTAATTAAATATTCCTGAATAAATTTTAATGAATTTCTTTCTCTTATAGATATAAAATTTAAAATTTTTTCGTTTTCAAGTTTATAATAACATCTACTTCCTATTTTTGATTCAGTAAGGACACCTGAATATGCTAACATTTTTAATGGTTGTTGGAAAAATTTATCGTATTCATTTGAAGCATTTTGATTATTAATACCAGGTTTTGAAAATATCATTTTAACATTACTAGAAGTATATTCTAAATTCCATATCTCTCTAGATGTAAATTTATTCTTTTTAATAGGAAATGCTTCTATTAAATTTAATATACAATCTGCTATAATACATAAAACATCAGGAGTAACTTTTTGATCTGTAAATCTAGCATTATGTGATTCTCTAATATCATAATTTTTTGAATTAAGTAAATTATTTATTTCTTCCTCAATTTCCATTTTTTATACCCCAAAAATATATTGAATTTTTATCAATATTTAGTGATCTTGTTCCAAAATTTCTAGCTATCCTATAATAATCATAAAATTCTTCTGATTTAAAATAATTCAAATTACTAATTTTAATATCTTCTTCAGTATTAATTAATGCTAGTGAGCCATCACAAATACTATTTTTTGGAAGAAAACTAGCTCTAGGATAATAACTTAAGTTTGGAATGATTATAGAATTACTGTTTAAAAATTTTTTAACAACAAAAGAATCAATATTATCAACAAAAGTATCATAACCTTTAATATTAATAATTTCTCCGTCACGAGACAAATTTCTTGATTTTAAAACTCTAAACTTACCTGAACTTAATTTAGTATCTTTTTTTGTTATCTGTCTATCTCTAAACGAAGTAAAAACTCCAAGTCTTAATGTTAATGTTACCTCGTCAAAGAAAGAATTTCTGTATATTAACCAATAAGGAAACCTTTTATCAATAATATAAGATTTATTTAAATAATTTATTTCTTTAGTTATTAAAGACTCTATTTTTATACTTGAGTCTGATACTTCTAAATTCTCAACCAATATAGAAATCGTCTCAATTTTAACTCCCTCAAATCCTGTTTCTCCAAAATCAGAGATTTTATAAATATTTAACTTCTCTAGATCATCTCTTAAATTTTTATACTCGGGACTACTTAAAACATTCTTAGGAATAATTAAACCTACATTTTTAGAAATTTCTAAAGATTTTTTAAAAAATAGTATAAATAAATTTTTAGAATAACTAAAATCATAATTCAAACTTAATTGTTCTTTTGAACATTTTCCAAAAGGAGGATTGCCAACTACTAAATCAAATTTTTTTTTAATTTCTTTTAATAAAAAATCAGTATTTTCAAAATAAACATTAAAATTCTTTGGTATTTTCTTTAATAAAAATAATAATTTTAAAGTTTCAATAATTTTCAAATCTAAATCAAATAAATATAAATTAACTTTTTTAATTTTAGAATATTTTTCAATAAGTAAAGTTATTATGTTACCACAACCAACTGATGGTTCAAGAATAGAAATTTCTTTTTTAGTTGAAAAATCAGGTAAATCTTTAACTAAATTATATCCTATCTCCATAGGTGTATAATATCCTTTAAATTGATCTCTCATCAAATTTGAGAATTCACAAATTTTTAATAATTCAGAGAATGAATAATTATTAAAATTTTTTTTTAAAAAATTATTTAAGTTTTTAGTATTAGTTAATTTTTTTTCAGAAATAATTTTTAAAACCTCTTTCTTAGTTAAGGATTCTGTTAAATATTTAGAAATATTTTTTGAAATCTTATCAAAAACTAAAGTTGGGACTGCTTCACCTAAAACTTGTCTAATATTAATTTCATGCTTTTTTAAATATTTTTTTTTATCAGGGATGCTTAGTTCATTTAATTTATCTATATTATCATTACTCCATTTAAAATTATCTGGAACTGACATAATTCTCATTAATTCTCTAATACTAAAAACTCTATCATCCCTCGGATGTATTGTCGATTGACTAGATAAGATATCATTTCTAGTATGAATACAAGGAGAAACTTTATTCCAATAACATCTTGAATATTTATCTCCATTTTTATTTTTATTGAAAACTATTTCACCATTAATTATTTTATGTGGTCTTTTTAATTCATCTTTATTGTCAAATGCACTTTCACCCTCTTTAATATCTGAAATCCAACTTCTCATATGCTCTGAATACTCTTTAAAATTATGATATATATCTTTGGAGTCAATTTCTCCCATAACTTTTAAAGGCTTTAAATCTCCAATTGTTTCTTTTAAAGATTTAACTTTCTCCATACTAGGAAGTAACTGAAAAGGAGAAATATCTTTTAAATTTTTTCTAACTCCTATAACTAATGTTCTAGTCCTACTACTTGGAACTCCAAAATCTTTAAAGTTATATGTGTCATAAGAAATATTATATAAACCCCCTAAATTTTTTTCAATTGCATCTTTAATAGGTTTATTTACACCATCTAAATCAGTACATTCAGTCTTCAAAAATGCTCTAACATTTTCAAAAATGAAAAATTTTGGAGAATACTTATTTATAATATTAATGGATTCAATAACTAAAGAGTTTCTTTTTAATTCATTGTTTTTTTTATGATTTGCAACCGACATCCCTTGACAAGGTGGTGTTGCTATAATTACATCTAATTCTGAAAGTAAACCTTTAGACTTCCATAAATTAATTTCTTTATCTAATTCTCTTTTTGTTGAATCTAATCTTATGTCTTCAGAAATATATCCTGAATTAAATTTGCAAATATTATTTGCTTTTTGAATTTCAATTCTTTTTTTTAAAATTTCAATAGAACTAATACAATTAAAATTATTTTTATGAAACCCATAACATCCTACACCTCCACTACTAAAAAGAGTAACATAATTTAATTTTTTAGACATATTAATTTATAAGTATAACACTATATAAAGTTTTGTTATCAGAGGATGGGTATTAACAATTACTATTTATAATTTTTATTTTAAATCAATTATAAACATTATTATGTTTAACCCACTCTCTAGTAATTTAAAAAATCTTATAAACCTTAAAACTACAGACTAACTATGTTAGTAGATAAATGGGATAAGAAGATTCTTTATGAATTAGATAAGAATGCTAGAGCTTCACTCTCAGAGATTGGAAATTCCATTAATAAATCTAAATCCTTTGTCAAATACAGACTTGACAATTTAACTAAAAATGGAGTTTTAAGAGGATTCTTCGTCATTTCTGATTATTCAAAAAGAGGAATCGAAGCTAGAAGTTTATATCTACAGATTTATGATAATGAAGCAAAACATAAAATCATCAAATATTTACAGAAAAAACCTATTATATCAGCTATTTTTGAAACTACAGGGATTTATAAACTTGTAATTAACCTTAAAACTACATCTAAGATTGAACTTACTCAATTTATTGAAAAATTATTAGTTGATTTCAATGATGATATTGAAAGTTATAAAATTTTACTTTCATACAGATCTTTTTCACCTGCATACAACTTTTTCCATGATAAAGATATGAAAAGAATAGTTAAGGTAAAAGAATATAACAATTCAAAACAAATACCATTATCAAAGAAGGAATTAAATTTATTTGATATAATTGCTAAAAACCCTACTATTTCTAAGACTGAAATGGCAATTAAAATGAAATCAACTAGAGAAACAGTAACTAAATTGTTTAATGAACTCTTTGAAAAAGGAGTTTTAATAGATATAAAACCATTCTTAAATTCTGATTTATTAGGTGAAGGTTATGTTAGAAAAATTTTCATAATTGAACTGAAAATGAAGGGATTTTTACAATTAGAAGAATTTAAAAAATATTTATTAGAAAAAAATGAAGTAATTCACTTATCATTTACTATGGGTTCAGGAGACTTATTCTTTACAGGTATTTTCAAAGATAATGCCTGTTTTAAAGCATTTGAAGATGATTTTGTAAATAAATTTAGTTCAATAATTAAAGCTGAAACTTTACTTGATTACCATGACAATTATATTAATCCGTCAAAATAATAGTTCAAATATTGAATAATTTGTCTTTTTTATATCTAATTTTCTTCTTATCGTTCAAGATTTAGAAAAATACCTTTATATAGTTTGAACACTTATTGTTACTATATAAAGTGACAACACAAAGCATACCTAGAATTGAAGAGAATAGTTTTGCATTAAAAGAGAGAATACTATTTTTCATATCAGGTAACCCTTTGAGTACTTGTAGAGAAATTTCAAAGAATCTTAATTTATCTTATAATAATGTTAATAGGAAAATTTTAGAAATGAAAGAACAAGGTATTGTTGAAAGAAGAAGTTTAAAGTATAAGATTTCAGATTCGTATGTGAATTATTATCAGGATTTATACAAAAACCTTATTATCACAAATAATGAGAAGGTAATGCATTATAGTGAAAAAGAGTCTCAATTTGGAGAGATATTTAATCATTTAGCTGATAAGACCATATTAGAAGAAATTAATACTAAGATTGATTTGTATGTTGCTGAGAAATTAGATATGTGGAATAAGAAAGTTAATCAAAATACTAAAAAAGAAATAAGTAAGATAGTTAGCACAATTCAAGAAACTTTTGGAAATAGAAAAAATCTAAGAGTTTTAGATATCGGATGTGGAACTGGAAGATTAACATTCTCATTATCTAAATTTTATGATGAAGTAGTTGGTATTGACCATAATAGAAAATACATTAAATATTGTAGAGTAAAAAGAGATCAATTAAAATTAAATAATTTGAAATTTAGACCTGCTAAAGTTACCTCATCAATTAATGAGTTTAAGTATGATGTAATTATTATAGGTAAAATTAATTTACATAGTATGAAAAATAAATCTGAAATTATCTCTAACCTAAAGAAGAAATTAAATAATAATGGAATTATAATTTCAATTGAACTAATTGAAAAAGCTGAATTGTTTAAATTTTTAAATGAATTTAGAGATTTTAATTTGGAGAAATATAAATTAAATAGATTAAGTTTAATTGAAGATTTCACAAAAGGAGGATTTAAAGTTACATCAGAGATTGTTGAAGATGAGAACACTTTTGAGACAAAACAAGAGATTTTAGATATCTACAAAGTATCAGCTCTTTTCTTTCAACCTTATCTTCAATGGTCTCTAGAAGATATAGATAAATTAAAAGAACATTTGATTAAAATGGTTAAACCTTTAGTTCATAATAATGATTATTGTTTTATAGTTTGTAAAAAATAATTTATTCTTTAATATTTCTCTTCTTTTGCCAATCTTTTCTACATTCTAAAATATATTCCAATTGTTTTTCTTTACTATAAAAATGATTTATTAAATCTAGCATTATCTGATAAACTCTATAAGCAAATATTGGAACAGACATTTCAGAATCTAAATCGCCATTCTTCTCAACTTCAATTTTTCCTTTATTTTTAACTTTTTTAAATTTCTGTGAATTAAAATGATATAAGGTGCTCCTAATACAATTAATATAATCAATTTTATCATAAAACTTAGTTTTTATTTTTAATTTTTTAAGTGCATTATTGTCATTTCTTAAGAAATAACCTAAAGTATAATTTCTATCTAAATTTAATTTTTTTGCATCTTCTTTGTTCAATATTCTTAAATATTCATATTTCAAAATATATTCACAACAATTTACAGCACTTGAAATACTTGCTAACCACATTCCCACTTCATAGGTAAGATATGATTGAATTGCAAATTCTTCAATAAAGTTTTTTATAGAATACCATTCTTGTGGTTCATCAAATAAATCAGTATAAAGAGTATGAGGTTCAGGAGATTGGATTCTATATATTTTAGGCATTCTAACTTCTTTAGGAAAAATTTCAGTTTCACTTAATTGAAATTTAAGAAATCGCATATTTTGGTATTGTTGAAATAAATTTTTAGTCATATCAATTTCTTTCATTCGCTCTTTTTGATTATTTTTTTTCTTTTTAGATTTAAGTTCTTTTTTTAATTTTTCAATTAAAGGTAAAATTGCTTTTTCATCCTTCTTCTTTTCAATTTCTTCAGGAGGAAAAACATGCACATTAGGATCAAATTCAAAAGTTCCTTGATAAATAAAATTAGGGATTTCTTTTTTCATATTAAATTCAAATGTTTATTATTTATAATTATTTTTATTTTCACAATAAATTTAAATAGTGGTTTAACTTATAATTTGTAGATTATAAACTATTTTCAAAAATTCTTAATTCGAAATTTCTTCGAAAATCCAACCATTAAGTAGGAGATATTAATATCTCCAACATCTAGATTTTATATTTTATACTACTACCAATTGTATGGTAAAAATAATTTCAATATTAATAGCCATGTTGATTGTACTACCAATAGCTTTTAGTATCGGTCAGTATGAAATGACAGAAGAAGAAAAAGCAGATGCAGACTTATTATTAAGTCCAATTTGGAAGTTAGTAAGATTAGCACAATATGCAGCGACAGGAATTGCAGCTTTAGCATACACATTTGCAGGAATAGTATTCTTGTTTGCAGGTCAAGACCCAAGTTTAAGGGACATGTCAAAAATGATTGCAACTTACACAACAGGAGGATTAATATTCGTTTGGGCTGTTCCAACACTGATTAAAATATTTTCAAATTTCTGAGAATGAAAAAATTGTTAATAATTTTTCTATTCTTGTTTTCAATTAATTTAGTATATAGTTTTGATTGTAATTATTTTGCAGATCAAAAACTAAAAGATAATTGTTTACAAAGTATAGAAATAGATAAGGACTTAGTAGCTAATTTGATATACAAAGATTCATTATATCCAAACCATGAATTTGTATCAAGTTATAATAATAATCTTACTAGAGAGAATTATATCTCAATTATTAACAAAACAGATTCAACACTTCTAAAAAATGTATTTACAAAAATATTAGATGTTAGTCCATCTATTGAATATAAAGGAGAGTTATTAGTCCCTAACCAAACAAATCTAAGAATAGATAATTATTATGAATATTTAATTCCTCAAAGTTATTTTTTAAGTTCTAATGATTTATCTGACAATGGGAAAGTTTGTGGAAATCAATATAGCTTAAATAATATTTATGATGAATCTAAACTTTTCAAGAATGGAATACAAATCCCAATCTCTGAGCAATTACCAATAAGTAAAGATACAGAATTAACTCTAAATTATAATGTTGAATTATCAATGAAAATTGATGAGTATAGATTTGATAAGTTATGTAAACACTACAAAAATAATAAATGTCAAGAGTATAAATTAATTTGTGAATATTCTAAAACAACATATCAGGTAGATAGTATAAATGTGAATGATAGCATTACTTTAAGTTTATACAATGAATCAAGTTTACCTAATTTCATTATTGAAGATCAGTATGAAAAAACATTAAATGGTAGAATATACAACTCATCATATTCAAATTTGTTGATATACAATAATGATTCATACTATAGAGAATATAACTATAAATTTAGTGCATACTTTACAGATTTAGAATTTTTAAAAATCAAAGCTGTAGATTCAACTCACTCTAGTTTTAGAAATTTAATCAAGACAGGAACTATAGTTTACTTATCAAATTTAAGTGATTGTAATATATTTTCAACTAACTTTTTCAAAACTAAAGAGGGTGATTGTGAATACCAGTTAATCAATAAGACAATTTCTGATTTTAAAGAAGAACCATTTAAGAAGATACTAAGAATTTTACTAAACTTATTATTATTTGGAACTGGATTATACTTGACATATATTATAGGTAAAAAAATCCTAAAGAAAATGTTTCCATTTTTGTTTCTAGTATTATTACTAGTTACACCAGGAGTATTTGCTCAAACTCCAAACGAAGATGTAAGGGAATGTGGAATATTTGATATTGAAGCATGTTTTGATTTATTCTTTGATAAATTGTATGGATTAATTAATGCACCAATACAAGGATTACTTGATTATGTTAAAATCTTAATGATTGAATTTCCAGATTTAGAAATAGCTAAAGGTAAATGGATGATGATGTTATATTTAGTTAATTCATTAATTGCTATTCACATGACACTTTCAGGAATTATGATGATTGTTCATTCATATGACCCTGTTAAAAAAAGTATTGCAAAAGAGAACATTTTCAATTCATTAGTAATTTTAATTTTAGCTTCAGCATCATATTATTTATATGGACTTGCAATGGAAGTTTCAGGAGCATTAACTTCAACGATATTTAATTTTGTATCTGACGACTTTCTTTTGATTCAACATTCAAGTAGTGCCATTTTGAATATGGGTAGTATAGGTGTAGATTTCGCTTTAGCATTAATATTCTTTCTTGAACTAATAATACTTTTTTTATTATTTTCAATTAGATATCTTGTATTAGGTATTGGATTAATTCTAATTCCTATTGCTATTTTTTCATATTACATTCCTAAACTAAGAGGAATTGGAGCTATCATGTTTAAGATAATTAGTTTTTACATGTTCTTTCCAGTAATTGCATCAATAATCATTTTAGGGTGTGATACAATGTCATATGCAGATGATTTGTTAGCATTGAACACAATCATACTAATTATTTGTTTTTTCATTATAGGGTATGTGTTCTATAAATTCTCAGAAGGTATAATTAAAGGAACAATAAATTTCTCAGAAATAAATAATATTGTTAGCTCACAACATAATCATCAGCACTATTACCAAACAAAAACTGAGAAAATTGAACAACCAAAAAATAACGAGGATTTAACTAAATATATTTAAAATGGCATATGAAATTCCAAAACAATTAAAGTATAAAGAAAAATTTTTCCTAAACCTAACTTTTCATCAAGTAGGATGGTTAATGATATTTTCAACTATTGTTGTTTTTATTATGAGACTTGATTCAATTAATTTTTATTTAAGATTAATTATTTCAATTCCAATAACCTTACTAGGAATAGGATTTATCTACCTAAACTTTAAAGACTGGATTTATAGAATTATAATTTTCTTTAAATTCAAGTTAATTTCAATTAACTCATTATTAATGGGGAAGTATTTAGGAGTTCAAAAGATTGAAAATAATTCAGTTTATTTGAAATCAAAAAGACTTGCTATAATTGAAACAACTCCAATTAACTTTAGTATAAAAAACGATGAAGATAAAGAAGCAATAGTATTTGGATTTAGAAAATTTCTAAACTCACTAGATTTTCCTATCCAATTTGTAATCACAACTAATAACCTTTCAATTACTGAATATTTAGATGAGTTGAAATCAAGAAACTCTAACACTAGATTATTTAATGACTTTTTCAAGTTCATGCAGAGTCTAATCAAGAAAAATAAACTTAGAAATAGAAGATTCTTTTTAGTTATAACTGAGCAAACAAATTTAGATAATCAAACTCAAATCTGTATAGATAAGCTAAGACAAATTGGAATTTTATCTAATAGGTTAAATGATAAAGCAATAATTAAAGATCTTCATTTATTTTTTAATGATATAACTGATAAGAATGAATATAATAATAACTTTAAAAATAACTCAATTAATTATTTGATTGCTCCAAATAAAATTGAAAACTTCCCAGACTATTTCAAAATTAATGAAAAGTTTTGTAGAATTATTGCTGTTAAAGATTACCCTAATGTTGTTGAGTCAGGATTCTTAGATAAGATTATTTCTACAAATGAAGATTTTGATATTTCCATACACATCATGCCTTACAATAATGAGTCTTCAACTTTAATGCTTAACAATCAATTAAATAAACAAAAAGCAGATTTGTTTGCATTAAATAAAAAACAATTACAAAATAGATCACTTGATAATCAATATGGAGATACTCAAAAGATATTAGATAGGATTCAAAGAGGTCAGCAAAGATTATTTGAGGTTTCATTATATATTAATTGTAAGAGTGAATCAAAAAAAGAATTAGACCTTTTAACGGCTAAAGTTAAAGCTGAATTAAATTCAGTTATGATGGTTCCTCATATTCCTTACTTTAGACAACTTCAAGGATATAAATCTATCATGCCAGTTGCAAACGATCAATTAAAGATTGAAAAGAATATTACAACAAAAGCACTTGGAACATTTATTCCATATACTAGTACATTCTTAGATGTTCAAAATAGTGGAGTTATGCTTGGCCTTAACAGGAATAAAGTTCCAGTAATCAAAGATATATTCAAACTATCAAATGCAAATGGTGTAGTTTTGGCAACTTCAGGAAGTGGAAAATCTTATTTTACTAAATTACTTATCTTAAGACAATTATTATCTGGAACTAAAGTTATGGTAATTGACCCTCAAAGTGAATACCATGAACTATGTAACCATGTAGATGGAACTTTAATTACAATCTCAAGATATTCTGAATCTATAATTAATCCTCTTGATTTAATGGGTCAAGATTTAATTAATAAAAGGTTAATGTTAATGGACTTGTTTAAAGTTATGTTTGGAGAATTATCTGAAGCCCAAAAAACAATCTTAGATAGAGCTATTGTAAAAACATACAAGAAATACAATATAACTGATACATCTTATAAAAATGTTGATAAGATGCCAATTCTAAAAGATTTGTATCAAATTTTAGAAAAGGATTCTAAAAAATCTAACTCTTTAGATAAAATTTCATATCAAGTATTACTAAATAGATTATACATGTATACTGATGGAGTTTTCAAATTTTTTAACAGACAAACTAATTTAGATTTTGATAATGATTTTGTTTGTTTTGATATTGGTGATATGCCTGAACAAGTTGAACCTGTTGCAATGTTTCTTGTTTTAGATTATGTATACAAGAAAATGAAACAAACAAAAGAAAGAAAACTTCTTATTGTTGATGAAGCATGGAGTTTGTTAAGTAAAACTAAAGGTTCAAATTATATTTTTGTAATAGTTAAAACATGTAGGAAATCAAATTTAGGTCTTCTACTAATTACTCAAGATGTACTTGATTTACTATCCTCAAAAGCAGGTAAAGCTGTACTTAACAATTCATCATATACATTTTTACTAAGACAAAAAACATCTGTAATTCCTGAGGTTATGAAAACTTTTCATTTATCTTCAATGGAAAAAGAATATCTTCTTACAGCAAATAAAGGTAAAGGAATTTTAATCATGGATAATGATCATCAAGAATTAGAAGTTATAGCATCTCCAATTGAACATGACATTGTGACAACTAATGCTGATGAGATTATCAGTAAAACAATCATTACAAAAACTATTGTTAATGAAAATGAATTTGATAAGCTTAATTTAGAGAAAGGTTTATTCAAAGATGAGAATTTAACTGGAACTCAAAAAAACTATCTAATCAACAATGGTTATGAGATGGTTAAAGTAGTCCCAGTGGGTGAAGGTAAGTATAGAATGTTTTGGGTTAAGAAAAATAAAGTTGAGTCTCTTGAACATACTTATTTTGTATATGCGGTTAAAGAGTTACTAGAAAAAACAAATGCTAAAGATATTCAAATTAATATTGTTAAAGATGCAGATTTGACTTTTAGAACTAGAAAAGGTGTTGAGGTTGCAGTTGAGGTTGAAACAGGGATAGGTTTTATGATTCATAAACCTAGACTAAAAAAGAAATTCCAAGATGTTAGATTAAAGTATAACGATAATGTAATTCTCTTATTAATTGATTCTAGAGCTAAAAGAAAGTATCAATCTCTTCTTGGTAAAGATTTTCCAGTTTATACTAGAGCTGACATAATGAAAGGGATTAAGAGGTATGTGAAATGAAAAGATGCAAACATTGTGATGAAGAATTACCAATAACAGATTTAGCTGATTGGGAACAAGTATATTGGCATAGAAGAGGATTCCATAATAGATTTTGCTTTTATGATTATACATTAGAGAGGTTAGAAAAATGAATTGTGTTTATTGTGGAAAAACAATCCCTATTTTAAGATTTATTTTCAAGGATAATAGCTTTTGTAGTGATAGTTGTAAACATGCTGTAAATAATATGTTTGATTCTCATGTAAGTAAATGGGGGAATAAATAATGATGTTTGAAGATTTAGTTAGTTATGTAACATATTGCTTAAGTGATAATATA